>NZ_JAVCWM010000015.1:0-197256 GCF_030846495.1 Massilia scottii | reverse complement strand
GCTAGCTGCTAAATGGAAGGGCCACTTGGAACGGCTGGGCAGAATTTCCCCTCCATACCAGCCCCTTCCATTGTGGCGGGAGCTGGTACTCCCCTGATTCTTAGCGATACAGGAGGACGCTATCCTTCCTGGTGCTTACCCGCCGCAGCGGACTCCGGCCCAGCTGCTTAAAGCGCCAGCCGCACTGCAGCCCGGTCCAGCACGCGCACCACCATCGCAATCGCGTGCGGCACCATCTTTTTGGCCACGCCGCGCCGTACCGCGTGATCGGTCGACGACATCACCGCGCCCCCATATTTATACGAGTACGTGCCGCCCTGCGTGAGCAGCGGCCGGATGTCGGTCGCGTTATTGGCCAGCGGCGCAAAATCGTTCAGCGCCGCCAGCACCAGCGCCGGATCGTTCAGCTTTTCGGTATCGTAATGGTCGCCGATCCAGCCTTCCCAGCCCGAATGGTTGTGGCCGAGTACGTTAAAGGTGTGGTGCGGCTGCAGCAGGTCGGTCGAATGCAAGGCGAACCCCAGCGACTGCGCCGATGGCGCCTGCAGGAAACGCGTCCAGAAATGCTGCGCCAGGTTGTCGAGCGGCTGGAACGGGAAATGCTGGTAATCCTGGTACATGCTCGCGGTCGAATAGCCGCCCTGGCGGTAGCGCGCTTCCGTGATGCCGAAGGTGTTGTACTTGCTGGCGTCGCCGAACCAGCCGCCGAGCCCGCCGGCGCCATCGTCCAGGTAATCGTTGACCAGCCAGGCCGCCGCCAGCTTGTCGATGTCGCCCGGATTGCCCAGCTTGGCGTAGTGGTAGCCGCCGAAGTCGTTGCCGTGCACGTCGGCGCCCGCCGTATGGTTCTGGAAGTGCCAGAACGAGGTGTAGCGCGCCAGCCCGGAACCCAAGCCCCACAGCGGCGAACCCTGGCAGTTGCCGGTGGTTGCGCCGCAGATGTAGGTGTCCTCGAAATAGTCGACGTCGTGCGCGCCCTGGCCGACGGCGGCGGCGAACTGCTCGATCGTGTAACCGGCCCGCGTCACGCCCGCCACCAGGGTCGCGTAGCGCGTCTGGTCCGGATGCGCCTTCATGAACTCGACGGCGTCGAGCACGATGCGGCGGTGCGTTTCGGTATTCCATGCCTTGGCCGGCAGGAACGCGAGCAGGGCGAATGCGACGGGTGCGAGCTTGAATACTGCTTTCATCTGGTCTCCATTATTAGAATGTTTTACGGGCAGCGCGAACGCGATGCCCGGTCGGCTTGCTGTGTTACCACGACCGCGCACGCGGCCGCGCTCATTTCCCCAGTGCGGGATGATCTTTCAACAGCTGCGCGCGCATGCTTTCCAGCCCGCGCGCCTTGTCTTCCGCCTTGGCGATCTTGTCGGCGGCGATGCCCATGGAACGCCCGCGCGCGATGTCGTCGCGCAGGCGCGGCAGCTCCTCGTCGACCGCCTTGACGTAAGCGGCCATCACCTGCGCGTTCTGGCGCGCTTCAAATGCCTGGTAGGCCTTCGGGTCGGCCAGTTCCTCGGCGGTGGGGCGCGCCCGCGCGGGCACATCGAGCGCAATCGGCGGCGCTTCGGGGTCGCCGTAGACGCGGGTCTGCGCCAGGCTTTGCGCCGCCGGCAGCGGCGCCTCATCAGCCGGCGCGGCCTTGGTGTCCGGCGGCCAGGCGTCCAGCCAGGGCCGGCCGGCAACAGCGGCGCGCGTACTGACGGTGGCGTGCGCCGTGGCAGCTTCGGGCGGCGCCTCCTCCGCCGGCCACACCAGCCAGATTGCGCTCCCCACCAGTGCCGCGCCGACCAGCAACTGCAGTGCCGGCCTCATGGCGCACCCGCGGCGCCGCGCGCCTGTTCATCGAGCAGCTTGCGGTTGACGGCGACCGTGGCCGCGCGCACCAGCTTGCTGCGCGCGGCGGCGAATTCCGTCCGCGCGCGCTCATGGGCGATGGCCTTGCGCGCCATGTAGCGCACCGTTTCCGAGTCGGGCGGGTGGAAGCCCTCCACCCGTTTTTCGACCAGCAGGATGTCCCAGGTGGCCACCGCCCCCGGCCCCACCGGCGCGCGGAACGGGCTCGACACCTTGCCTTCCGGTTGCAGCAGCGCCAGCGCCGACAGCCAGTCCGGCTCGTCGGTCTGCATCACCCAGCCCAGGTCGCCGCCACGGGCAGCGTTGGGCGCTGTCGAATGGCGCCGCGCCAGCAGGCCGAAGTCCTTGCCCGCCGCCGCTTCGGCCGCAATCCGCTGCGCCAGCGCTTCGCTGTTGACGCGGATGTGGCGCGCGCGCACCTTCTCGGTACGCCGGAACTGTTCCTTGTGCGCCGCGTAGAAGGCGCCGATCTCGGCCTGCGTGACCTGGCGCGCCAGCGCCGTTTGCAGCGGGCTGTGCGCTTCAGCGCCGTCCGCCAGTCCGTACTGGCGCATGGCGCCGCGCACCGCTTCCTGCTCGCTTAGCGCCTGGCGCAAATCGGCCAGCGCCTGCGCGCCGAACTGGCGGTCCGCCCAGTCCAGCACGAACAGGCCCGCCACCCGCAGGCGCGCTTGCTGCTCGATGAAATCGAGCTTGCGGTTGAAGAAGTCCATGCGGCCCTGCACGTTCTGGCGCTGGTACACGTCCCCCAGCGTCAGGGTCACCGGCGGTGCGCTGCCCAGGCGATAGCGCAGCAGCGGCGTCTGGGCGGCCAGCGCGGCCTGCTCCGCATTGAAGTCGTAACCGAGCCGCAGCGCGCGCGGGGCGCCGAACAGGCGGTCGAGCTGCTTTGGCGCCAGCGGGAAAGTGGCCTCGATGACGCCGGCAAGAGTGCCGCCGGGCAGGGCGCGCAGGGCCGCTTCCAGTTCCTTGGCGTACATGCTGCGCAGCAGGCCGACCAGGCGGTCGTCCACCCCCACCTCGGGTGCGAAGCCGACCGTGCTGGCGGGATAGAGCTGGGCGGCGCTGAAGCGCGAGCGCGACCAGTCCGCTTGCAGGCGGTCCGCCACGATGTCGGCCAGCACCGCCTCGGCGGACGGGCGGCCGGGCTGGTCGCGCGCCTGGTGCTGCAATGCGCGCAAGGTGAGCGCGTGCACGGGCGCGCCGTTGATGTGCGCGGCGACGGTGGCATCGTCGGGCGCGGCATGGGCGGGACCAAGGGTGCTTGCGACGACGAGCAGGGCGGCCAGAAGGCGTGGTGTGGGAGTGATGATTGTCATGTCGGTTGTCGTTGTTCTCAAGCGAGGATGGCCACGCCGTGGTCGGTGCGGTCGGTGAGGATTTCAAAGGCGGCGCCGTGACGCGAGCTGAACGTGCGCGGCGCCTGCCCGCGCAGGGTCACGGTCAGCGTGCACGACGCCAGTTTGGAGTTCAGGCAGGTTTTGACGCCGCCCGGCGGATTTGGATAATGCAAGCCGGCAAACGCTTCGCGCGGCGCCTCGATGCGGATCTGCACGCGCACACCTAGGGAGCGGGCGTCGATGTCCCAGCCGAAACCGTCGATGCGCGCACGCGTGCGCAAGGCTTGCGTGATGCTGTTGAGCGAGAATTCCTGCGCACCAATGCGCAGCACCACCAGGCTCATCTGCGGCGACCAGACGGGACCGAATTTCAGGCGCGCCGTCGAGCATTCGAGGAACACCTCGGGCGCAGCGTCGAAGCCGGCCACCTGGCCCCAGCAATAGGTATCGGTGTGGCGGCTGCCCCAGTTGTGGTTCTGGCTGCCGCGCCACTGCTGCACCGCCACCGTTTCGCCGTCGACCTCCAGCTCGCCCGCGAACAGCGCGCCCGGCGCCCCCACCAGCACCTTCGATTGCGGAAAGCGGCCCGCGTACAGCGAGGCCGGCAGCAGCAGCAGCGGTGCCTGCGGCGCGTCGTAGCCGAGCGCCCATGCGATCCGGTGCGCGGACGTGGCGGCACTGCCCATCAGGCAACTGGCGCTGAGCTGCGACTGGCCGATCAGCAAGTCCGGCGCGCCGGTGCCGATCGTGCAGTCGCCCAGCGCGAACTGGTTCTTCACCGCCACGATGCGGCGCCGTTCGCCATCGAAGAACACGGCCCAGATTTCGCCCACGGCCTCCCGCGGCTGCCCCGCCGGGCTGAAAAAGGTGTAGCGGATCCAGAAGGCGCGCGCGCGGCCGGCCTCGTTCGCCCTGAGGAAATAGCTTTCGTAATGGCCGGCGCGGCTGCCCGGCACGAAGCGGCAGCGGTTGGCGTCGGCCGGCGTCATCACGCGTGCGGCTCCGCGCCGATGGCTTCATGCGCCAGCCGCAGCGGACGAAACACCTGCGCCATGCGTTGGCGGAACACCAGCGGCGGGTAGCCGGTCCAGCCGCGAAAGGCGCGGCACAGCGACGATTGCTCCTCGAAGCCGACCGCCGCCCCCAGCTGCGCCAGCGGCGCGTCGCCGCGCAGCACGCCGATCAGCGCCTGCTGCGCGCGCGCCGCGTTGAGCAGCTGGCGAAAGCTGGCGCCCTCGCGCTGCAAGGCCCGCTGCAATGCGCGCGGCCCCAGGCCGAGGGCGGCGGCGGTGCGCGCTTCGTCGGCTTCGGCCAGCGGCACGCTGGAGGCGAACAGGGCACCCACCGCGCGTGTCACGAGCGCCCCCTCGCGCGCACTGGTGCGGGCGCAATGGCCCAGCCAGGTGCCCAGCGCCGCGTTCAGCGCGGGGTCGGCAAAGCGCGGCGTGGCGTCGAGCAGCTCCGTAGCAATCGTCACGCCGTAGCAGCAGGTGTCAAAACGCAGCGGGCAGGCGAAGGCATCTTCGTACTCGCGCAGCGGCGCGATGCGGCGGTGGCGCAGCGACACGTGCGCCACATCGGCCTGCCCGCCCAGCAGATAACGGCCGAACGAAACCCAGCCGGCCAGGATGCCCTCGATCACGGCCGGCGCCACCGCCTGCGCCGGCTGCCATACCACGTGCACGCGTTCGCCCCGGCGCAGCACACGCGCACGTCCCAGGGTGCTGGTGATCGATTCGAGTTCGGTCAGGTGGCCGATGGCGCAGCGCAAAGTCGGCGCGCTGGCGGCGGCGATGCCCAGCATGCCGAAGCCGGCCGCACCAACGCGCGTGCCGAAGCGCAAGCCGAGCGCCGGGTCGCCCAGTTCGCGCGCGCCGCCCGTCATCAGCCCGGCGAATGCGCTGCCGCACAGGCGCGGCCCAGGGGGCGCCATGCCTGCATCGCGCGGCAAGCCCTGCTCGGCCAGGAACGCCCCCAGCGCATCGGCGTACAGGGTCGATACGCTGGGCGCGGCGCGTGTCAGCATCGGTTCAGACCGCCCACGGGAACAGCACCTTGGCCAGGTTGCCGAACACGGTCTTGAGGAACAGGATCTTGACCGCCAGCTCCTCGTACCACGGCGTGGCAATGGTGTTGAACGACCATGAAAAATTCCACAAGGTGGCCGGCTTCCACCACTCGAAGTGCAGTTCCGAGGTCCAGGCATCGCCCTTGAGCAAGTCCGGCACGCTCGGCTGGGCCTGGCCTTGCGCCTGGAACACGCCGCGCAGGGTGGTCATATCGTCCAGCATGTCGAGCCCGGCATTGTTGTAGACGTGCTTGATGCCGACGAACTGCACCGCCGCGCCCTTGAAGCGGTAGGTCAGCACCCGTCCCGGCGCCGCGCCCGGGGCCGGCGCCAGGATTTGCAAGCTGCCGCTGACGCTGCCGGCCGGCACGCGGTCGAGCACCAGTTCGCCGCTGAGCTTGGCGGCATGCTGGGGATTGCTGCGCCAGGCATCGATATCGTCGATGACGACCTTGAAATACACGCTCACGTAGCGGTACTCGCCCTGGTGATAGGCGTAGCCGTGCATTTCCTCGGAAAATGCGATGCCCCGTGCCCAGCCCAGGCAGGGCAGCAGCGCGAGACCGGTCAGCAGCAACAGTTTGTGCAGGAACGTGGTCATGGTCAGCCTCATTGGGAAAAGCGTTCGGCGGCGCGCTCGGCCAGCGCGGCGATGGTGAGCAGGGGATTGGCCCCGAGCGAGGCCGGCGCGATGGCGCCGTCGATCACGCGCAAGCCCGGGTAGACCGCTTGCGCTGTCTGCCCACCGCCGCGCGGATTGAACACCCGGCCGTCGGCGTCGACCACGCCATCCTCGACCCGGTCGGCCATCGGGCAGCCGCCCAGGGGATGCACGGTGGTCATGGCGCCACCGAACAGCGGGCTGCTGCGCGGACTGTCGGCGTAGCGCCCGCCGAACGCTTGCGCATGCAGCGCCATCTCGGCCCGCATGCGCTGGCCGAAGGGTTCCTTTGCAATGCCGGGCCACAGCACGCGGGCATTGCCGTTGGCGTCGAGCTCCACCTTGCCCGAGGCGCTGTCGTGGCCGATGCCGAGGTACACCATGCTGTGGTTGAGGGCGCCGTCGGTGCCGCGTTTGGCGGCATCGCGCGCGATGCGCTGCAAGGCCGGAAAGTCGCTGCCGCCGGGCGCGGCCAGCGGCATGGCCAGGCGCAGGGCGTCGACCAGGGCGCTGGGGATGGCCGCATCCTGGATCAGGTAGCGCTGCGCCACCGGGGTGCCGGCGGCGCGATAGTCGGCCATGCTGGTGATGGTCGGTCCCACGCGCTTGAGGCCGAACGGCGCGGGGGCGGCGCCGAAGCCCATCACATTGGTCTGGACGCGCGTGTTGTAGGCCAGCCCCAGCAGGTCGCCATTGGTCGAAAAGCGCGTACCGAGCGCGGACGACAGGGCCAGGCCGCGCGCCTGCGAGCGCAGCAGGATCTGGGTGCTGCCGAGGGAGCCTGCGGCCAGGATCACGCTGGCGGCAACCACCGAGCCGGCCACGGCGGGGCCGCTGTCCGGGCGCGCCAGGTAATGCACGCGCCAGCGCCCGTCAGGCAGGCGCTCGATCCAGTCGACCTCGATGCGCGCGAAAATCTGGGCGCCGCCGCTGCGGGCCAGCGGCAGGTAGTTGACGTCGAGACTGTTCTTGGCGCCGACGCGGCAACCGGTGACGCAATCGCCGCAATGGGTGCAGGCCGCCTGCCACACGCCCTGGGCATTCGGCTGGCCCTGGTAGCGGCGCAGGTTGACGGCGATCGGCAGGGCGCGCGCCTGCACCGGCGCGCCCTGGCGCTTGCGCGCGGCGGTGGTGGACAGGTGGAACCAGCTCTTGCGTAGGGCGTCCGCCTCGGTCACGGTGTCGGCGCCCAGCATGGTGCGCACGCGCGCCTCGTAAGCATCCATGGCGCCGCTGGCGTAGGCGTTCTGGATCGCCTGCGGCCAGCGCCCGAAAATATCGCGGTCGGGCGCCAGCACCACGCTCGAATTGATCAGCGAGGTGCCGCCGACGCCATTGCCGCTCAACACATCGATGGTGCCGCCGGCGCGGTAATCGAACAGGCCGAGCGGTGCGGAGGCGGTGCGAAATTGCGCCAGGGTATCAACGAGGCCGGTGGCAAAGGCGTCCGGCGACCATTCCTTGCCGCGTTCGAGCACGGCCAGCGAGCGGCCCGGTGCCAGGCGCGCCGCCATGACCGCGCCGCCGTAGCCGGAGCCGATCACCAGCACATCGTAGTGGGGCGCCAGCTGGCCGGGCGCGCGGCTGAGCGGGGTGCGGGGAGGGGCCGTCGCGGCCCGGGCCGGGGATGGCGCCAGGCTGGCGCCTGCGACCAGGCTGCCCAGTGCTGCCATAAAATGACGCCGCTTGATGCTGTCCGACATGGTGGCTCCTCCGTGGGATGGAGCAGCCAATGTAAAGGAGCATATGTACAGCGTCTTGTCCGAATGCGACAGGCGATGGTGGAGTTACGCCAAAACCGCCATCGGTAAGCGATCCGTTATCGCCCGTCGAATCGGCTTAGGCGGCGCCGACCAGGCGTTCGACCACAGGTTCGAGCGCGGCCGGACGGCAGCCGAACGCGGCCAGGCGGCCTTGCGCTTGCGGCGCCAGGTCGAGGTCGTACGGCAGGCGGCCCGCGACGACCCAGAGCTTATCCGCCGGCATGGCTGCCAGCAGGCGGCGTTGCCCCTCGACCAGCATCGCATTGTAGGTCTGCACCACGATCTGCTGCGCGCCGGCGGCGAAGGCAATCGCCTCGGCCACTTCGGCATCGAGCGCTTCGGCCGACATCGCATACTCGCGCACGTCGAACCCGGCCTTCTGCAGCGCCGGCAGCATCGAACTGCGCGCTTCGTTGTTGCGTCCGTTGGCCACTTCATCGACTTCGCTGCGCGAACGCACCTCGACCGTGATCAGGCTCACCGGCAGGGTCGGGTCGAGCGGGCGGAAGCCGCCCTGCACGCACAGCGCCGCCTTTTGCACTTTTTTCGCCAGCGCGATCGATTCGGCCGTCATCAGGCCGCCTGGGATGGCCGCGCGCTCGCGCCAGCCGCCCACCGCGCGCGCCTGCTTCAGGCGCCGCACGCGCGCCAGCGCATCGCCGATGCGCTGCGCGCCGATCGCGCCCTGCGCCACGGCGTCGGATACCGCCGCCAGCGCCGCGCGCTGCTGGTCTTCGCGGTGCGAGATCAGCACGATGTCGACGCCCGCCTGCAAGGTCGCCACCGCACCCGCCGCCACGCCCACGCCGTCGGCAATCGCGCCCATTTCCAGGCAGTCGGAAATAATCACGCCTTCATAGCCCATCTCTTCGCGCAGCAAGCCGGTCAGCACGGCCTTCGACAGCGTGGCCGGCACCGAGGGGTCCGGTTCGATGGCGGGAAAGGCCACGTGCGCCGTCATGATCGCGTCCACGCCGCCGGCAATGGCGGCCCGGAACGGCACCAGCTCGACCGCGCGCAGGCGCTGCAGGTCGTGCGGCACCAGCGCCATCGAGTAATGCGAGTCGACGGCGGTGTCGCCATGGCCGGGAAAGTGCTTGGCCGTGACGATGACGCCGGCTTCCTGCTGGCCGCGCAGGGCCGCCATGCCGTAGCGCACCACGGTGTCGGCATCCTCGCCGTAGGCACGCACGCCGATGATCGGGTTCAGGCGGTTATTGTTCACGTCGAGAACGGGAGCGAGCATCATGTTGATGCCGATCTGGCGCATCTCGTCGCCATTGATGAAATTGATCTGCCGGCATTCTTCGACCGACCCGGCCGCCTGGAAGGCCATGGCGGCGGGAATCGGCGTGACGCCCTGTTCGATGCGCATCACCATGCCGCCTTCCTGGTCGAGCGCGATCAGCAGGGGCTCGTCGCTGACTTCGGCGTTGATTTCCTGCAGCTTCTGGCACAGCGCGGATACTTGCGCCGGCGTGTGGACATTGCGCCGGAACAGGATCACGCCGCCGATGCGGCGTTCGCGGATCAAGCCGATAATGTGGTCGTTCGGTTCCAGGGCGTCGAAACCCACCATGAATAACTGTCCGATGTTGTGCTGCATATCCGTTTGCATCTTGTGGTTCCTCGCTATCCGTAAAAAACGTTATTCCGTGTCCTGCCATGGGCGCAGGCCCAGCAGTTGTTCGCCCAGGGCGCTCAATTGCGCGCGCTGGTATCTGGTCTGTTCCCATTGGCGCGGATCGCCGTGCAGGCTGTATCCGGCCGGCGCTTCCCGCTCGCGCCAGGAACGGATGCGCCATTGTTTCAATGCCTCGTCGTGCTCCTGCGCCGGCATCATCGAGATATATTGCGCCATCCGGACCTTGTTCGCCGACACATTCTGGCGGATGCCGTGGCACAGGCGGCTGTTGAAAATGAGCAGATCGCCCTTTTTCAACAGCACCGGCACGTGCGGCAGGCTTGATACGTCGGGCCGGTACCAGTCCCAGTCGGCCGGCTGGGTGCGGCGCCAGGCATCGAAATCCTGGAACAGCGAGGGCACGCAGACAAAACCGCCCACTTCCATATCGGTCTGGTCGCTGATCGAGAGCACACCCTGCACATTCTGCGGCGCGCTAGGCGACGCGCTCTCCGGGTCGTAATCCCAGTGCATGAAGCTCTTGAATTCGAATCCCGGCTCGGGCGGCAGGTTCAGGTTGATGCGGTCGATCGATACCCACAGCTTGTGCGTGCCCCAGATATCGACAAAGGCGTCATACACCCGCGGCATCTGGCGCGTATCCCACAGATACTGGTGGTTGTATAACTCTATCATCCCCGCATTGAAGCTCAGCTCTGTTTTTCGCAGGCGCGATTTCTCGGGCGGATACCAGCTGGCTGGGTTGGTCGGGTCGAGTTCCTCGAATTCCCAGATCAGCTGCTCCAGCCGCTCCAGCTGGTGCGGCTCGACCGCGTTGGGAATGACGATGTAGCCGTTCTTTATCCAGAAATCCCAGTCCTGTTCCGACAGCACGCGCAGCGGCGCGCCATTGGAGCGGTCGTTCAGGCGCGCCGCCGTTTGCGCCACGGTCGACTGATTGCGCGTGCCGACGCTGTGCTTGCCGATTGTCTCGATATTGCCGTTCATCGTGATCCTCCAGGTGTCGCCAGTTCCATGAAATGCAGCCGGTCGAAAAACAGCTCGGCGGCGTAATCGAATACGGCGCGCGAGCGGAAGCCCTTGTTCAGGTAAATGCCCATGGCGGCGCTGTTTTCCCATACCGCCAGCACGATGCGCGGGCTGCCTTTGTCGCGCGCCAGTGCGCCGATATCGGCCAGCATGACATTGAACAGCCCACGCCCGCGGAAGCGCTCCTCGACCGCCAGGCTGGCCACGAACAGGTCGTTCTCGCGCGCATGGTCGGCGATAAAGGCGTCGTAGGCGGCATCCATGGCATGCATCTCGTCGCGGTAATACGACACCGCCTCGATGTGCCCGAATTCGCCGATGGTGGCGGCCGTGTAAAAGCCGTTGAACCGGCCGGCGGCGTCGAACAGGCCGACCGAATGGGCGATGAATGGATCGATATTCTGGCGCCGCTGCAACGCCACCAGCGGCAGGCGCAGGCGATTGCCGAACGAGCAGTATTCAAGATAGCTGGTCGCGAACAGCAGCGCCGCCATGCGGTCGCGGCAAGCGTCCGGGATCAGCGGCCCTTGCACGAAGGCGGGCGTTTCAGCGTTCGTTGGCATGGGCGCTGTGGATGCGTGTGGCGGTGGCGTGGACGCTGGCGTACCTGCGCTCGCGCCGCGTATCGGCTCCGCGCGTCTTGCGCCAGAAGTTCCCGCGCCGGATCTGGTCGGCGTTGATCGCCATCAGATAGGCGCTGAACAGAGCGTTGACCCGGTCCAGCTTGGGGTCTTGCGAGAGGAAGGAGTAGTAGTGGCAGCCCTCGGGCCAGGCGCGCAGTTGCGCCGCGTAGGCCATGCGCGGCAGTTCCGTGGTGGTCAACACCTGGGCCACGCCGGCCAGATCGCGGATGTCGGGCAGACTCCAGTGGCGCTGTTCCAGGGCGGCGATGCAGCGCTCGTAGCTGTGCTGTTCGGCGCCCGTGAGCGGCACCGGGGTGCGGGTCAGCGCATCGACGTTCAAACGCATGCCATGAAGGCCGCTGACGATGCTTTCGGTCGCGTCGTCATGCAGGACCCCGTGGCGCGCGGCCAGGTCGTGGTAAGCCGTCAGCGAGCGCCCGATCGTGTCTTGCCAGACGCCGTAGGTGGCGCTGTGCAGGGCTGCGGTCCAGGCGGCGCTGTGAGGGGTCTTGTCGGGCACGTCGGGCCCCATGGCGGCCAGGTTGGCGTCGATGTGCGCGATCAGCTGCGCCATCGCGGGTGTGGCTTTGCGCGCCACCAGTACGCCATTTTCGTCGTTGAACAGATTCATCCAGCAGACGAAACTGGCGTCGATATGGCCGCTGTCGCGGTTGATGGCAAAGCTGACGTAATCGGGGACTTCGGGCTTGCACAGAAAGAGCGTGGCGGCGCGGTAAGGCAGGGTGTCCGCATCGAGATAAATGCCGCCGCAGCGGTGCAGGATCAGCAGCCGGAAATAGTCGGCCAGATTGACGAAATAGCGCTTGCGGTGCAATTGCGCCAGCAGCGGCGCGATATCGGCGCCATGCTCGTGCGCCAGCGCCTGCAGCGAATGCACCGTCAACAGGCGCGCCCCGCACAGATAGGTGCCGATCACGTGGTGCGCGCCCGGCGCGGGATGAAAGCACGGGTCGCCGCGCAATTGCCCGGCGTCCCAGACCCACAGCATCAGGCGGTACGGGCCGGCGTCGAGCGGGCCGATGTCGTCGAGCGCGCAATCCCACTGGCGGATCGATTCGCGGGCCAGGTCCGGCAGCGCGCCGCCGAGCCAGATCCGGTGCATGATCATGTCATCGGCGCCGAGCGGCTGGGTGGGGACGGCGAGCAGCGATGAAATCCGGCGCGCATCGAACTGGCCGGCGTGGCGGCGCACGAAATGGCGCAGTTCGCGCAGATGGCCGTAGTAGGCCGATGCGGATGCCTGCAGGCGGGCCCGCGCATCGGCGCCGCCATGCGCATCCTGCCGGCAGAACGCTTCCCACTGTTTATACGCAAGGAATTCGGCCTTCAGATCCTTGATCAGCACTTCATATTCCACGTCGATATTCATGCTGCCTCCGTTCCGTGTCCGCTTGCTTACTCGGCCTGGGGCGATTGCGCCAGGGCCGGTTCCTGTTGGTCGTGGTGTCGTGCAAAGCGCATCAGGCAGGCGCCGATCGCCAGTCCCAGAGGCACGTTAAACAGCGCATACGAGGCGAGCGAATAATCGAACCGGGCGCACACCAGGTTATAGATCTGGACGCCGGCGGCGATATACACGCAATAGAGCAGGCTCATCGCGGATGAGGTCAGGTTCATCGACACGCCGGTGGCGGTCAGGGACAGGCGGATCAGGGCGCCGTTGAACAGGCCGAAGCCGGCCGAGAAAATGAACATGCAGACGATGAACAGGTGCCCGTGCTGATGCACCAGTCCCGCGCCCAGCATGCCGATGACGGCCAGTCCCGCGCCCTGGCGAATCAGGCGCGTGAGCGAAAAGCCGTCGCCGAGTTTTTGAATCGCCATGGTGCTGATGATGAATCCGGAGAAGATCACGAGCTGGTACAGGATATAGGTGCCGTACGACTTGCCCATGTGTTCCATGATGATCAGGGGCGACAGGCCGATCCAGGCTGTCAGCGGCGTGATCGCCATGGCGGCGATCAGGATTCCCGACATGAATTTCTTATTGCGCACGATGGTCAGGTAGCTGGCGCGGATCGAGGCGAGGTCGGCTTTGGGTTTGATCGCTTCGGCGCGCGGCATGAACGTGAACAGGCCGAGCCAGGCGATGGTGCCGAGCACAAAGCCGATCCCGAAGATCGCTTCCCATGGCGCCACGCTGATCACGGCGCTGCCGACCACCGGCCCGATCAGCGGGGCGAACACGGTGGTATTGGACAGCATGGCGGTCAGCTTGACGGCATCGGCATCGTCGAACAGTTCGTGGATGGCGGCGTAGCCGATGAAAATGAAGCACGAGCCCATGCCCTGGAAGAAGCGGGCGGTCAGGAACTGGGCGATGGTGGCGGAAAAGGGCACGAACAAGGTCGCCACCAGATACAGCGCGACGCCCGCCAGCATGACCTTGCGTTTGCCGACGCGGTCGGCGATGGGGCCGAGGAAGATCTGCAGCATGCTGCCGCCGAGGATGAACAGGCTCAGCGACAGGCCGATATTGCGGTTCGACGCCTGGAACTCGCGCACGACCTGCGGCATCGCCGGCATGATCATGTCGTTCGACAAGTAAACGGTCAGCTCATAGAGGATGAAAAACAGGGAAAAGTAGAGCAGCTGCGGGCGTTTTTCAAACATGTTTTCCACCTGAAAAAATCTTCCGAAAGTCCTACGGCCGAGATCCCGAACACCTACAACCGGGGTCAGAGCTCTAATTAGCAATAACTGGCCGCCGCCTTGGCGCTGGCGCGACGCTTGTGCGGTTAGCGATCCCCCCCGAGAAACTTGAACGCACCTGCACGAGGGCGGACATCTGCAAGTAATCGGTGCTGCAATTGTTTCGAATCAGAGGTCTGACCCCGGTTGTGCAACTAGTCGGTGCTGCAAATGTTTCGAGTCAGAGCTCTGACCCCGGTTGGGGAATGTGGTCTTAGATTGGAATGTATAGTAACTCGATTGGTCGTAGATTGGTATTAATAAATTGTAGAAATTTGTCATCGGGAGGCGGCTTGCGGCGCGGCCGCGGGCGGTACGGACGAAAAAAATGCCCGCGTCCCGGAGGAGGCAGGCATTCTTGATGGAACCAGCGCCGGAGCCGCCCGCGAACAGGCGGCCCCAGGCATGGACTTATTCCACGTTCATTTCTTTGAGCAGGTTGTCGGCTTTGTCGACATGCTTCATGTTCCACAGCATGTAACGCACATCGACCTGGATGTCGCGCGTGTTGGCTTTGTTGAAGTCCCAGTCGGAAATGATCGAGTCCAGGGTGCCGTCGAACGCCAGACCGATGAACTCGGCCTTGCTGTTCAGTGCTGCCGAACCGGAGTTGCCGCCGGTGATGTCCAGGGTCGCCAGGTAGTTCACCGGTACGCTCTTGAGCTTCGGATCGACATACTTGCCGAAGTCCTTGGCCTTGATCGCCGCCAGTTGCGCCGCAGGGGCGTTGAACTCGCCTTCGCCAGTCGCTTTCGCCACCACGCCCTTGACGGTCGTGAACGCGGACCAGGAACCGGTGCCGTCGGCACCATGCTCGCGGCCGGCAATCTTGCCGAACGTGACGCGCAGGGTGCTGTTGGCGTCAGGATAGACCGGCTGGCCCTTGCTGGTCATGTAGGCGATCTTGGCCTTCATGTAGTTGGCGTAGGCTTGCTGGATCTTGCCTGCCAGCTCTTCGTCCTCGGCTTCGCGCTTCATGCCGGCATCGTACATGGCCACCGCAGCCTTGATGAAGCTGTCGTTGCTGGCTTTGAAGTCGGCCGGGGTCTTGCCGACCCAGGCTGCGCGCTCTTCCTTGGTGCCGAGTTTGGAGCCGGCATACATGGTGTCGAGCACGGCTTTGAGCTGGGCTTCGCTCATGCCGTCGTTGACGCCGACAGCGGCGTCGAAGTTGGCGTTGCGCTCGGTTTTCGGCTGGGCTGCATATTGCTTCAGGAAGTTCAGGACCAGCGCCTTGTCGACTTTTTCGTCGTAGCTGCGCTCGATTGCCGCCACGCTGGCGGTCAATGCCGGCAGGTCGCGTTCCTGGTAGCCCGACTTGCGCTCGGCGTTCGGCTTGGTGTTTTCGTTCGACAGGCGGTACAGGCGGCGCGCCACGGTCAGCAGTTGCGGCGAGACGCGGGGCAGCAAGAAGTTGCGCTTGGCTTCGGCGTCGCGCTGGGCAATCAGCTTCTCGACCTGCTCGATGTCGGCCGCGTATTCTTTCTGGCGCGCGGGGTTGGCATTCACCCACGCTTTCATGTCGGCGTGTTCGCGCGTCTTGCGGGCCAAAATGTCGCTACCTTCGTAGCTGTTCATCATGCCCTTGCGGTTCTTGTAGTAGTTGTTGACGTTGGCGACCTGGCCGGCGTATTTCAGCTTGGCGTCGTCATTGGTCTTGGTCTCGCGTTCGATAATCGCCAGCGTTTCAGCCGATACCTTCACGAAGGTGGGATATTCCCAATCGAAGGCAGCCGCCACTTCCGACGGCAGGCGGTGACGGCTGGTGCGGCCGGGATAGCCCAGCGCCATGATGAAGTCGCCTTCTTTGACGCCTTCCTTGGCGATCTTCAGGTGCGTTTTCGGCACGTACGGCACGTTGTCCTTGGAGAATTCGGCAGACTTGCCATCCTTGCTCACGTAGGCACGGTAGAAGCCGTAGTCGCCGGTGTGGCGCGGCCACATCCAGTTGTCGGTGTCGCCGCCGAATTTGCCCACGCCGGCCGGTGGCGCGTGCACCAGGCGCACGTCGCGAATGTCGAGCTGCTTGATCAGGTAAAACTCGAGTCCGCCATAGTAGCTGGACACGGTGCAACGGTGGCCGGCGTCTTTTTCGCACTCGGCAACCATCGACTTCATATTCTTTTCCATCGCGTCGACGCGGGCCTTGCCGGCCAGCTTGGCGACATCCGGGCTGATGATCTTGTCGCTGACGTTGGTGACGTCCTTGGTAACGAAGATGTGGCTGCCCGGCGCGGCCGGCAGTTCGTCCGCATGGGTCTTGGCCAGGAAGCCGTTGGCCAGCAGGTCGCGCTCCGGCGTCGAGTTGTGCGCCACGCTGGTGTACACGCAGTGGTGATTGGTCGCTACCAGGCCCAGCGGCGAGACGAACGATGCGGAGCAGCCGCCCAGGCTGACGATCGCATTCATCGGGAATTCGGTGAGCTTGGTCAGGCTGGCCGGATCGAGCTTGAGGCCGGCGGCCTTGAGTTGCTTGGCTACTTGTGGCAGCTGCTGCGGCATCCACATGCCTTCGTCGGCGTGCGCGACGGTGCTGAGGATGGCTAGCGTTAGGAAGGTCTTTTTCATTCGCATTTCGTCTCGTTTTGGTCAATCGGAACAGTCTTGGCTCGCTGAGCGCCCTAGAGTATCCGTATCGCCAAAATAATAGTCAATCAAATTTTGATCGAACCCCGGCCGCGCGGGCCGGGGCATGCGCCGCTTGCGCGCTCCTTCCTACAGCTGGTCGCCCACCAGCGAAGCCAGTTCGCCCGCCACTTTCTCGGTCCACGGACGCTGCTGCCATGCCTGCAGGCTGATCGGGCGGGCCCGGGTCCAGTCCTTGTCGAAGATGGCTACCTGTTCGGTGGCGAAGGCGCTGTCGATGACGTTCAGGTTGGCTTCGTCGTTGAGACTGAAGGAGCGGTTGTCGAAATTGGTCGAGCCGACCGAGACCATCAGCGAATCGACCACCAGCGCCTTGACGTGGAACATGGTCGGCTGGTACTCGGCGATCTCGATGCCCGCTGCGAGCAGGGCGCCCCAGCGCTCGCGCGAGGCGATGCGCACCAGGTCCGAATCGATGTCTTCGCCGGGCGTGATGATCCGGACCTTGACGCCGCGCCTGGCGGCCGCCACCAGGGCGTGGATGGTCAGTTCGTCCGGCACGAAGTAGGAGCTCGACAGGTGGATGGTGTCGCGCGCCGCGGTGATGGCCATCAGGTACATCAGCAGCATGCTTTCGCTGCCGCCGCTGGGCGAGCTGCTGAACATCTGGGCCGCGTGGCCGCCTTGGGGCTTGAGCGGCGGAAAATAACGCGGGCCGTCGAGCACGGTGCCGGTGGCCTTGGTCCAGTTGTCGGCGAACACCGCCTGCATCTGCCCGACCACCGGACCGGCCACGCGGAAGTGGGTGTCGCGCCAGTGCTGCTTGTCCTGGCCCGATCCGCGCCACTGGTCGGCGATGCCGACGCCGCCGGTAAAGCCGACCTGGCCGTCCACCACCAGCACCTTGCGGTGGGTGCGGTTGTTCAGGCGCGTGAATTTCCACCAGACCGGCTTGTGGTAGCGCTGCACCTCGACGCCGGCCTGCTTCATCTTGTCCAGCGCGGCGATATCCATTTTCATGCTGCCGATGAAGTCGAGCATGACGTGCACCTTGACGCCGGCGCGGGCGCGCTCGATCAGCGCGTCGGTAAATTCCTGGCCGATCGATTCGGACCAATAAATATAGGTTTCCAGGGTGATCGTGTGCTTCGCTTCGCGGATGGCCTTGAGCATGGAAGGAAAAATCTGGTCGCCATTGAGCAGGACGTCAACATGATTGCCTTCCAGAATTGGCGGACCCAGCAGCACGCCCATGGAGCGCCGGAACTGCGGGTCGCCGGTGTCGTACAGGCGGTGCAGCTGCCGCTCGATTTTTTTCTCGCTCGGCATGAAATTGAACACCAAGAACACTCCCAGCAAGGTAAGCGCACAGCTGATCAATGCTACATAGAGGGGTTTCTTGGTCATCGGATAATCCAGGCAAAAAAAAACCAACGCACGAAGGCGTTGGTCATGGGAGCAGCTGCATTTAGCGTACTTTACCGCGGCGCAGCAGGTTGACGATGGCCAGCAGGATCACGGCGCCCAGGAAGGACACGAGCAGCGACGACATGCTGAAGTCATCCATATTGATGGTGCCCGCGCCGAACAGCGGGGAGAGCAGCCAGCCGCCCAGGAAGGCGCCGACGATACCGACGATGACGTTGAGGATCATGCCTTGTTGGGCGTCCGTTTTCATGACCAGGCTTGCCAGCCAACCCAGGATGCCGCCGACGATGATCCAGATGATGAATAACATGGTAATTCCTCCAGTTGGTTAAATGATTTATCCCGGCCCCGTGTAATCGCCGGGCCATGGAAAAAGAATAATTCGCACGATTTGCACGGTCGGTGCGGCAACGAACGTAATGGACGATTCAACATCCTTCTGTGGAGCCGTTGCAAAAAGTCTTCTCGCCTGCTGCCACGCGCGTCCGGATGCAGCCGTCCGCAGCCGCCGATACAGGCGAACCCAAGCTATGCAGATCTACTGTGCCGCAGCCGCCACACCCATCTTTGATCCATGCCAGCGCAGGCCGGATACCGCGTCGCACCATTTTTCCATGCCATTTGGAAACACTGATTTTGAGTGCGGCAACGTACGGAAGCATTGTTCAGCCGGGCTTATCGTTTCGTCACTGGCATTGATTTCCAGGTTTGCATGCGAGCCCCGCACATCAAAAATTCGAAAGGAAATTGAAATGAGCAATTACGACACCACGACCCAGAAAGATTCCCGTATGGTCACCGGCCTGTTCCGTGATCGCGACAGTGCAGAGCGGGCTTACACCTCCCTCTCCGACCGCGGCTACAGCAAGGACGATGTCACCCTGATGATGTCGGACGACACCCGGAAAACCTATTTCAACGATACCGATACTGAACTCGGCAGCAAAGCGGCTGAAGGCGCAGGCGTTGGCGCCGGCATCGGCGGCACCATCGGCGCTGTACTGGCTGGCATCGCCGCCGTCGGCACCACCCTGGTCCTGCCTGGCATTGGCCTGGTTGTCGCCGGTCCTATCGCAGCGGCCCTGGCCGGTGCTGGCGCGGGCGGCATCGCCGGTGGCCTGGTCGGTGCACTGATCGGCGCCGGCATCCCTGAAGAGCGCGTCGTGCACTACGAAGAAGGCATCAAGAACGGCGGCATCCTGATGGGTGTGAACCCACGCAGCGATGAGGATGCAAGCCACATCGAGCGCAGCTGGACTGAAAACAAAGGCGAGCACATCATCGGTACCGGCGTTGGCGCTGGCGCAGGTGCACTGACCGGCGCCGGTATCGGCGCCGCGGCCGGCCCGATCGGCATGGCGGCAGGTGCGGCAATCGGCGGTATCGCCGGTGGCCTGGCCGGCAAGGGTGCGGCCGAAGTCATCAACCCGAAAGCGGGCGACGAGCTGCATGAGCACCACTTTGCCAAGGGCATGGGCGCCGGTAGCGGCGCAGCGATGGGCGCAGCCGCTGGTGCGGTTGGTGGTCCGGTCGGCATGGCGGCAGGCGCGGCCATCGGCGCAATGGCGGGCGGCATGGCCGGTAAAGCGGCTGGCCAGCTGGTCAATCCTGAAGAAGAGTCGGCTTACTGGCGCAGTTCGTACCAGACCGCTCCGTACTATTCGCCAGGCTACACCTATGACGACTACGGACCTGCCTACGAACTCGGCTACAACAGCCGCGGCCGTTATGCCGGCACCAGCTTCGATTCGGTGGAGAACAACCTGTCGGATGAATGGGAAACCGTCAAAGGCAAGTCGCGCCTGAACTGGCAGCAAGCCAAGTCGGCCACCCGCGCGGCGTGGGATAAAGTCGAGCGCGCCATGCCGGGCGACTTCGACCGCGATGGCCGCTAAGCCGGGCTACGCAATCTAGTCAGCGCGTAAAAAAGCCTCGCTTCCCGTCAGGGAAGCGAGGCTTTTCCGCGTCTGGAGCAACGTTGCTTAGTTCTTCACCGCTTCGACCTGGATCTGCAGTTTGACTTCCGGTGCGAACGGCGGCACGGCGTAGCTGATGCCGAAATCGGTGCGCTTGAATTCAGCCGATGCGTCGGCGCCGCACACTTCCTTCTTGTGCATCGGGTGAATGATGCACTTGAACTTGTTGATGGTCAGCGTCACCGGCTTGCTCACGCCGTGCAGGGTCAGGGTGCCGTCGACCGAAATCGGGGTTTCGCCCTTGAAGGTGATCGACTTCGAGGTGTAGGTAATGTCCTTGAACTTGGCGACGTCGAACATGTCTTCGTTCTTGGCGTGCTTGTTCAGTTTATCGTTGCCGAAATCGAGGGAATCGGCATCGATCTTGATGTCGATCGAACCGGTTTTCGCGGCGCGGTCGAGCACGACCGTGCCTTCGGTTTTGGTGAACTTGCCGCGCAGGATGGAAATGCCCATGTGGTCGGCTTCAAAGCTCGGGAAGGTATGGGTCGGGTCGATCTTGTAGGTGTCGGCGGCGAAGGCGGCGGTGGCGGTCGCGGTGGCGAGCATGGCAACGATCAGGTGCTTGAGTTTCATGGGTGTCCCTTGAGTTAAATGTGCAATGTGAAAAGCGTGCGTATTGAAGATACTGCGTTTACTGCGCCGCGCTGACGCGGAATTTGATGACGACTTCATCGGCCACCATGCTCGTGTCTTTCCACTCGCCGTCGCCGATGTTGTAAGTAAGGCGCTTGATGGGCAGCGCGCCGTCGAAGGTATGCTTGCCGGCCTCGGTTTTCACCGTCAGCGGAAAGCTGACATCGGTCGTCTTGCCCTTGATCGACAGCTTGCCGGTCACCGTCATCTTGCCCGGGCCGGCCGCCTTGATTCCCGAAGAGACAAACGTCGCTTTAGGAAACTGTGCGGAGTTGAACCAGTCCTTCTTGGCTACTTCCTTGTTCATCAGCGGATCGCCCAGGTCCAGGCTGGTCGTATCGATCTCGACACTGGCCTTGGCTGCGTCCGGCTTGGCCGCGTCGTAATCGATGCTGGCCGTAAATTTGGTGAACTTCGCTTCGACCGGCACGTTCATCTGCTTGAACGAGGCCGACACCATGCTTTTGGCCGGGTCGGTCTTGAGCGGTACCGCGTTGGCGACCAGCGCCACGGCGAGCAGGGAGGCAAGCAAAGTGCCATTGGAAAACTTCATACAATCTCCTTGGAATGAATTGGGCGACTCAGGGCAGCATGCGCTTGAGCACGCCGTCGCGGTCGATGAACTGGTGTTTCAGGGCGGCCGCCACGTGCATGGCGACGGCGCCGGCCAGAGCCATGTTGAGCCAGTAATGCACGCCTTTGAGTACCGGTTTGAGCTCCGGATCGGCGGCGATGATGATGGGCAGCTCGAACAGGCCGAAGTAGACCACCGGAATGCCGGCCGAGAGGGTGTACAGGTAGCCCGACAGCGGCACCGCGAACATCAGCAGGTACAGCATGCCGTGCAAGCCGTGGGCGGCGCCTTTTTGCCAGGCGGGCATGCTGGCCGGATAAGCGGGCGCGGCGTGGGTCAGGCGCCACAGCAGGCGCAGGGCGGCCAGCGCCAGCACGGTCACGCCGGCCCATTTATGCCAGGAATAGTAGCGGACCTTGGTGGGCGTGAGGCCCGGAATGTCGGTCATCACCAGGCCCATGATGAAGGCGCCCACGATCAGCACGGCGATCAGCCAGTGAAAAATAATCGCGGTCAGCGTGTAGCGTTCCTGCATTGGACCTGCTCCTGGAAATAGTACGTATTAGGACTAATATACCAAATAAACAGCATCGCCGCTTGCGAGGGGCAGATTACCATAGTGCGCGGGCTGTGCAGCGGGTTGAATATTGTAAAATTGCCTGAGACCCAGTTCGTCATCGATCCTGGGAACGACCGCTGCATCGCTGAGCTTGGAACGTCATGACTACGACTCTTTCGCGCTGGACCGCATTCGGGCCGCTGCTGTTGCTGGCCTTGCCGGCGTCGGCGCAGCTATCCTCCGTAGCGGCCGCCACCATGGCCGACATGTCGATCGAGGAACTGGCCAATATCCAGGTCACGTCGGTGTCCAAGAAGCCCGAGCGCCTCGCCGCCGCCGCCGCCTCGGTATTCGTGATCACGGCCGACGACATCCGCCGCTCGGGCGCGGCCACCGTGCCCGAAGCGCTGCGCCTGGCGCCAAATTTGCAGGTGGCGCAGAGCAGCGGCTACGGCTACGCCATCAGCGCGCGCGGCTTTAACGGCAGCCGCAATACCGTTCCCAACAAACTGCTGGTGCTGATCGACGGCCGCTCGGTGTATTCGCCCTTCTTTTCCGGCGTGACCTGGGATGCCCAGCAAGTCATGCTCGACGACATAGAGCGGATCGAAGTCATCAGCGGGCCTGGCGGCACCTTGTGGGGCGTGAACGCCGTCAACGGCGTCGTCAACATCACCACGCGCGCCGCCAGCGCAACCCAGGGCAGCCTGGTGGCGCTGCAGGCCGGCCAGCGCGGCAAGCATGTTGCGGTGCGCCAGGGCGGGGGCGGCGACTGGCGCCTGCACGCCAGCTATGTCAAGGAAGGCCACACGGAACTGGCCAGCGGCGCGCCGGTCAACGATGCGCGCCACCAGTGGCAGGCCGGCATGCGGCGCGACTGGGGCAGCGGCGCCAACCTGTTCAGCGTGGTCGCTAACGCCTATCGCGGCGCGCTCGACCAGCCGGAACCGGGCGCGATCTCCACCGGCACCAAGCTCGACCTGGGCACGGTCCGCTCTTCCGGCGCCAGCCTGACGGCGCGCTGGACCCATGCCCTGGCCGGCGGCGGCAGCCTGATGCTGCAGGGCTATATCGACCACAGCGAGCGCGACGTGCCGCCCACGTATGCCGAACGCATCCAGGTGGCCGACCTGCAATTCCAGCACAGCCTGCCTGCCAGCGGTATCGGGCAACTGGTGTGGGGCGCGAATTTCCGCCATACGTGGGACGCGGTAACCAACAGCAAGACCGTGGCCTTTTTGCCCGCCAAGGTCAATCAGAGCTGGTCGAGCCTGTTCGCACAGGATGAGCTCGCCTTGCGCGAGAACCTGCGCCTGATCCTGGGCGCGCGGGTCGAGCGCAACGACTACACCGGCGCGGAATTCCTTCCCAGCCTGCGCCTGGCCTGGCAGATCGCGCCGCACCATGCGCTGTGGGGTGGCGCCTCGCGCACGGTGCGCGCGCCGTCGCGGCTCGACGCCGACACCTTCGTTCCCGGCAACGCCCCGTATTTCCTGCGCGGCGGGCCGCAGGTGCGTTCCGAAGTGGCGAAAGTGTTCGAGCTCGGCTACCGCGGCCAGCCGCTGCCGCAACTGTCGTACTCGGCCACCGCGTTCCACAACCGCTACGACCACTTGCGCACCCAGGAATACAACGTGCAGGGCGGCTTCCTGACCTTCGACAGCAAAATGGAAGGCAAGGCGAGCGGCATCGAAATGTGGGGCAGCTACCAGGCCACGCCATACTGGCGCCTGAACGCGGGCTGGACGGCGCTGCACCAGCGCTTTTCGCTCAAGCCGGGCAGCAACGACGCGCCCGCGCCGCTTACCAGCGGACGCGACCCGTCGCACACAGCGCAGCTGCGTTCCACCTTCACCCTGTCCGGCAACAAGGAGCTTGAGTTGGCCGTGCGCAAGGTGGCGCCGCTCAAGAGCGACAAGGTGCCCGGCTACCGCGCGCTGGACGCGCGTTTCGGCTGGCGCGTGCGCCCCAATGTGGAACTGTCGCTGTCCGGGCATAACCTGAACGGCGCGCACGCCGAGTACGGGCCGCTGGCCACGCGCGCGGAAGTGCCGCGCGAGATCGCGCTCAAGCTGGTGTGGCGTAATTGAAAAAGAAAGTGGCGCCGCCGGCCACAGCGCCGGCCGATCACTCGCACCGTTGACTTGAGCCCGTCGTTCCCGCGCAGGCGGGAACCCAAGTTCGCGGCGTGCGGTTGCAGCTAAATACTTAGGTTCCTGCGTGCGCGGGAAGTCATTTCTGGCAGTGCCAGAAATGACGGATCTTCATTAACGTTCTTTTTTGAACTCAGTGCGCTTGGCGACAATGACGTAGTTGCCCTTCGCGCGCTGCCGACTTACTTGTTGCGGTTGGCGATTTCGTTGCCCAGGAAGCCGCCGCCGATCGCACCGGCTACCGTGGCAAGCTTTTTGCCCCGGCCGCCGCCAATCTGGTTACCGAGCAGGCCGCCGATGACAGCTCCCGCACCGATGCCCACGTAGTTAGGCTGGCTGGCTTGCTGCGCGGGCTGCGCCGGCTGCGCGCGGTAGTTCGGCGCCTGGTGCTGCGCAACCCGGGTTTGCTGCGGGGCGCGACGCGGCGTGTGGACCACTTTCTTCACGACCGGCTTCTCGTACACCTCTTCCGGGGCTGGCCGCGGCTGGGCAGCTTGCGGCGAATACTTTGCCACCAGCATTTGTGCGTCGGCCAGTTGCTGCGCCGTCGGGGCCGGCTGCGCCGCAAGAGCCGGGGACGGCAGCGCTGCAAGCGCCTGGGGTGCCGTCAGTTGCTGCGGCGCCGTGGCCACCGCGCTGGTGTCGGCCTTGGAGCTTGGAAGCAGGCCAGTGATGGCCGCGGTGCCCGCCACGCTGAGCGCGATGACCGACAGCGCTGCTGCCGCCATCAAGGGGTGGATACGCGAGGCTGTGTTGATCTGTTCCATGGTAGTGCTCCTGTTCGTTTGATCTTGAGTAAAAGATTAACGCAGGACACCTTCGCCACCTAGCCCCTAAGCCGTATCAGTCGTAAGTGAATGTAAAACGGGCCCGCAGGCCCGTGTTGACGTTTTCAGTCGGATAATGCCGTACAGTGGCTTAAATGGCCTTGGCCAGCTTGGCCGCAATCCCCACGTAGTTCGATGGCGTCATGGCCAGCAACAAGTCCTTCGCTTCCTGCGGAATCGCCAGGGTCAGCACGAATTCGCGCAGCGCCTCCCTGGAAATGCCCTTGCCGCGCGTCAGTTCCTTGAGCTGCTCGTACGGGTTGGCAATCCCATAGCGGCGCATCACGGTCTGCACCGGCTCGGCCAGCACTTCCCAGTTCGCATCCAGATCCTGCTCCAGGCGCGCCGCGTTCACTTCCAGCTTGTTCAGGCCGCGCAGGCAGCTGTCGTACGCCAGCAGCGCATAGCCGAAGCCGACGCCGATATTGCGCAGCACGGTCGAGTCGGTCAGGTCGCGCTGCATGCGCGAGACCGGCAGCTTTTCCGCCATGTGCTTCAGGACGGCATTGGCCAGTCCCAGGTTGCCTTCGGAATTTTCGAAGTCGATCGGATTGACCTTGTGCGGCATGGTCGACGAACCAATCTCGCCCGCCTTGGTCGTCTGCTTGAAGTAACCGAGCGAAATGTAGGCCCAGATATCGCGGTTCAGATCGAGCAGGATGGTGTTGGTGCGCGCGATCGCATCGAACAGCTCGGCCATGTAATCGTGCGGCTCGATCTGGATGGTGTACGGATTGAAGGTCAAGCCGAGGCGCTGCTCGATCACGTTCTTCGAGAAAGTTTCCCAGTCAAAATCTGGATAAGCCGACAGGTGGGCGTTGTAGTTGCCGACCGCGCCGTTCATCTTGCCCAGGATTTCAACCTCGGCAATGCGCTTGATCGCGCGTTTCAGGCGCGCAACCACGTTCGCCATTTCCTTGCCCAGGGTGGTCGGGCTGGCCGTCTGGCCGTGCGTGCGCGAGAGCATCGGCAGCTCGGCGTTGGCATGCGCGATCTGGGTCAGCTTGCTGACCAGGCCCTGCAGCGCCGGCAGCATCACGCCGTCGCGCGCGGCCTTGAGCATCATCCCGTGCGAGGTATTGTTGATGTCTTCCGAGGTGCATGCAAAGTGGATGAATTCGGTTGCCGCGACCAGTTCCGGCACATCCTTGACCTGTTCCTTGAGCCAGTACTCGACCGCCTTGACGTCATGGTTGGTGACCGCTTCGATCGCCTTGATGCGCGCCGCGTCGTTTTCCGTGAAATCGCTCGCCATCTTGTCGAGCAGTGCCGTCGCCTCGGCCGAGAACGGCTTGATCTCGGCGAAGCCGGCTTGCGACAGCGCCTGCAGCCAGGAAATCTCCACCTTGACGCGGTGGTGCATGAAGCCGGCTTCGGACAGGATCGGACGCAGTTTGTCGGTCTTGGCGGCGTAGCGGCCATCCAGCGGGGACAGGGCCGACAGCGTGGAGTAAGGAGCGGTAGAGGTCATGGGAGAGGGCGCTTATGGAGGAATGGATGAGCTGTGTGCATTGCTGCAAAGACCGACATTTTACCACCGGCGGCCTTGTCAAGCCTATGTTGCAAGCGCGTCCGGCCCACTGTTTGGGGGCCATCGCACGCCGGGCGCGATGCTATACTGTCGGTCAATCGTTCACTCTAAGCATCTATGAAACTCATCGGTTCCACCGCCAGTCCGTTTGTCCGCAAGGTTCGTGTCGTCATGGCCGAGAAAAAGCTCGACTATGATCTCGAACTCGAAAACGTCTGGACGGCCGAAACCCGGATTCATCTGTCCAATCCGCTGGGCAAGGTGCCGTGCCTGATCATGGAAGATGGCAGCTCGATGTACGATTCGCGCGTCATTGTCGAGTACATCGACACGCTCACGCCGGTGTGCAAGCTGCTCCCGCCGAACGGGCGCGACCGCTCCGACATCAAGGTCTGGGAAGCGCTGGCCGATGGCGTGCTCGACGCCGCCGTCCTGGTGCGCCTGGAAAAAACCCTGCGCCCGGAAGAGCAGCAGAGCGCCGCCTGGATCGAACGCCAGATGGGCAAGGTGCATGCGGGCCTGGCCGTCCTGTCGGCCAACCTGGGCGAGTCGCCTTTCTGCAAGGGCAACCATTACACCCTGGCCGACGTCGCCGTCGGCTGCGCGCTCGGCTGGATCGCCTTCCGCTTCCCCGAGATCGACTGGCGCACCGACTACCCCAACCTGGCCAAGCTGTTCGACAAGCTCTCCGAGCGCCCATCGTTCAAAGACACGGTGCCGTTCTAAACGCACTGCGGGGCAATGGGTACTTCTCCACCGGACGACGACGCTGCAGGCAGCGCCGCGCAAAAGCGTTTGCAGATGGCCGACATCGCGCGCCTTGCCGGCGTGTCGAAAGCGACCGTCTCGCGCGCGCTCAACCGCAGCCCGCTGGTCAACGAGGAAACCCGCACCCGCATCCTTGAGCTGGCCAGTTCTCTCAAGTACACCATCAATATCGGCGCGCAGAACCTGCGGCTCAAGCAGAACCGCACGGTCGGCGTGGTCGTTCCCTACGATTCGGCGACGCGCCAGCATTTGTCCGATCCGTTTTTCCTGAGCATGCTCGGCAGCCTGGCCGATGCGCTGACCGAGCGCGGTTTCGACATGCTGCTCTCGCGCGTGGACGCCGAGCAGCTCGACGCGGCCGCCATGCCTTTCGATACCGGGCGCGTGATCGGCATTATCCTGATCGGCCAGTGGCGCCATCACGACCAGCTTAACCAGCTGGCGGCGCGCCACGTGCCGATCGTCGTGTGGGGCGCGCAACTGCCGCAGCAGCTCTACACCACGGTCGGCGGCGACAACGTCAGCGGCGGCATGCTGGCCACCGAACACCTGATCGCGGCGGGCCGCAAGCGCATCGCGTTTTTCGGCGATATCAACCTGCCTGAAGTCGCGCAGCGCTACAGCGGCTATTGCAACGCACTGGCCAGGCATGGCCTGCCGCTCGAGCCGCAACTGCGGGTGTCGGTGTCGTTCCTGCCGGAAGGCGGCGAGCAGGCGGTGCGCGAGATCGAGCGCCGCGCCGTGCCCTACGATGCGGTGTTCGCCTGCAGCGACTTGCTGGCCATGACCGCGATTAACACCCTGCGCGCGCTCGGCAAGCAGGTGCCCGACGACGTCGCGGTGGTCGGTTACGATGACATCGAACTGTCCACCTACTTCCATCCACCGCTGACCACGATCCGCCAGCCGATCCGCGCCGCCGGACAGGCGCTGGTGGGGGCGCTGCTGGCGCTCGTCGAGAGCAAGCCGGCGGGCTCGCTGCAGTTGCCGACCGAGCTGATCGTCCGCGCGACGTCCACCTGATATCCCGGTTCGAGACACTTTTCAAGCGCCGCTCTAACAACATGTAACCGATTGCATTTTTCCGCGATTTTGTGGAAAAAAAGCCTCATTGGCGCGAAATGTATTGTTATGCAATCGATTGCATTAAAAAATTGCCTGAGTCATAATCTGCTCGCACACACCAATAAGCGCCGCTCGACGGCGCACCCCCTACCGGAGGAGACTATGACAATCCAGACCACCCGCATGGCCACGGCCGTGTCCATCGCGCTGCTTCACATCGGCGCCGCCGCCCAGCAAACCCCGTCCGCCGAGGCGCCCGCCGCCGATGGCCTGAACATGGAGCGCGTCGTCGTCACCGGCACCAGCGGCGGCGCGTCGAAAATGAAGTCGAGCGTCTCGGTGAGCACGATGGAGCTCGACGCCGTCCTCAAGACCGCACCCACCAGCGCCGCCGACGTGCTGCGCTCGATCCCCGGCGTGCGCTCGGAGTCGTCCGGCGGCGAAGGCAATGCCAACATTTCGGTGCGCGGCGTGCCGGTCTCGGCCGGCGGTGCGCGCTACGTGCAGATCCAGGAAGACGGCTTGCCGGTGCTGCAATCGGGCGACTTCAACTTCATCACGCCCGACAGCTACGTCAAGATCGATGGCAGCCTCGATCACCTGGAAGTGGTGCGCGGCGGCTCCGCATCGACCCTGGCCAGCAACGCGCCGGGCGGCATCATCAATTTCATCAGCAAGACCGGGGTGGAGAAGGGCGGCAGCGTCGGCCTGACCAAGGGCCTCGATTACGACACCACGCGGGTCGACTTCGACTACGGCGCGCCCTTGTCGGACAAGACGCGCTTCTTCGTGGGCGGCTTTTACCGGTACGGCGAAGGGATCCGCAAGACCGGCATGAACAGCGAGCAGGGCGGCCAGATCCGCGCCAACGTCACCCATGAGATGGATCAGGGTTTCGTCCGGCTCTCGTTCAAGCACCTGAACGACAAGACGCCGGCCGGCCTGCCGGTGCCGGTCCAGGTGAGCGGCAAGGTCATCTCCGCGATCCCCGGCATCGACCCGCGCGACGCGAGCTTCTATTCGCCGCACTGGGTGCGCGACGTCACGCTCGCCAAGGACAACGGCCAGGTAGCGAGCGATGTGAACGATGGCCTGGCGGTCAAGAGCACCGCCATCGGGATCGAAGCGCAGCTCAGGCTGGGCGACGGCTGGAGCGTGAACGAGAACCTGCGCTGGTCGGACAACACGGGCCGCTTTATCGGTGTCTTCGCGGGCAATAACGGCAGCATCGGCGAGTACACCTTCGCCACCGGGCCGCATGCCGGCAAGGCGTACAGCGGCCGTGCCTTTTCCGCGGTGGTATTCAATACCTCGATCGACGACGCCGGCGCCGTGTTCAACGACACCCGGCTGTCGAAGACCTTCACGTTGGGCCAGGGCGCCAGGCTGACCGCCACGGCCGGCCTGTACCTGTCGGTGCAAAACCTCGGGCTGACCTGGAACTTCAACGAGTACCTGATGCAGGCCAGCGGCGACCAGCCGGCACTGCTGCGCACCGCCAGCGCCACGCCCGGCCTGGTCGGACCGGCGTTCGGCGCCTGCTGTTCGCGCGCCGTCGACATGCAGTACAAGCTGACCTCTCCCTACGTGAACCTGGGCCTCGAGCGCGGCGCACTCAATGTCGATGCCAGCCTGCGGCGCGACATGCAAAGCGCCAGCGGCAGCGCCAACATCGCCACCGGCGCCACGCGCTACGACCCGGCCACGGCCCAGCAGGTCGACTATGACGTCGCGCGCACCTCGTATTCGGTGGGCGGCAACTACAAGCTGGCCACCGGCCTGGCCGTGTTCGCGCGCGCCAGCGACGGCGTCGCCTTCAATGCCGACCGCATCCTGTTCGGCTCTCCGCTGGACGGCAGCGCGCCGGTCAGCATCAACACGGTCAAGCAGCTCGAAGGCGGCGTCAAATGGCGCAAGGGCGGCATCAGCACCTTCGCCACCGTCTTCCAGGCCAGGACGCGCGAATCGAACTACGAGGCGACGACGCAGCGCAGCACCGCCAACAGCTACGACGCCAAGGGCGTCGAGCTGGAAGCGGCCTACAACGGCGGCGCCTTGCGCGTGGCCGGCGGCCTGACCTACACCCATGCCAAGATCACCGCCACCGCGCCCGGCGGCGAAGCCGTCATCGGCAATACCCCGCGGCGCCAGGCCAAGGTGGTGTACCAGCTCACGCCGAGCTACGTCATGGGGGACGCCAGCGTCGGCGTGAGCGTGATCGGCACCGGAAAATCGTGGGCCGACGACGTCCACACCATCATCATGCCGGCCTACGCGGTCGTGCATGGCTTCTTCAATTACCAGTTGGGCGAGCGTACCCAGCTCGCGCTGAGCGCGAACAACCTGTTCAACAAGACCGGCTACACCGAAGTCGAAGGCGACGGCCATGCCGCCCGTTCGATCAGCGGCCGTGCGATCAAGGCCAGCATCAGGTACGCATTCTAAGCCCCGCCGCGGCCGGCGCGTCCACCCTGCGCCGGCCGCGGCTTTTTTTTTGGCCACCATGACCACTTTCTCACCACAGCAGCGCATGCTCGACGCGCTGCCTCTTCACCTGCGCGAGCAGGCGGCGCAGCGCTACGCCCGGCACGAACCGGTACTGCTGGACCGCCTGCAGCGGCTGTACGGCCAGCGCGCCGATTTTCACGCGTGGTACGCGGACCTGATGGGCGCCGTCGGCGCGCTGCACGGCGCGCGTTCGCCCGAACTGCTGGCGCTCGACGCCCGGCGCGCCGCCGATCCGGCCTGGTTCGCCGGCCAGCACATGCTCGGCTACAGCGCCTACGTGCAGCAGTTCGGCGGCAGCCTGCGCGGCGTTATCGGGCGCATCGCGCACCTGCGCGAGATGGGTGTGACTTACCTGCACCTGCTGCCTTTCCTGCGCCCGCGCGCCGGCGACAGCGACGGCGGCTTCGCCGTGGCCAGCTTCGACGATGTCGATCCCGCCCTCGGCACCGGGGCCGACCTGCTGGCCCTGACGGCGGCGCTGCGCGACGCCGGGATCAGCCTGTGCTCCGACCTGGTGCTCAATCACGTGGCCGACGATCATGCGTGGGCGCTCGGCGCCAAAGAGGGCGACGCGGCGCTGCGCGACTACTTCCATGTCTTCCCCGACCGCGAACAGCCGGACCGCTACGAACAGACGGTGGGCCAGATCTTCCCCGAGGCGGCGCCCGGCAACTTCACCTGGGTCGATGCGATGCAGGGCTGGGTCTGGACCACGTTCTATCCCTTCCAGTGGGACCTGAACTACGCCAATCCGCACGTGCTGTCGGCGATGGTCCAGAGCCTGCTGCGCCTTGCCAACCGCGGCGTGGAGGTGTTCCGGCTCGATTCGACCGCCTTCCTGTGGAAGCGCGAGGGCAGCGACTGCATGAACCAGCCGGAGGCGCACCAACTGCTGCAGGTGCTGCGCGCGATCGTGGAGATCGCCGCGCCCGGCGTGCTGCTCAAGGCCGAAGCCATCGTGCCCACGCGCGAGCTGCCCGCCTACTTCGGCGATGCGGGCGGCGCGGCGCGCGAGTGCCACCTGGCCTACCACAGCACCCTGATGGCGGCCGGCTGGGCCGCGCTGGCCGAACAGGACGCCGGCCTGCTGCGCGCCGTTGCCGCCGCCACCCCGGCGCTGCCGCCGGCCGCCAGCTGGCTGACCTATGTGCGCTGCCACGACGACATCGGCTGGAACGTGCTGCGCGCCGAGGCGGGCGCGCCGCGGCTGGCCGCCATCGCCGATTTTTACGGGGGCGGCGACAGCGCCAGCTTCGCGGCCGGCGTGGCGTTCCAGACCAGCGCCGGGCGCGCCGTGCATGGCACCAACGGCAGCGCCGCCGCGCTGGCGGGCCTGGAGACGGCCTGCGGCCCGGAGCAGGAGGCATATGCGCTGCGGCGTCTGATGCTGCTGCATGGCCTGGCGCTGGCTTTCGGCGGCTTGCCGATGCTGTACATGGGCGATGAGCTGGGCATGGAAAACGATCACACGTATCTCGGCCACGCCGGGCGCGCGCCCGACACGCGCTGGGTGCAGCGCGCACCGTTCGACCAGCTGCGTTACGCGCAGCGCCACGATCGATCGAGTCCGGCCGGGCGAGTGTTCGGCGCCTTGTGCGCGCTGCTCGAACGGCGGCGCGGCTTGCCGATGCTGGCCGCCGGTGCGCCGCGCGCGCTGCTCGAGACGCCCTACCCCGCCTTGCTGGCGCTCACGCGCGGCGAGCGTTTTCTGAGCCTGTCGAATTTTTCAGCGCAGCCGCTCTCGTTCAGCCTGTCCGCCATCGGCGCGGGGCAGTGGCCGGGCGCGGGCGACGCCATCGCGCTGGCGCCGTGGGACATGCTGTGGCTGGAACGCCCGGCGTAATATGCTTATTAACGATGGATCAAGTTGAAGGAAGACCGCAGACATGGATATGGTGACAGGACCGATCGTGGTGTTCGGAGAGGCGCTGGTCGACGATTTTCTTACCGAGCAGGTAGTGGGCGGCGCGCCCTTCAACGTGGCGCGCAACCTGGCGGCGTTCGGCAGCGCGCCGTTGATGGTCACGCGCATCGGCGACGACCCGGCCGGCGTGCTGCTGCGCGCGCAGTTCGAGCGGTTCGGCCTGGCGCAGCAGGGCTTGCAGTTCGACGCCACCGAGCCGACCGGACGCGTGCTGGTCGAACGTGGCGCTGACGGTCATCGTTTCACCATCTTGCCCGACCAGGCCTACGACCGCATCGACAGCGCCGCCACGCTGGCCGCTGCCGGCGCGCGCACGCCATCGACCATCTATTTCGGCACGCTGGCGCAGCGCCACCCGACCTCGCGCGGGGCGCTGCGCGCGCTGCTGCGCTCCTGCGACGCATTGCGCTACCTGGACCTGAATGTGCGCGAAGGCCAGGTCAGCGAGCGCTGCGTGTTCGAGTCGCTGCACGAAGCCGACATCGTCAAGGTCAACGAAGAGGAGCTGCAAGACCTGTTCAGCTGGTACACCCACACGCGCCACGACACCGGCGACATGGGCAGCAGCAGCGTGCGCGGCGCCTGCGCGGCCTTGATCCGCATCTTCTCGCTCGAAGCCCTGATCGTCACGCTCGGGCCGCGCGGCTCGGTGTACTTCGGCGCCGGCGGCGCCACCCTGGTCCATGCCGATACCGTCAAGCCGGCGCGCATGGTCGACACGGTCGGCGCCGGCGACGCCTTTTCGGCGCTCTTTTTGCTGGGGCGCGAGCGCGGCTGGCCGCTCGAGCTCACGCTGGCGCGCGCCAACGAGTTTGCCGGCGCCGTCTGCGCCATCCCCGGCGCGGTGCCGGCCGAGCGCACCTTTTACGCGCCCTACATCGCGCGCTGGCCTGCCGACTGACCCCACGAAAGAGCACCATGTCGACCACCAAACCCACCTTGTCGTTCTGGCAGATCGTGAACATGAATGTCGGATTTTTCGGCATCCAGTTCAGCTTCGGCCTGCAGCAAAGCAGCATGAGCCCGATCTACAACTACCTCGGCGCCGACGAGGCCAGCCTGCCCTACCTGTGGCTGGCCGGCCCGGTGACGGGCCTGATCGTCCAGCCCATCGTGGGCGCCATGAGCGACCGCACCGTCACTCGCTGGGGGCGGCGCACGCCGTACTTCCTGCTCGGCGCGATCCTGTGCAGCATCGGCCTGCTGTTCATGCCGTTCAGTCCCACCCTGTGGATGGCCGCCAGCCTGCTGTGGATCCTCGACGCGGCCAACAACGTGACGATGGAGCCGTACCGCGCTTTTGTGAGCGACAAGCTCGATCCCGCGCAGCATTCGCTCGGCTTCATGACCCAGAGCGCGTTCACGGGACTGGGGCAGACCCTGGCCTACCTCACGCCGTCGCTGCTGGTGCTGGCGGGGATGAACAAGGATGCCGTCAACGCCAGCCAGATCCCGCACATCGTCATCGCCGCCTTTTTGATCGGCGCGGTGTTGTCGATCACGTCGGTGCTGTGGACACTGAAGACCACCAGGGAGCATCCCCTGAGCGCGCGCGAGGTGGCGGCGATCCGCGCCCAGCCGCAGGGCTTCAGGCACACCCTGCGCGAGATCGGCAGCGCGATGCGCGAGATGCCGCCGACGATGAAGCAGCTGGCGCTGGTCAAGCTGTTCCAGTGGTACGCGATGTTCTGCTACTGGCAATATATCACGCTGTCGCTGGCCACCACCCTCTACGGCACCACCGATCCGGCCTCGCAGGGCTTTCGCGACGCCGGGCTGCTCAATGGCCAGATCGGCGCGTTCTATAACTTCGTTGCCTTTGTCGGCGCCTTTGCGCTGGTGCCGTACACGCGCCGCCACGGACCGAAGGCCATGCATTGCCTGTGCCTGGCGCTGGCCGGCATCGGCATGCTGGCGATTCCGCAGATCCGCTCGCCCGCGCTGCTGCTGATACCGATGGTGGGTATCGGCCTGGCCTGGGCCAGCATCATGGGCAACCCGTACATCATGCTGGCCGGGAGCATTCCGCCGGAGCGCACCGGCGTCTACATGGGCATCTTTAACATGTTCATCGTGATCCCGATGATCATCCAGATTGCCACGCTGCCGCTGTACTACCGCAGTTGGCTTGGCGGCAATCCCGAGAACGTTATAATGCTGGCCGGCGCCCTCATGCTGTGCGCGGCGGCAGCTGTGCTGCGCGTAAAGGTCGATCAACCGCGGCGCGCCGATGCGCCGCCCGCGCCGTCCGCGCTCGCTGGCTCGAAGCCATAGGCGTTCCGGGCGCCGCAATGCGCAAGGAATGCAGAGTATGACAACCGTGGTGTATGGCGAGGCCCTGGTCGACGACTTTTCGAGCGAACAGGTGGTGGGCGGCGCGCCGTTCAACGTGGCGCGCCACCTGGCGGCGTTCATGTCGCCGCAGCTGGCGATCACGCGCATCGGCAACGACCGTAACGGCGCCGTGGTGCGCGCCGAGTTCGAGCGCTTCGCCATGTCCGACGCCGGCCTGCAGCTCGATCAGATGGAAGAAACCGGGCGCGTGGCGGTCGAGCGCCATGTGCGCGGTCACCGCTTCGTGATCCTGCCGGGCCAGGCCTACGATTACATCAATCCCGAACAGGCGCTGGCCGCGATGGCGTCGGTGCAGGCCTCGGCGATCTATTTCGGCACCCTGGCGCAGCGCTGTGCGCGCTCGCGCGACACGCTGTATGCACTGCTCGACGCCGGCAACGCCACGCGCTACCTCGACCTGAACCTGCGCGAAGGCCAGTTCGACGAGCGCTGCGTGTTCCACTCGCTGCACGCGGCCGATATCGCCAAGGTCAACGAGGAAGAGCTGCAGTCGCTGTTTGCGTGGTACGTCGATATCCATCCATCCTCGCCGCCGCTGGAAGGCGACGAGGTACGCGCCGCCTGCGCGCTGCTGGTGCAGCTGTTCGCACTGGAAGCGCTGATCGTCACCCTGGGACACCGCGGCTCGGTGTACTTCGGCGCCGACGGCACGGTGCTGGTCCATCGCGACAATCCGCTGCCGCCGTTCGTGATCGATACGGTGGGGGCGGGCGATGCGTTTTCGGCGATGTTTTTGCTGGGCCGCGTGCGCGGCTGGGAACTTGGCACGACGCTGGCGCGCGCCAACGAGTTCGCCGGCGCGGTATGCGCGATCCCCGGTGCGGTACCGAGGAGTCTTGCCTTCTACGACAAGTGGGTGGCGCGCTGGCGCGCCGGTTGAGGGAGCGCGAACCACTACCCTAAAAACCGTCGCCCCCGCGCTACCTGATTACGCGTGCTCGCCCATCTGGCTTTGCAGGTAGTTCTGGATGCCGACCTTGACGATCAGGTCCAGCTGCGTTTCGAGCCAGTCGATGTGCTCTTCGGTGTCTTCCAGGATCATCAGGAACAGGTCGCGCGTGACGTAGTCGCCGGCCAGTTCGGAAGCGGCGATGCCTTCCTTGACCGTGGCATGCGCCGCTTGCTCCAGTTTCAGGTCGCATTCGATCATTTCCTGGGTCGATTCGCCGATCAGCAGCTTGTGCAGCGCTTGCAGGTTCGGCAAGCCGTCGAGCATCAGGATGCGGTCGATCAGCTTGTCGGCGTGCTTCATCTCGCCGATCGATTCTTCGTATTCTTTCTTGGCCAGCTTTTCCAGACCCCAGTGGCGGTACATGCGCGCATGCAGGAAGTACTGGTTGATCGCGGACAGCTCGTTGGTCAGCTGTGCGTTGAGCAGCCGGATGATGTTCTTGTCGCCCTTCATGGGAGGCTTTCTTTAATGATGGAGAGTATGTCCATCATAACAAAAAATGCGTCCCAACGACGAAAAGCCCCTCGCGGAGCCTTCGTTTTGTTGCTCCCGCACCGATCAGCTGGCGAGCTGGAAGGTCAGCGGGACGATCACGTAGACCGGGACCGGACGGCCATCTTCCACGTGCGGCTTGAACACGGCGCGCAGGGCTGCCTGGCGGCCGGCTTCGTCGAGGCGTGAGGAACCGGATGAGCTCTGCACCTTGACCTGGTCGGGCATGCCTTTTTCATTGACCAGGATCAGCAGCACGACCTTGCCCTGTTCGCCCATACGCTTGGACATGGTCGGGTACACCGGCTGCGGCGGCTGGATATATTCGACGCCCGAGGTGATCGTTTTCGGGCCGGGTGCCGGCGGGGCCGGCGGCGCCGCCACGGCCACCGGCGCGGCTGGCGCTTCGCTCACGGCAGGGGCCGAAGGCGGCGAGGCGGTAATGGTGTTCTGGACTGCGACCTGCACCACCGGCGTCGGCGGTACGATGACCGGCGGCGGCGGACGTACCTTGGCGACCGACACGGTTTTCGGTGCGGCGGGCGTGGCCGGCTTGGGCGGCGGCGGCGGGGCGACAAAGGTCACCATCACCGCGCGCGGAATCGCGACGTCGACCATGCGGTGCAGCAGCCCGCTCGAAATCAGGTAGAACAGCACGGCGTGAATGGCGACCACGGCGGCGATGGGGCCGAACTTGGCGCGCAGCTTCGCCACCACGGCAGTGGGATCGCCCATGCCGGGTTCGGTGGAAAAGGTCATTGCGCTCATAGGTACACTCAGGCTGTTTGCGCCGAGCGGAAGGAAAGCTCGGTGGCGTGGATTTTGCTGTCGAGGTGTTCGTTCAGCACTTGTTTGGCGCAGCTGGCGCATTTGCCGCAGCAGGTGGCCACGCCCAGGTCGCGGCGCAGCTCGGCCATCGACGAGAGGCCGAGATCGACCGCCTGACGAATTTCGCGGTCGGAAATGTTATTGCAAACACAGACGATCATCGAAGCACCTTCCTTTGACTTGGCTTTGCGTTGGCTCGGCGGACAATCTTGCCGCTTTCACTATAATGAGAATCATTATCATTAAGATTTGTATTTTGTCGGAACTCCAGATCGTTTGCAAGTGGTTTTCTCAAAAAAGGGCCAACTCCAAATAGAAATAAGTCGCATTTACGTTTATGATGCTAGTATCCAACACGATGTAGCGCGAATTCCACTTATCTTAGTGAAGTGACAATATGACTCTTGCCCCCACCCTGATCACGCTCGATGCCCTCGTTCCCGGCCAGAGCGGCACCGTGATCCATATCGCGCCGTGCTCGGCGGACGCGGGCGGCGGCGTCGATGTCGCGCGCCGGCTGATGGAGCTCGGCTTCGTGCCGGGCGAACGCATCCGCATGCTCAAGCGCCTGCCGGGCGGCGATCCGGTGGCGGTCAGGGTGGGCGATTCCACCTTCGCGCTGCGCCGCTTCGAGGCGTCGCTGGTCTCGGTCAAACCGGAATAACGGAACAACGGAAATAACAATGGGTGCTGTAGAACCACAAGTCCAGGCAGTGACGCGCACGCCGCTCATTGCGCTGTTGGGCAACCCGAACTGCGGCAAGACTGCCCTGTTCAACCGCCTCACCGGCGCGCGCCAGAAGGTCGCCAATTACGCCGGCGTGACGATCGAGCGCAAGGAGGGCAGTTTCACCTCGCCCGCCGGCCGTGCCTATAAAGTACTGGACCTGCCGGGCGCGTACAGCCTGTCGGCCACCACCCCCGACGAAGCCATCACGCGCGACGTGGTCGGCGGCCTGCGCGCGGGCGAACAGGCGCCCGACGCTGTCGTCTGCGTGGTCAACGCCACCAACCTGCGCCTGAACCTGCGCCTGGTCCTCGAAATCAGGCGTCTCGGCCTGCCGATGGTGCTGGCCCTGAACATGGTCGATGTGGCCAACAAGCGCGGCATCAAGATCGACAGCGCCAAGCTGGCGCGCGAACTGGGCATGCCCGTGGTCGAAACCGTGGCCGTGCAGAGCGGCGGCGAAATCGCGCTGCTCAAGGCGCTCGACCTGATGCCGCAGACAAGCACCGTCAAGGCCGCGCCGCTGTCGGTGATCGATGCCGTGCCGGTCGAAGAAACCCAGCGCGAAGTGCGCCGCATATTGGACGCGTGCGTCAGCTACGCCAACGATACCGGCAACCTGTCCGAGAAAATCGACGACGTGGTGCTGCATCCCGTGTTCGGCCCGATCCTGCTGGCCGCGCTGATGTTCCTGGTATTCCAGGCCGTATTCAGCTGGGCCGCGGTGCCGATGGAATTGATCAGCGGCGGCGTGGAAGCGATCGGCGCCTGGGTCGGCGGCCTGATGGGCGAAGGCGTGCTGCGCAGCCTGCTGGTCGAGGGGATTCTCGGCGGCGTCGGCAGCGTGCTGGTGTTCCTGCCGCAGATTCTGATTTTGTTCTTCTTCATCCTGGTGCTGGAAGACTGCGGCTACCTGCCGCGCGCCGCCTTCCTGCTGGACCGCATCATGGGCGGAGTCGGCCTGTCGGGGCGCGCCTTCATCCCGCTGCTGTCGAGCTTTGCCTGCGCCATTCCGGGCGTGATGGCCGCGCGCACCATCCAGAACCCGCGCGACCGCCTGGTGACGATCATGATCGCGCCGCTGATGACGTGTTCGGCGCGCCTGCCGGTGTACGCGCTGATCATCGCCGCCTTCATCCCCAACCGCGATGTCGGCGGCGGGTGGATCAACCTGCAGGGGCTGGTGCTGTTCATCCTGTACTTTGCCGGCATCTTCAGCGCCATGGCGGTGGCCTGGGTGATCAAGCGCTTCATGGGCGCGAACACCCATCAGCCGCTGATGCTCGAACTGCCGAGCTACCACTGGCCGCACCTGCGCAACCTGGCGATGGGCCTGTGGGAACGCGCCAAGATCTTCCTGGTCCGCGTCGGTACCGTGATCCTGGCGCTGATGGTGCTGCTGTGGTTCCTGTCGAGCTTCCCCGGGGCGCCGGAAGGCGCGACCCAGCCGCCGATCTATTACAGCATCGCCGGCATGCTGGGCCGCGCGCTGGCCGTGGTGTTCGAGCCGATCGGCTTCGGCTGGCAAATCTGCATCGCGCTGGTGCCGGGCATGGCCGCGCGCGAAGTGGCCGTGGGCGCGCTGGGCACCGTGTATGCGCTGTCGCAGACCGGCGACGAGCTGGCCACCACGCTGGCGCCCATCATTTCGCAGTCGTGGTCGATGCCGACCGCGCTGTCGCTGCTGGCCTGGTATGTGTTCGCGCCGCAGTGCATCGCCACCCTGTCGGTGGTGCGGCGCGAAACGGGCAGCGTGCGGTACGCGTTCATCATGGCCGGCTATATGTTCGCGCTGGCGTATGCCGCCTCTTTCATCACTTACCGGGTCGCGATCGCGATGGGAGCCTGATATGCTGGAGAACCTGATCGTTGCAGTCATCGTCGCCGCGGCCGCATGGTATGCGGCGTCGAAGTACCTGCCGGCCAAGTTGCGGGCCAGGCTGTTCGGCAAGAAGAAGGCGCCGGCCGGCTGCGGCAGCGGTTGCAGCAGCTGCGGTTCGTGCGAGGATGCGCCGGCGAAGCCGCGCGCTGATGCGGGCGTGCCGCCGCGCGATCCGAGCGCGCGCGTGATCCAGCTTCACCTGAAGTAAGCGAATTTCCTCAGTGCGCTTGGTTCGGCGCAGTCAGATCGATCGGGGTCAGATAGCCGTATTTTCCGGGCACCACATCGTAGGTGCGCGTGTACGGCGGATAACCGGCCACATTGATCGTCAATTCATACCTGCCTTCCTTCAAGCCGACAAACGAAAAAAACGATTTGAACAGGTAATCCTGGCCTGCCACATAGGCTTCGAGGGTGCGGTCCCTGGTGTCACGGCTGGGCGCGATCTCGCGCCGGTCGGTTCCGTTGGTGAGGACGATGGACTCGATGTTGATGTCGCGGCGGCCCCCGCGAAAGCTGCCGGCCGGATTGTCGGCGGACGTGACGTCGGCACCGATATAGCCGGACAGCACGCCCTGTGGCGTCAGCTCGAAGTTCAGGTCGGGAATGCCGCCGGCGCCGATAGTCACCTGCGTGCTGGCCGGCGTGGTCTTGAACGCGCGCGCCATCAGGCCCACGTTGTAGACGCCCGGTGGAAAAGGCCCCAGTTCGCGTCCGCTGTCGCGCGTACTGACCGGTAAAACAATCCGCTCGCGCGTCGCATCGCGCGCCGCATCGCGCGCCGCATCGACGGGCGTGAGCACCAGCACCGGCGCCGATGCCGGCGTCTCGTCCGGCCGCGCGTAGGAGAACGCCACGCGCAAATTGCCCTTGCCCGCCGACCGGCCATCGCCATCGCGCCGGTCGGCCGCCTTGAGCAGCGCGGCGTATTGGGCGAATACCTGGGGCAACGACAGGATGCCGACGTGGTCTTCATCGTAGCCGAACACGCGCCGGGCTTCGGACTGGGCGTCCGAGCGCAATTGGCTCGACAGGGTAATGGTGCCGTCATTGCTGGCCGGGCGCAACAGGCTGTAACGGCCGCCGTGGCCGAACATCAGGTAATAGTCAAGTTGGCGCGGGAGCGGCTTTCGGAACAGCGTTTGCACGTAGCGCCCGCCGGCCCGCACATCGTTCCACGACGGGATGACGGCCGGCGAGTACGCCACGCCCTGGTCGGCCAGCGCATCGCCGCCCCACGGCGTCGACAGGGTGACGAACAGTTTGGCGGCCGGGAACTGGTCGCCGTAGTCGGCCAGGAACGAGCGCACTACCAGCCCGCCCATGCTGTGCGCGGTCAGGTAGAGCCGGTCGAAATGGTGGCGCCGCTGCAGGTTACTCAGTTTCCAGTACAGCAGGTAGGACATGGAATCGAGCGAGGAACCGGACGGGTAGTAGAAAATCCATGGCTGGTAGCGGCTGCGGTCCAGGTGCTTGAGGAAGTAGCTCCAGTCCTGCGGCGAGCCGGCCGCGCCGTGCACGAACAGCACCGGCGTCTTGCGCGCATCGTACTCCTCCAGGAAGTAGATATTGCCACCGACCTCCTTGAAAAAGTCGACCGGCGCCCAGTAGCCGCGCCGCCCCGATTCGGCCGACAGCAGCGGGTCGTCCAGCCTGGCGATGGCGCCAACCTGGGTACTGTGCGTTTTTGCCGATGCGCGCGCGGCGACGGAGGTGCCGCGCGGGAGGGCACTTTGCGCAGCGGCCGATATCACGACATCGAGGCTCACCAGCGAGCCCGTTCCCGTGGCCCGCACCGGGGCCGCCCCGTATTCGCCGACCGGTTCGCCGGCGTCCAGCGTCAGGTTGCCGTTGGCGTCGCCGAAGGCAAACAGGGCGTAATCGCCCTTTTGCACAATCAGCTCGTAGCCGCCGGCTTCATGCAGCACGGTGTAGTGCGCGATCTCCAGCCGGCCATTGCGCCGGGTGTAGGCGGCGACGACGACCGGCTTGTCCCATGCATCCGCGCTGGAGACATGGCCCGCCAGCACCGTGGACGAATAAAAGGTCTTCGATTCTTCCTTGAGCTTGACCAGCGAGCACGCGCTCAGGCAGAAACAAAGAAGTGCCAACACCAATCCGGATCGATTTCGCAAGAGACGCCTATTCAACGTAAGCCAAAGGTACTCCCTTATACACAACTATTGGAAGTCCCGGTAGGGCCGGGCCCCGGTTCATTTCGCCGCCGGCACCACCGGCAGTTCGACCGCGCTTTCCATGCCCGGCGCGTGGAACACCTTGTGCGTGGCCTTGCGGTAGTCGCCCGGCTTGGCGAAGAAAATATTCGGCACGAAGGTTTGCGGATTGCGCTCGTACAGCGGGAACCAGCTCGACTGCACCTGCACCATGATCCGGTGGCCCTTGAGAAACACGTGATCGGCGTTGGGCAGGGCGAAGCGGTAGCGTTCCACCTTGTTCGGCGTGATCGCCGTCGGTTTGTCCAGGCCCGTGCGGTAGCGGCCGCGGAAGATATCCATGGCGATGCCCAGCTGGTAGCCGCCCAGTTCCGGCTGCGACGCCACTTCGTCCGGATAGACGTCGATCAGCTTGACGACCCAGTCGGCATCGCTGCCGGTGGTGGCGGCGAACAGGTTGACCATCGGCTGGCCGGAAATCTGCAGGGGCGCGTCGAGCTTGTCCGACACGTAGGTGAGCACGTCGGGGCGGTCCGAGAACGAGCGCTGGTCGCTGGCCAGCCACGGCTTCCAGACCGCGCTGTCGTACATGCGCACCGGACGCGGAATGAAGGGTACCGGCTTGGCCGGGTCGGATACGTAGTCGTCGGCCTGGGCCGCGCCGGTGCCGGCGGCCGGCTTGTCGAAGTCCAGGCGCGCGCCCGCTTTCAGGTACACCGGTTTCATGACCTCGGTGAGTGGCCACTTGTCCAGGCGCTGCCACTTGTTGGTGCCGGTGAGGTATGACAGCACGGGCGGCGTGTCGGCTTTCGGTGCGTCGTCGCGCAGGTACTGGTTAAAGAAGGGCAGCATCACGTCGCGCCGGAATTCGGCGGCGGTGTCGCCGGTGAAGCGGATCGCGCCCAGGTTCGAGCCGTCGTAATTGACGCCGCTGTGGCGCCACGGGCCGACCACCAGGTGGTTCATGGTGTTGGTGGTGTCGAGCTTTTCGGTGGCGGCGTAGGCGGCGTACGGGCCGTAGATGTCTTCCTGGTCCCAGCGCCCCACCACGTGCATGGTCGGCACCTTGAGCGGGCGCGCGCCGAGGATGCGGTCGAGCGCCTGGTGCTGCCAGAAGCTGTCGTAGGCCGGATGCTCGAAGACCTTCTTGGTGAAAGTGAGCTGGTCGATGCCGAAGCGCTTGGCGTAGTCGGATGTGGAACCGGCGCGCAGCGCGAAGTCGTAGTCGTCGTACACGCCGGTGGCGATGGCGGGCCCGCTGCCGCGCGCGCCCGTCTGGCCGGCGAAGTAGGAGAGGTTATTGAGGCGGAAGGCGCCGTTGTGGAACCAGTCGTCGCCGCGCCAGCCATCGACCATGGCGCTCATCGGCACCGCGGCCTTGAGCGCCGGGTGCGGATCGGTCAGCGCCATGAGCACCGTGAAGCCCTCGTACGAGGAGCCGACCATGCCCACCTTGCCATTGCTTTGCGCGATATTCCTGACCAGCCAGTCGATCGTGTCCCAGGCGTCGGTCGCATGGTCGACCGCGGTGTCGTTGAGCGGGCCGCGCAGGGGACGCGTCATCACGTAGTCGCCTTCCGAGCCGTACTTGCCGCGCACATCCTGGTACACCCGGATGTAGCCGTTGGCGATGTAGCCGTCGTCGCCCTCGGCCAGCATCGACGCCATGTGCGGGCTGACGTTGCGCTCGGTGCGCTTGGCCGCGTTGTACGGCGTGCGCGAGAGGATCAGCGGCGCGCGCGCAGCACCCTTGGGAATGACGATCACGGTGTGCAGCTTGACGCCGTCGCGCATCGGTATCATCACGATGCGCTTGACGTAATCGGCGCCGTTATCGGGCACTTCAAACTTGGTGGCGGCAATGTCGGGCGCCATCGGCGCGGTCTGGGCGGCGGCCAGCGCCGGCACCGACAGGAGCATCAGGGATAGGGCGGACAGGCGGATGGTGCTTTGGCGCGGCATTCATGTCTCCAGGGTGGTCTGATCGTCATTGCGATCTTTATTGCAATATTGCTTGATAGTACCCAATGAAACACCCGTATGCAATCCGCATGGGACGACATTTGCAGCGAATGGAAAATTCAGTGCCATTGTGACAAACCGCGCTTTTTCAGCCGGATAATCCGTGTATCCTCGCTGCCCCCGTGCCTGCCTTGCCCTTATCGCTGGCGCACCGGATAACCGTCGAATACGCCGGTTTTGATGAACGTGATCCTGCTGCCTGTGGGCCACGGCCACTGCCGGTCCGCCACATTCAGGTTGGAGAAAGCACTGACCTTGACGCGCACGCGCTGCGCGGCAAATACCGGGGCCGGTGCCAATGCGGCTAAACGGATGCATCCCCGGATGGTCATGATATCGATGGTTATTTGATCAAGCTTGGCTGAAAGTTAATGGTAGCCGAATCAATTTTGGCGGGCAAGCGTTTCAGGATGGGATGGTCAGCATGCCAGCGGATGAAACGATTCAGCCTGCGCAATCGGCCAGTACAACCCGAAGACCGGCGGCAGGCGTTCGAGCTGGTTCGGATCGAGCAGTTCGCCCTCGGTCAGATACGGCAGCAGGGCCGAAGCCAGCTTGACCTGGTTGGGCGAGACGCGCCGCACCAGGTGGTGGGGTTTAAGCTGGTTGGGATGGGTCAGGCCGGCGGCGGCGATCAGCTGCGCCAGCGCCTTCATCGTATTCTGGTGGAAGTTGGCCACGCGCGCCGTTTTGTCGGGCACGTCGAGCGCTTTCTGGCGCAGCTCGTCCTGGGTTGCCACCCCGGTCGGGCAGCGGTCGGTGTGGCAGCTTTGCGACTGCACGCAGCCCAGCGCGAACATGAAGCCGCGCGCCGAATTGCACCAGTCGGCGCCCAGCGCGATGGTGCGCGCGATGTCGAAGGCGGTGACGATCTTGCCCGAGGCGCCGATCTTGATCTTGTCGCGCAGGCGCGCGCCGACCAGGGTGTTATGCACCAGCAGCAGCGCTTCCTGCAGCGGCGTGCCGACGTGGTCCGAAAATTCGACGGGCGCCGCGCCCGTGCCGCCTTCGCCGCCATCGACCACGATAAAGTCGGGCACGATGCCGGTGACCAGCATGGCCTTGACGATGCCGAAGAATTCCCACGGGTGGCCGATCGCCAGCTTGAAACCGGTCGGCTTGCCGCCCGAGAGCGTGCGCAGGCGCTCGATAAAGTGCAGCATTTCGATGGGCGTTGCAAAAGCCGAATGGCTGGCCGGCGACAGGCAGTCCACGCCCACCGTGACGCCGCGCGCGGCCGCGATTTCGATGGTCACCTTGGCACCCGGCAGAATGCCGCCCTGGCCCGGCTTGGCGCCCTGCGACATTTTGAGTTCGATCATTTTGACTTGCGGGGCGGTGGCGTTGGCGGCGAAGTTCGCCTCCGAGAAGCTGCCGTCGGGGTTGCGGCAGCCGAAGTAGCCCGAGCCGATCTCCCATACCAGGTCGCCGCCGTTGTGGCGGTGATAGCGGCTGATGCTGCCCTCGCCGGTGTCGTGCATGAAGCCGCCCAGGCGCGCGCCACCGTTGAGCGCCAGGATCGCGTTGGCCGACAGCGAACCGAAACTCATCGCCGAGATGTTGAAGACGCTGGCGCTGTAAGGCTGTGCGCGCGGACACGTTGGGTGGTTGCCGATCTCGATGCGAAAGTGGTAGTCGCTCATGGGTGCCGGCGCCATCGAATGGTTGATCCACTCGTAGCCCGGCTGGTACAGATCGAGCTGGGTGCCGAACGGGCGTTTGTCGGTTTCCATCTTGGCGCGCTGGTAGACGATGCTGCGCTGGTTGCGCGAGAACGGCTTGGCGTCGGTATCGTCTTCGAGGAAGTACTGGCGGATCTCGGGCCGGATCGACTCGAAGAAAAAGCGGAAGTGCGCGAGGATCGGGTAATTGCGGCGCAGCGCGCGCCGGGTCTGGGCCAGGTCGGCGATGCCCACCGCACTGAGGGCGCCGCTGAGTGCCGCCAGCCACCATCCGGGGCCTTCGCCCTGCAGCGCGAGGGCGCCCGACCACGCAAAGACGATCAGCGAGATCAGGAACGGCAGGTAGCGCGGCGAGGCGAAACTCATTGGTGACTCCATGGTCAATAGGCAGCAACAATGCTAAGCTAGCGCCGATTCCATACCGGCGAAAGAACCCAATGATCATTGTCCACCATTTGAATAATTCGCGCTCCCAGCGTATTTTGTGGCTGCTTGAAGAATTGGGACTGGAGTACGAGATCAGGAAATACCAGCGCGACGCCAAGACCATGCTGGCGCCGCCCGAGCTGCGCGCGGTGCACCCGCTGGGAAAGTCGCCCGTGATTACCGATGGCGAGAACACGGTGGCCGAATCGGGCGCCATCATCGAATACCTGCTCGAACGCTACGGCAATGGCAGATTCGTGCCCGCCGCCGGCACGCCGGACAAGCTGCGCTACACCTACTTCATGCACTACGCCGAGGGTTCGGCCATGACGCCGCTGCTGATGAAGCTCGTGTTCGACCGCGTTGAAAAGAGCCCGATGCCGTTCTTCGCCAAGCCGATCGCGCGCGGTATCGCGCAAAAGGTCAAGAGCACCTTTATCGTGCCGCAGATCGTGCAGCATCTGACCTATCTTGAAGCCGAACTGGCCAAATCAAGCTGGTTCGCCGGCCAGGAGTTCAGCGGCGCCGACATCCAGATCAGCTTCGTGCTGGAGGCGGCCGCCTCGCGCGGCGGCCTGGGCGACAAGTATCCCAAGCTGATGGATTTTTTGAACCGCATCCATGCGCGTGCGGCCTACCAGCGCGCGCTCGAGCGCGGCGGCCTGTACGAACTGCTCAAGTAAGGCCGTGGGCAAACTGCTTGCGATTGACGGACTCAATATCGTGCGGCGCGTGTACGAGGCCAGTCCGGAGCCCGATTCGGCCGAGAAGGCCGACATCGCGCTGCGCCACGCGCTGTCGTCGTTCCGCAAGCTGCTCGCCACGCACGCGCCGACCCACGTGCTGGCGGCGTTCGACTTCGGCGGCCCGACCTGGCGCCACGAGCTGTATCCGCGCTACCGCGAGCAGCGCGCGCCGATGCCATCCTTCCTGCGCGACGCGCTTCCCGGGTTTCATGCGAAGCTGGCGGGGGAGGGCCTGCACGTGCTCATGCTGCCCGGGGTCGAAGCCGACGACGTGATCGGTACCGGGGTGCTGCGCTGGCTGGCCGAAGGGCGCGGCGACGCCATTGTGGCCAGCACCGACAAGGACTTGCACGGCCTGATTGCGCAAGGGGCGCTGGTGTGGGACCATTTCAAGGGCGAGTGGCACGATGATGCGTGGGTGCGCAAAAAATTCGGCGTCGCGCCCGAGCTGCTGGTCGACTTGCTGGCGCTGATGGGCGACGTGACCGACGGCGTGCCGGGGGTGTCCAAGGTCGGCATGAAGACTGCGGCCAAGCTGCTCAACGCGTACGGCAACCTCGACGCGGTGATGGCCGGCGCCGGCATTCTCAAGACCCCGGTGGGCGAGCGCCTGCGCGCCGAACGCGAGGTCCTGTATTTGTCGCGCCAGCTGGTGCAGCTCAAGACCGACGTGCGCCTGGGCGTGACCTGGAACATGCTGGCATTCGATACGTTCTGACGAAAAGGAAAAGACGCGATGTTAAGAGCAGTGATCGTCGATGGAAATGCGATTTCGCGGGGCTTGTTGAACAGCGTGTTGACCGAGGGTGGCTACAACGTCGTCGGCGACACGCACACGGGCGCCAAGGGCTATCTGATGGTGCAGAAGCATCACCCGCAGATTGTCTGCGTGGCGTTGGAGCAGGTGGAGGATGGCGGCGACATCGTCGAACAGATCCGCGCGCATTTTCCGAAGACGCTGATCTTCATGGTCTCCGGCACGCTCGACGCGCCCACCGTGCAGGCAGCGGTGGCGCGCGGGGTGCACGGCTTCATCGTCAAGCCGTTCAAGGCCGATGCGGTGCTCAATACGATACGCAACACCGTCATCGCGGTGATCAGGAAGCAGAAGGCCAGTTAAGGCACGACGACGCCGGATGTCGTCGTTGTTCCTGTGGATAGCTGGCCGACGTCAGCGCAGCTGGCGCATGCGCATCACCAGCCGGTACACCCCGTACCCGTACAGGAGCGCCGCCACGGCGCCGAAGGCGAGCGCCAGTTGCAGGGACTCTCCCGACAGGGCGCGCAGCGGGCGCCAGTCGATCATGAGCCAGGCCGACAAGCCAAGGCACGCGCCGATCACGGCCAGCAGGAGCAGCATGGCCGTTACATTGTCGCGCTTCGAATACCGGTCCGGCGGGAAGGCCGGCACCTTGCCGTTGACGGCGGTCTGGCGAAAATACTTCCAGCCGCCGGCATCGGCCGCGCGTTCCCAGCCCGCTTGCGCGAACGGTCCCCAGTATTGCTCCGGTTCGTCCACGTTGTCGCCGCAATCGAGCCGGTACACCACATCGGCCGGCGCACCCTTGTCGAACTTCCAGAGCGAGAGCACGTTCACGCCCGCCAGATGCAAGCCTTGCTGCGCCATCCGGCGCAGCCACAGCTCCTGCTCGTGCTCGCGGGCAGCCCAGAACCATTTGAAGAGACGGACCTGCGCGCCCACTCAGCCAGCCGTGGACGAATCGATCATCCCGCCGCCCAGGCACACGTCGCCGTCATACAGCACCGCCGACTGCCCCGGCGTGACCGCCCACTGGGGATCGGTGAAGGTCAGGGCGAAGTTGCCCATGCCGTCGGGCGTGACCACGCACGGCACATCGGCCTGGCGGTAGCGCGTCTTGGCCGACATGGCGCGCGCTGCGGGCGGGGCGCCCGCCACCCAGCTGGCCTGGTCGGCGCGCAGGGAGGCGGACAACAGCCACGGATGGTCATGTCCCTGCACGATGTACAGGGTGTTGGTGGCGATATCCTTGCGCGCCACGTACCAGGCGTCGCTGCTGCCGTCCGGGTTCTTGTACGCCTTCATGCCGCCCACGCCGATGCCCTTGCGCTGGCCCAGGGTGTAGAACGACAGCCCCACGTGCTCGCCCACCGTCTTGCCGTCGTCGGTTTTCATCGGTCCCGGCTTGTACGACAGGTAGCGGTTCAGGAAGTCGCGGAACGGCCGCTCGCCGATGAAGCAGATGCCGGTCGAATCCTTCTTGGCGGCGTTGGGCAGCGCCAGCTTTTCGGCGATCTTGCGCACCTCGGTCTTGGGAATTTCGCCCAGCGGGAACAGGGTGCGCGACAGCTGCGCCTGGTTCAGGCGGTGCAGGAAGTAGCTCTGGTCCTTGGTGTGGTCGAACGCCTTGAGCAGCTCGAAGCTGCCGGCGTTCTGGCGCACGCGCGCATAGTGCCCGGTCGCGATCAGGTCCGCGCCCAGGTGCATCGCATGGTCGAGAAAGGCCTTGAACTTGATCTCGGCGTTGCACAGCACATCCGGATTCGGGGTGCGCCCGGCCTGGTATTCGCGCAGGAAGTCGGCGAACACGCGGTCCTTGTATTCGGCCGCGAAATTGACGGCTTCGATATCGACGCCCACCACGTCGGCCACGCTGGCCGCGTCGATCCAGTCCTGGCGCGTCGAGCAGTATTCGGAATCGTCGTCGTCTTCCCAGTTTTTCATGAACAGGCCGACCACGTCGTAGCCCTGTTCCTTGAGCATCCACGCCGCGACCGAGGAGTCGACTCCGCCCGACATGCCGATCACGACTTTCTGCTTTTTCCCTGCGTTTGCCATTGCATTACATCCGTCTTAGGTTAATCCACCCTCGAACACCGAGGCGTGGGTGTGCAGCATTTCGAGAGGCATGCGCCGGCCGGCCAGGTAGTCGTCCACGCACTGCAGCATCAGCGGGCTGCGGTGGCGCTCCTGGCAGGCCGCCATTTCGTCGCGCGTCATCCACAAGCTGCGGATGATGCCGTCGTCGAGCGGCTGGTCATGCTCGGCGCCGGCCTCGCCGCAAAAGGTGAAGCGCAGGTAGGTCACGTCGGTGCCGCGCCGCCTGGAGGTGTAGCGCGACATGTACACGCCCACCAGCGCCTGCGGCGTGAAGTCGTACGCCGTCTCTTCCAGCACTTCGCGCACCACCGCCTGGGCCAGCGTTTCGAGCGGGTCGAGGTGGCCCGCCGGCTGGTTCAGGCGGATGCCTTCGCTGGTCTCTTCTTCAATCAGGAGGAACTGGCCATCACGCTCGATGATGGCGGCAACGGTAACGGAGGGTTTCCAGATATGCGGCATGCGTGTCCTTCAAAATGAGCCGTCATTTTACCTTCATGCAGCATCGGTTGCCGATCCGCCATCGAACACAGGACTAAATCAGGGAACAGGGTATTGATCTGATACAAGAAAACGTGGGATTTTGCGCAGTGCGCAGTGCAACCGGTTTGGATGTGGAGGACTTCGTCTAGAAAAAACGGATGGTCGTGCTATTTTGAGGTTTGCGTGTACTATCGTGAGCAGTTTATTAATTCTATGGAGGCGTCATGAGAATAGGCATACCGGCCGAAACGCGGTCGGGTGAAACCCGTGTTGCTGCAACACCCGAGACGGTCAAGAAGCTCGCCGCCAAGCACCAGGTGGTGGTCCAGGCGGGAGCCGGCCTGATGGCCTCCGTCACCGATGAAGCGTATGCCGCGGCCGGCGCCACGATCGGCACCGCGCCTGATGCCTTCGGCTGCGACCTGGTGCTCAAGGTGCGCGCACCGAACGCCGACGAACGCCCCCTCATGAAACCCGATGCCGTGTTGATCGGCATGCTCAATCCTTTCGATACCGACAATATCGCCGCCATGGCCGGTGCCCGCCTGCGCGCCTTTGCGCTCGAAGCGGTGCCGCGTATCACGCGCGCCCAGTCGATGGACGTGCTGTCCTCGCAGGCCAACATCGCCGGCTACAAGGCGGTGATGATGGCGGCGAACACCTACCAGCGCTTCATGCCGATGCTGATGACCGCGGCCGGCACCGTCAAGGCGGCGCGCGTGCTGATCATGGGCGTGGGCGTGGCCGGCCTGCAGGCCATTGCCACCGCCAAGCGCCTGGGCGCCGTGATCGAGGCGTCCGACGTGCGCCCGCCCGTCAAGGAGCAGGTCGAGTCGCTCGGCGCCAAGTTCATCGACGTGCCGTACCTGACCGACGAGGAAAAGGAAATCGCCAAGGGCTCGGGCGGCTATGCGCGCTCGATGCCGGCCGACTGGATGCGGCGCCAGGGCGAACTGGTACACGAACGCGCCAAGCTGGCCGACATCATCATCACCACCGCGCTCATTCCGGGCCGCGCCGCGCCGGTGCTCATTTCCGAAGAGACGGTCAAGGCCATGAAGCCCGGTTCCGTGATCGTCGACCTGGCCGTGTCGCAGGGCGGCAACTGCCCGCTGTCGGAACTGAACAAGACCGTCACCAGATACGGCGTGCACATCATCGGCGAGCCTGACCTGGCGACGCTGGTGGCGGCCGATGCCTCGGCCCTGTATGCGCGCAATGTGCTCGATTTCCTCAAGCTGATCATCGACAAGGATGAGCAACTGGTGATCGACCGCGAAGACGAGATCCTCAAGGCCACGCTGGTGTGCGCCGACGGTGCGGTGCTGCGCACATAGCGCCTGCAGCACAGCGGCGCCACAAGAATAAAGCAAGGAACAAAGCAAGGAATAAAGCAAGCCATGGGGGACGGGCCGCGGCCCGTTGTCACATCAATGTAAAGAGGGAGGCAACATGGAAGTCAGTCACACCATCATCAATCTCATCATCTTCGTGCTGGCCATTTACGTCGGCTACCACGTCGTCTGGACCGTCACACCCGCACTGCACACGCCCCTGATGGCGGTCACCAACGCGATTTCGGCGATCATCATCGTCGGCGCCATGCTGGCCGCGGGCCTGACCACGGGCATCGTGGGCCAGGTGGCCGGCACGGTGGCCGTGGCGCTGGCGGCGGTCAATGTGTTCGGCGGCTTCATGGTCACCCAGCGCATGCTCGAAATGTTCCGCAAGAAGGAACCGAAGGCAGCCAAGACGGGAGACCACGCATGAGTTACATCAGCATGAACCTGGTGACGATGTTTTACCTGATCGCGTCGGTGTGCTTCATCCAGGCGCTCAAGGGCTTGTCGTCGCCGTCCACCGCGCGTACCGGGAATGCCTTCGGCATGAGCGGCATGGCGATTGCCACCGTCACCACCGTGGCGCTGATCTTCAAGCTGCAGGCGCAGGCTGCCACCACCGGTGGCCTGGGCTTTAGCCTGGTGCTGCTCGGCGTGGTGGTCGGCGGCGGCATCGGCGCGTTTGCCGCCAAAAAGGTCGAGATGACCAAGATGCCGGAACTGGTCGCGGCGATGCACTCGCTGATCGGCCTGGCGGCGGTGTGCATCGCGGTGGCCGTGGTGGCCGAACCGTGGGTGTTCCAGATCACGACCCCGGGCGTGGCGCTGCCGTTCGGGAACCGCCTGGAGCTGTTCATCGGTACCTTTGTGGGTGCGGTGACGTTCTCGGGTTCCGTGATCGCCTTCGGCAAGCTGTCGGGCAAATACAAGTTCCGCCTGTTCCAGGGCGCGCCGGTCAGCTTTCCCGGCCAGCACATGCTCAATCTCGGCATCGCCATCGCCCTGATCGCGCTCGGCCTGGTGTTTTGCTTCGCGCCCGGCGTGGAGCCGGCATGGACGCCGTTCATCATCATGGCGGTGCTGGCGTTCATCCTGGGCGTGCTGATCATCATTCCGATCGGCGGCGCCGACATGCCGGTGGTAGTGTCGATGTTGAACAGCTATTCCGGCTGGGCGGCGGCGGGCATCGGGTTTTCGCTGAATAACTCGATGCTGATCATCGCAGGTTCCCTGGTCGGTTCGTCCGGCGCGATCCTGTCGTACATCATGTGCAAGGCGATGAACCGCTCGTTCTTCAACGTGATCCTGGGCGGCTTCGGCGGCGACCCGGCGGCGGCCGCCGCCGGCGGGGCGCAGGAACAGCGTCCGGTCAAGTCGGGTTCCGCCGACGATGCGGCTTTCATCATGAGCAATGCCGAAACCGTGATCATCGTGCCGGGCTATGGCCTGGCGGTGGCGCGCGCCCAGCACTCGCTCAAGGAGCTGGTCGAGAAGCTGACCCACAAGGGCGTGATCGTCAAGTATGCGATCCATCCGGTCGCGGGCCGCATGCCGGGCCACATGAACGTGCTGCTGGCCGAAGCCGAGGTGCCGTACGACCAGGTGTTCGAGATGGAGGACATCAACGGCGAATTCGGCCAGACCGACGTGGTGCTGGTGCTGGGCGCGAACGACGTGGTCAATCCGGCGGCCAAGGATCCGAAGTCGCCGATCGCCGGCATGCCGATCCTGGAGGCGTACAAGGCCAAGAGCATCATCGTCAACAAGCGCTCGATGGCGTCCGGGTATGCGGGGCTGGATAACGACCTGTTTTACCAGGCCAATACCATGATGGTGTTTGGCGACGCCAAGAAGGTGATCGAGGCGATGGTCAAGGCGGTCGACTAGTCACCGCCTCGCAAAGCAAAAAACGCGCCACTCGACGAGGCTGGCGCGTTTTTTTTCGTCCCGGGCAAGATGAAGCCATGCTTCGCTTCACCAGCGGCCGTCGAGCGTTAGCGCGCCGATTCGGATGTCAGGCGCTCGAACTCGGTCGCATATTGCTTGGCCAGGGCGGGTACGCCGACAAACAGGTTGAAGTTATCCGCTGTCTTCTTCGATGGCGTTCCGGCGCGCGCCTTCTGCATCGCCGCTGCCGTGAACCCGGCGCTGCCGAAGGCGACCCGGTCGTCGTCGCAAATCACGAAATTCTGATGCATGCCGCGGTTGCGTGAATGAATCAGCGGGGTAATGCCACCGGCGCGAAAGCGGGCGGCTGCGTTGTTCTTGTCGGGACCGGTCTGGGAGGCGTCGAGCAGGACGCGCACGTCAAGGCCGCGCACCTTGGCCTGGATGATGGCCTGCGCCACGTCCGGCAGGCTGAACTCATTGGCGGACACCCAGACGCGGTGCTGCGCTTTGTTGATGAAGTCAACTAAGTAGAGGGCGATATCGTCCTGCGAGGAAAACAACACATCGGCCCCCGCCGACTCGCCGCGAAGTTGCACGCGTTCCGCGAGGGCGGACGACGTTGTCGCGCATCCAATTGCGCAAACGAATCCAATAATTCTCATGTGAAATTTTTTCATTGCGTTTTTTTGTAGGTAGAATGGTGCATGGCATCACGCAGGGCAGAGGAAATATTGCAAAAGAAGTATCGCACGATTTTGCTGCTTCAGAACTTTTTTGCACCCCTTCACAGGGTGGGGCGCGCCCCGGGAGGGCGATTGGTATGTTGCATAAATTCAACAAAATTATACAATATGAGTTGACATCAAGCATGCGTAAGTTGACAATAAGATAAATAAAATATTTCCTGCCCACTAAATGATTATCTGTGACATTGTTGCTTAATTGTTGCCGTATGGCAATGTGCAAGGCTGGAAACTCAACAATATGAGGGATTTGGAGAGTATTGAGCGTTTGTCCGTCAGGTCGAATGACGCGGATCGCAACAGTGGTGTCAGACAGGCGGAATGGACGAATGATCGATTTTGTGTTTCTCGCGCAACAGTGTGCGCCGGGTGTCCATGTCGACACGATGCAGCGGATCGTCCGTGTCGAGTCCTCGTTTAATCCCTATGCCATCGGTGTGGTCGGCGGGCGGCTTGAGCGCCAGCCGCGCAATAGTGGCGAGGCGCTGGCTACGGCGCAGTGGCTTGAGAAGAATGGCTACAACTTCAGCATGGGCCTGGCGCAGGTGAACAAGCGCAATCTGGCCAAATACGGGCTGACACTGGCGACCGCATTCGATCCATGCAGGAACTTGAGTGCGGGAAGCGCAATCCTGGCGGACTGTTATCAGCGGGCGGGCAAGACAGGCCGCAGCCAACAGGATGCGTTGCGCGCGGCATTCAGCTGCTATTACTCGGGTAATTTCATCAGCGGATTCCGGCTGGGGTATGTCCTGAAAGTGGTTGGCGCGGGTGGAGGCGGAAGCGCTCCATCGCCGCGTATTGCGCTCAATCAGGCGCCCAGCGTGGGAGCAGCGAATCGCCCGCTACGGTCGCGCAGGGATAGTGGCAGCACGCTGCGCATGGCCAGTGATCCTGGCTCCACCAGCGGGCAGGCAGCGGCGGTTTCCCCGCAATCGAATAGCGCGTTGTTGTTTTAACGCGAGACTGGCAATACGAAAACCGCAGGCGCAGGAGTATCCTTTATAACCATCTATTAAGCTCAAGCGTGGAGGACATAATCTCATCAGACAATTTATTTGCCTTAGCACGAGAATGAAACTTCAGCAGTATACCACTTTATAATTTAGAAAGAAATTTAATGAAAAACACGTTTGCCAAACTGGAAGCCTTCAAAACGATGCGCAACAACTATGCAGCACGCCTGACGGTGGCCGCAGTCGCCCTGATGTCGTCGCCTGCGTATGCGCAGATTTCAAAAGTGAACTCGGTGATGACCAACGTCCAGACGGTCCTGACCGGCGTTGCCGTGACCTGCTTCACGATCTCCCTGATGTTCGCGGGTTTCAAAATGGCATTCCAGCACTCCAAGTGGTCGGAAATCAGCAATATCGTCATCGGCGGCATTATCGTCGGCGGCGCGGCTGGTATTGCTGGCTGGCTGATCAACTAAGTCATGTCCGGATATCGCGATCCCATCTTTCGCGGGTGTACGCGGCCCGCGATGTTCGCGGGCGTGCCGATGCTTCCTTTCTTGTTGATTTCAGGTGTATTCCTGACATTGACCGTCTGGACGTTCTACCTGGTGAGCGGGTATGTCTCGCTCTTCCTGGTAATGGCTTACGTCCCGCTTTTTGTAACCATGCGCGCCGTGACGAAAAAAGACGATCAACGGCTGCGCCAGTTGCTGATGCGCGCGCGGATGCGTGTGCGCCAGCAAGCCAGCCGCCAGACCTGGGGCGCTATATCCTTTTCACCGTTACGGTATAAACGCCGGAAATAAGTATGAATATGAGATCGAAAGAAGCTGTACAAGCGGCGGCGGATGCGCAAATTCCATCCGCCGACTATATTCCGTTTGGAACGCATATAGCGCCGAACGTCATCAAGCTGAAGAAATCCGGCGACTATATTGTGATCTGGCGTCTGGAAGGAATCTCCTTCGAGACCGCTGACGTCGATTTCATTCATACCCGCAAGGATGGCCTGAACAGCTTCCTGCTGGCCCTGGGCGGCGGTCAGTATTCGATCTGGTCGCACAAGGTGCGGCGCCGGGTGCGCGAACGTCTGGACGGCCGCTACGAAGATGATTTCGCGCGCGAATTCAACGACCGCTACAACGCCAGTTTCGACGCGCGCGACCCGAACACCGGCCAGCTTCTGCACAAGCAGATGGCGACCGAGCTGTATATTACGCTGATCTATCGTCCGACGCCCACACGCGGCGCACGCCTGTTCAGCAAGCTGACGGCGCGCACGTCGGCCGAGCTGCATGCCAAGGAAAGCGAAAATCTCGACATCGTCGACGATATGGCCAAGCAAGTCACGTCGAGCTTGCGCCGCTATGAGCCGCAACGGTTGACCACGTACACGCGCGGCGGTACGGTGTTTTCGGAAATGGGCGCGTTTTTGGGCTTTTTGACGAACGGCGTATGGGAAGACGTTCCGATGCAGCGCGCGAATATCGCGGAGTATCTCCCGACCTCGCGCCTGATGTTTGGCGACAAGAACGGGATGATGGAAATCTGGCACCCGCTCGAGCACAAGTACGCCGGCTTCCTCGATTTCCAGGATTACCCCAAATTTTCCGAACCCGGCATGAACAATGTCATTTTGTACGGCGACTACGAGTACATTGAAACCCAGAGCTTCTCGATCCTGAACAAGCGCGATGCCATGACGGCGCTGGAGCGCCAGAAAGGGCAGCTTGAATCGTCCGAGGACGTCTCCGAGCGCGAAGTCGAGGAAATGGACGAGGCCATGGAATCGTGCAACAGCGGCACGATCGCGATGGGAGAATACCATTACACCCTGGCGATTTTCGGCGATACGCTGGGCGACGTTGCGAAAAATATTCAGGAAGCCCGCACCGCGCTGCAGGATGGCCCGGGCTTCAAGATGGCGGTCATCGATGCCATTCCCGAGTGCGCCTGGTTTGCGCAGTTGCCCGGCAACTGGGATTTGCGCCCGCGCGAAGCATCGATCACCAGCCTCAATTTTGCGAGCCTGAGCCCGTTCCACAATTTTGCGCGCGGCAAGCGCGATGGCAATCCGTGGGGCGAAGCGCTGGCCCTGATGCGCACGCCCAGCGGTCAACCGTACTACCTGAACCACCACGTCTCGCCCGAGGACAAGGATTCCACCGACGAGAAAAAGCCGGGCAATACCGCGGTGATCGGTACCACCGGCGTGGGCAAGACGACCCTGGTGATGGGTCTGATGCTGTTCGCGCTGAAATACAAGGGTTTGCGCGGCGTGTTTTTCGACAAGGACCGTGGCGCCGAAATCGGCATCCGGCGCCTGGGCGGGAAATACTATGCACTCAAACGCGGCGAGCCGACCGGCTTCAATCCGTTCCAGCTGCCGCCGACCGAAACCAATATCGAATTCTGCGAGAAGCTGGTGCGCTTGCTGGCCGGGCCTGCACCGCAGGAGGTCAGGGCGGCGGAAGACGCTGAAATCAGCCATGCGGTCAGGACCGTGATGAGCGACAAGGTGTCGTTCGAATTGCGGCGCCTGTCGGGCGTGTGGCAGAACCTGAAGGTCACCCAGGGCGGCAACAGCCTGCGAGACCGGCTCAAGAAATGGACCGGAAATAATCCGCGCGGCTGGGCATTCGACAATCCGCGCGACACCCAAGATTTCAGCAATACCAGTATCCAGATCTACGGCTACGACTATACCGAATTCCTGGACGACGAGGAGCTGCGCACGCCGATGATGGCGTACCTGCTGCACGTGACCGAGTCCCTGATTACGGGCGACCCTTTCATCTACTGGATGGAAGAGTTCTGGAAGCCGCTGATGGACGAGTACTTCACGGATTTTGCCCTGAACAAGCAAAAGACGATCCGGAAGCAGAACGGCCTGGGCGTGTTCCTGACACAATCGCCGTCGGACGTGTTGCAGCACAAGATCGGCAAGACCATGGTCGAGCAGTCGGTCACCAAGATTTTCCTGCCGAATCCGGCCGCCGATCACAAGGATTATGTGGAAGGCTTCAAGGTCACCGAGCAGGAGTTCAACATCATCAAAAATCTGGGCGAGGACAGCCGCCTGTTCCTGGTCAAGCAAGGTCACCGTTCGGCCGTGGTCAGGTTCGATCTGGGCGGGATGCCGGACATCCTGAACATTATTTCCGGTTCGACCGATAACGTCGAGTTGCTCGACCAGATTCGCGAAGAAGTGGGCGACGATCCGAAAGTCTGGGAACCATTGTTCCATCAACGCATTGCCGCGCGCCGGGCGCAGATTAAAACCAAATGAGGAGCTTAATCATGTTGCAGTCGAAACTGCCTTTAATGGTGTCATGTTTATCCCTCCTCGCCTTGGGCGCGTGCAACAACAGTGCGAAAGATGATGGGAATTCAGGCACCAAGAGCGCAATCGATACTTTCGAGTATAAACACGATCCGGACAAGTACAAGGACCGGCCAGCGAACGTGAATGCGCCTTCAGCCGGCGCTGAATCGGTGGCCGGCGAAAACAGGGCGAAAAATGACGGAAATTCCGGCACCAAAAGCGCTATCGATACGTTCGAGTATAAACATGATCCGAACAAGTACAAGAACCCGCCAGTGGGTGTGAACGGTGCGCCGGCGAAAGCCCAAGCGGTGGACAGCGCAACCGGCGTTCCATCCAACTCAGTGAAGGAATAGCAGAATGGGAATCGCAACTCAGTTAGAGCTCTCCATTGATGAATTGCTACTAAATTTCGTTACCAAAATCAGCAGCCAGTTGATTACGGCTCTGGTGCCGATTGTGCTTACCGGCGCCACGATCTACATCATCCTGATGGGATTTGCCATCATGCGCGGCGAGGCAAGCGAATCGGTCCGGACGTTCTCGTGGAAGTTGTTCCGGATGGCTTTCATCGCAGGGATCGCGCTTAGTGTTGGCGTCTACCAGTCTTTTATCGTCGACGGGGTTCAAGGACTACAGAAAGGGCTTATTCAGGAGGTTTCTGGCAAGGAGTCGGTCGGTGACTTGATCGATGCCATGTCCAAACCTTATGAGAAGCTGGGATCCTCTTTGTTGGCGAAGGCATCGACTGGCAACTGGTCCAAACCGGGTATGTTGATTTCTTCCGGGCTGGTCTTTGCGGGCCAAGCGTCCTTGTTTATCGTGGGATTAGGGTATTTCCTGGTAGCCAAAGTGGGACTGGCGCTGGTGCTGGCGGTGGGACCATTGTTCATCATGTTAGCGATGTGGCCCGGTACACAGAAATACACCATGAACTGGATCGGTACCGCGATGAATTACGTTCTCTTGAATGTACTGCTCGTGACCTGTGTTGCGATGCTGACCGACATTGCCAGTCAGTTTGCCGTGCACGTTACCGCCAAAGAGGCGCTGTCGGGGGCGGGAACGGTTAACGTCATTTCGTCGACCATGGCGTTGTTTATCTGCTCGTGCGTGCTGCCGACTGTCATGCGCAATGTTCCTCAACTTGCCACTGCGCTTGCCGGCGGCGCGACCATTTCCGGTATCGGACGTGACATGGCAAGTGCCATGAGTGGCGGCGGCGGAAAAGCCGCCGAGGGCAAGGCGTCCAAGCCGAAGAGCGCGGGAAGCGCACAAGCACCTAAGACTCCGAAGGAACCGCTGTATTGTGGCAACACTAACTACAGCAAACCATCAAAATAAGGAAGCATCGATGAAACGCATATTAGCATCCGTAACATTGGCGGCGCTGGGTCTCGCGAGCAACCCGGCCCAGGCCCAGGGCATTCCTGTGTACGACAATCTGGGTTTGCTTAAGCAGATCGCATCATGGACAGCGCAATTCCAGCAGATGAAGAGTCAATATGACCAGATGAAAACGCAATATGAAGCGTTGAGGGGAACGAAAGGCTGGGGCGATCTTCTGATCAACCCGGCCCTGCAAGGTATTGTTCCGAAGGACATGGCGAATATTTACAGGGCGGTGCAGGCAGGCGGAAATCTAAGCGGCACCGCAGCGGCTTACCGCGACGCTGCAAAAATTTATATGTGCGAAAACCGCACCGGGCCGGATTATTCGGCGTGCCGGGGCTTGTTGAATACCAATGCGCAGTCGCAGGGATATGCGGCCGACGCGTTGGCGCTGCTCGATACGCGCATGACGCAGATTGACTCCCTGCGGGCCGCCATTAAAACCATGGTTGAGCCCAAGGATATTGCTGACTTGCAGGCGCGGATTCAGGCAGAGAATGCCCAGGTGGCCAACGATACCAGCCGCCTCATCATTTTAAAAGCGATGGCGGACGCCCAGGCCCACGCAGTCGAGCAGACACTGAAGGAACATGAGTTGAAATCCCTGGCGAGCGACGTCAATGCCGGCGACGACTTCGTGTACAAGAAAACACCGTAATCATCGAGTTAAATCGGAAAATCAACGATGTCAAATAAAGAAACAGTGAAGGCGGCCGACGAAGCCGCTTTCTATCAAGAAGCGCGCGGTTGGGAAGCTGACCGGATGGCCATGCTGCATAAATCGGAGCGGCGCGCGTGGCGCATCGCGGGCGGCGCCTCACTGCTGGCCCTGGCAGCGGTGATCGGTCTTTCCACGCTGGCGCCGTTTCGCCGGACTGTTCCCTACCTGTTCGGCGTGGATAAAGCCACCGGCAATGTGGAATATGTCGGTGCGGTGGATGATCGCGCCGTCACCGGATATCAGGAGTTGCTCGACAAGCATTGGGCGGCAAGATATGTCGTCGCCAGGGAGTCGTATAACTTCAAGCTCCTGCAATCGGACTACGACATGGTATTGGGCTTGAGCGACGATAACGTCGGCAAGGATTTCGCCCGCCTGTACGATGGCCCGAACGCGCGCGACAAGAAATACGGCGCCAGCATGGAAATGAAAGTGGCTGTGATCAGCGTGCAGCGTTCGCAAAACGCCGTGGGTTCGGTGGCGGTGGTTCGTTTCAGCAAAACCACCAGGCGCGTCGAAAGCGAAGCCGTTGAACCTCCGCAGTATTTCGTCGCGACCCTGGCGTATGAATATAAGCCGAGCATGTTTGGTAAAGAGCAGGATCTGATTGCCAATCCGCTGGGCTATAAAGTGACAAGTTACCGCGCCGACTCCGAGCTCGCTCCTGTCATCGTGGCCCCGGCCGCATCGCCAACCGCATCGCCAACCGCAGCCCCGGCACCGGTACCGGCTGTGCCTGCGTTGCCGGCAAGCCCGACATCGGCCGCGCCACCCGCACCGGCGGAGCAGGTTCCGGCCGTGACGACAACTGGTCAATAGGGAACGCGCATGAAGATCATATTTGCATTGCTGCTTGCGGCAGCTCAGTGTTCGGCCGTGGCCGCCGAGTTGCCGGCGCCCGGTCAGCATGACCCCCGGGTGCGCTACATCACGTATAAAAAGGATGAGGTCACCGTCATCTATGCCCGTCGCGGTACGGTGACGCGCATCGTGCTGGCAGACGATGAGAAAATCATCAAGGATGGCGCGGCGACCGGTTTTCCATCGGACTGTTCAAAAGCCGACCTCGAATGGTGCGTGCGCGCCGATGTCGGGGCCAATCAGATCTGGCTCAAACCGAAGGACAACGCGACCTATAACAACCTGGAACTGAAAACCGACAAGCGCGATTACAGTTTCGACCTGCGCTTGTTAAGCGACCCGCCGACCGACCCGTCCAAAAAACTGGCCAGCAGGCGCGGTCTGGAAAACGAGCCGATGTTCCGCGTGATTTTCCGCTATCCGATGGCCTTGCCTTCCATGGCTTCCATGCTGGCGATGGCGAACACGCCCGCAACGGCGCTGGCTACCGAAAAAGCGCAATTGGAAGACCGGCTGGCGATGGCGACGGTCAAGCCCGCCAACTGGCGCTATTCGATGCAAATCCTGAAAGGCGCCCAGGATATCGCGCCCTCCATGGTGTTCGACGATGGCCGCTTCACCTACTTCCGTTTTCCCGCCAATCGGGAAGTACCGACGATCTACCACGTCTCGCCGTCCGGCGAGGAGTCGCGCCTGAGCTATCACATGGACGACAAGGACGACGAACTCGTTGTGGTCGAGCGCATGGGGCGGCGTTTTGTGCTGCGCCTTGGCGAGGCGGTCATCGGAATCTGGAATGACGCCTTCGATCCGGACGGCATCCGTCCCCAAAATGGCACGACGGTCGACGGTGTTTCGCGCGTCATTCGTGAAGGAAAATAAAAATGGAAGATAGAGACTTGAACAACAGCGCGCCCACTCCCCCCGAGTCGAGGGGGATCGTGTCGGTGAACAGCCGCGGCGGTTCTTCCAGCGGCTTGATGGGCAAAGTCATTTTTGTCATGGTGCTGCTCGCTGCGCTGGTGATTGGTGGCCTGATTTCTTTTAATAAGTACAGGGCTTCCCAAAAAACCGAAGAGAACCTGGCTCAACAAAGTTCCAAAAATGAGAATAAGCCGGCTGCCGTAGGCCAGCGCCGCAAATTCGATACCGATCCACCGCTCGTGCCTGCCGATGCCGACGGCGGGAAAAGCGCGGCTATCCGCCTGCCGCCGCCGCTGCCGGGGCAGGGGCAGGGATGTGCCGACAATAGCCCCGGCCAGATTCTGCTAGGTGCCGATAGCAAACCCATGATGGCGCCATCCGGCCTGCCGATGCGGGTCTGCGCAAACGGCCAGATACTTGTTCCCGCGCTTGCGCTGCGGCCCGGTGAGGCACCGATCGGTGTCGCCGGCCAGCCTGGTGCCGCGCAGCCGGGCGGCACGCCGCGTCCGAGCCGGTTCGCGGGCGACGTTATTGTCCCTCCCAGCAGCGGCCTGGCCGGTATGGGCGGCGGTAGCGACCCGTTGTCGGCCGAAGATCCGTTCGTCAAGGCGATCCTGGCCAATTCGCGTGGCGGGGCGGGCGCGGGCGCCGCGGCGCCGTCGGGTGCACCACCGGCGGCGGTGCCGCCGGCCAACGTTGCCGCGGCAAGCCAGCAAGGTCCGATCGCTAACCTGCTGCAACCGGCGCCGACACCGAACGTTACCGCAGGCATGATTGGCGACCGCAACATGATCTTGCCGAAAGGGCGCACGATCGACTGCAATCTGTCGACTCGCGTCGTGAGCGAAGTGTCGGGCATGGCGACCTGCGTGTTTTCGTCCAACGTCTACAGCGACAATGGCCGCGTGGTGCTGGCCGAGCGCGGTTCGGAAGCGACGGGCGAGTATAACTCCGTGTTGCAGCAAGGGCAGCGTCGCCTCTTTATCCTTTGGACGCGAATCAAGACCCCGCGCGGCGTGACGGTCAACATCAACTCGCCGGCCTCGGACGCACTGGGCGCCTCCGGCATTGAAGGCTATATCGAAAACCGCTGGATGGAACGGATCGGCGCGGCTTTCCTGTTGTCGCTGGTGCAGGACGCGATCGCCTTTGAAACGGCGAAAGCGACGGCCAGCAACGGCGCCGCGGGCGGCGTGACCATCATGGAAAAATCCACCCAGACCGGCAATACCATCGCCTCGAAGGTACTGGACAGCACCATCAACATCAAGCCGACCCTGTACAAGAACCAGGGCGACAGGGCCTCGATCTTCGTTGCACGCGATGTCGATTTCGGGAGCGTTTATGCACTTCGAGCCAATTGATCTTCTCGCCAATGACGCGATGGTGCGGGAGTTGTTCCGCCCCCTCGTCGACTTTCTGTCGATTCCGGGCGCCACCGAGATCGCGGTCAACCGCCCCCACGAAGTGTTCGTGGAGGCCGGCCCGATCTGGAAGCGCTATGACGCCCCTTCGCTGACGTTCGAGCAATGCGTCTCGCTCGCGCACGCCGTGGCCTCGTACACCGAACAGCATATCGGCCCCAGCGCGCCGCTGCTGTCGGCGATGCTGCCCGGCGGCGAGCGGATTCAGATCATCTTCCCGCCCGCGGTCGAACGCGACACGGTTTCGATGACGATCCGTATCCCGGATTTTTCCACGCGGACCTTCGAAGACTATGAACAGCAGGGATTCTTCGGCAAATACCGCTGGCCGCGCCCGGTCCAGCTGGAAGACCGGCGGCGCGACCTCAAGCAGGTCGACCTGAAGCTGATCGAGCATCTGGAAAACAACCGCCTCGGCGACTTTCTGCGCCTGGCGGTCAAGGCGAAGAAGAATATCGCCGTGGTGGGCGATACCGGTTCCGGCAAGACCACATTCATGAAGGCAGTCTGCCAGTACATTCCGAAGGATGAGCGCCTCATCACCATCGAAGACGTGCGCGAGCTGTTTCTGCCGCACCATGCCAACCGGGTCCACCTTCTGTATTCCAAGGGCGGGCAGGGAGCGGCCAAGATCACGCCGGCCGATCTGATCGCCAGCAACATGCGGATGAAGCCGGACCGCGTCCTGCTGGCCGAGCTGCGCGGCGGCGAAGCGTTCGACTTCCTGAAACTGCTCACGACCGGCCACAGCGGCTCGATCACCAGCTTCCACGCAGAGTCGTGCGCGCTGGCGACCGAACGCTATGTGTTCATGTCCAAGGAACACGAGCAGGCGGCCATTTATGACGCGGCCGCACTCAAGCGCCTGGTGGCGCTGACGATCGACATCATCATTCACGTCGAGGTTGAGAAAATCTACGACGACGAGGGCGAGCCGGTGCGCAAGGACCGCTACATCTCGGAAATTTCTTTCGACCCCGTCGCCAAACTGGCCACCCAGTTCGGCGCCGCGCAATTGCATCACGCCTGAAGGTAATCCATGAACGGAAAAAAAGGCCTCATTGCCGCCATTGTGCTCGTGTATGTCGTCGCCGGTTTTTTTGCGGCCCAGTATATCGCGGGCGCAGCGTATTTCGCCGTGAGTAAAACCATGCCGGTCGATATCGCCCTCGATACCTGGATGCGCTACTGGGAAGCCTACGGCGACGATCCGGTGCAGCGCAAGCGGCTCATCACCGGCGCCGGCATCGCGGCCATCGTTGTGTATGTCCTGCCGCTGCTGGTGGTGATGCTGGCTTCGCGCGGCCCAACCCGTTCGCTGCACGGCGACGCACGCTGGGCGACGGCGGCCGAAATCAGAAAGGCAGGCCTGTTATGAGCGGCGTTATCGTTGGAAAATATCAGGGCAAGTATCTGATCTTCCCGGGCCAGCAATTCGTGCTGGTGGCGGCCCCGACCCGTTCGGGAAAGGGCGTGGCGATCGTGATCCCGAATTTGCTCAATTACGAGGATTCGGTCGTCGTGCTCGACCTGAAGATGGAAAACTACAGGCTCACCTCGCTGTTCCGTGAACGTAACGGACAAAAAGTGTACCTGTTCGCCCCGTTCGCGGAAGATGGCATCACGCACCGCTGGAACATGCTCGACACGGTATCGCGCCATCGCAACACGCGTATCGGCGACGTGCTGTCGGTCGGACAGTCCCTGTATCCGAGCGATTGCGATCCGAAAGACAAATTCTGGAACGATAACGCGCGCAATCTGTTCCTGGCATTCGTGCTGTACCTGATGGAGTCGCCCGAATTGCCGTGCACCTTCGGTGAAGTGTTCCGCCAATCGTCCGGCCGCGGCCGTCCGATCAAGGAGTACTGCGAAAGCATCATCAAGGAGCGCGCCGATGCCGGCAATCCGCTCAGCAACGAATGCCTGGACGCTTTCGGCCGCTTTCTGGCCGCGCCTGAAAATACCCTCGGCAACATTCTGTCGACCTTCAATGCGCCGCTGCTCATTTTCGCCAACCCGATGGTCGACGCGGCCACCAGCGCGTCCGATTTCGATATCAATTCAGTGCGCAAGCAACGCATGTCGATCTATATCGGTATCCAGCCGAGCCAGTTGGCGGACGCGTCGCTCCTGATCAATATGTTTTTCTCGCAGCTGATCAATTTGAACACCAAGGAACTGCCCGAGGATAATCCGTCGCTGCGCTATGCCTGCCTGTGCGTGCTGGACGAATTTACCTCGATCGGCAAGGTCGGCATCATCGCCAAGGCCAATTCCTTTATTGCGGGCTATAACGTGCGGCTGCTGACGATCGTGCAAAGTATCGCCCAGCTCGAAGGCGTGTACGGCGAACAGGATACGCGTACCCTGGTCACCAACCATGGCTTGCAGATCATGTATCCGCCGCGCGAGCAGAAAGATGCGAACGACTATAGCGAGATGCTCGGTTACTTTACCGAAAAGTCGGTCTCGAAAGGGAACAGCAATTCGGGCGGGTTTGGTGCCGGCAACATGACCAGGAGCGAGAACACGTCGGAAAACCGGCGTGCGCTGATGTTGCCGCAGGAATTGAAGGAAATGCCTCAGGATGAAGAATTCATCCTGATGGAAAACACCAAGCCGATCCGCTGCCACAAGGCCCGCTATTTCAACGACCATGTATTTATCGACCGCCTGAAATCGGTCAGTCCGACCCTCGCGGCGCTTGATCATGTGGGCTGGCGCGCGTATGCGCGCAAGCTGGGGCTCAATTCGATCGGGAAGGTATTGCCCACATCGTCACAGCTCAAGGAAGTCGCGTTTATTCGCAGGGAAATGAGCTCGGCGGTTCCCTTCCTGGACGTCGATTTGTACAAGGCAAAGATGGAAGGCCGTATGCGCCCGCTCGAAGAAGGCGAGCCGATCGATCCCGCGACGTTGGCCATCGATGTCGCGGCCCTGCCCACGATCGACAATCAGAAGGACCCCGCCCCCAAGCAGGTTGAGGCGCTGGTCGATGCGTTCATGTCGGAACTCGAGTGGGGAGATGAGGATGCGTACGAGGAGCCGGCGCCAACGCCGGCCGTGCCCGTTACCGAGGCGGCAGGCGGGTGGATCGAAAAAGGCGACGATGCCGCGGCGGCGCTGCCTGCCATGGCTGGGGCCGACAATGACGAGACGTAACGCTGCCAGCCATGCCGCCTTGGATGGCGGTTGGCATCACTGTACTTCGTTGCTTGACCAATAATGCACAAAGGAAAATCCGATATGTACAAAACAATCATCGCACTGGCCGCTATGACCGCGCTGGGCGCCTGCAGTTCCGTACCTCATCCGGCCATGCCTAGCGGCTGGGACCGCAAGCCGATCAACAGCCAGGTCAAGATCGACGAATACCGCGCGCGCGTGGCCGAGGAATCGGTCGACCGCAAGGAAAGGATTGCGCTGGCACGGCAGGTGGAAGCGCTCAACCGCCAGCTCGCCGAGCTCAAGTTTTACATGATGGCGATGCAGGCCGATGCGCAAAATGGCCCCCCAAAAGCGCGGCCGGTATCCCAACAAGGCACGGTACCGGCCATTGAAATCACGAATGCCGAATCCGTCGATGTGCGCAAGCAGGCGATTGTCTTCCGTATGGCCCACCGCTATGGCAAATCCGCCTTCAGTCCAACTGCCGGGTTTCAGGAATCCTTGCTCAAGGCCGCCCGCAGCAGCTCGCGCATCGTGATCCGTGGGCGCACCGATTCGGCCATGGAGGATGATGCCAACCGCCGGGTGGCGATGGGCCGCGCCGTGAAGGCGCGCGCGTTTTTGATCGAAAGCGGCATTCCTGCCACCAAGATTCAAATTAGTTACCAGGCCGCGGGCGGTTTCCTGGTAGCGAACGATACCGAAGCGGGCAGGGCGCAGAACCGCCGTGTTGAGATCGAAACGGTCGATCTGGACACCACCGCGTTTGCCGTTCAAGCCCCGCTGGCGATCGGAGCGGCGCAATGAATGAAATGACCGAAGGTGCAAACCGCCCACCGGCCAGGCCCGCCGGGTCGGACCGGGGTGAGGCTGTTCCATCGGAACGGCAGGGCGCAGCGCGCGGCGCCGATGACTCGCGCGGCGAATTCGTCCAGCGCGACAAGCAGTTTTATTACCGCGACAAGCAAGACACTGTGGCGTTCGAAGACACGGGTGCGCGCCTGGCTACCAAGAATAACGATGTGGCGGTAGCGCGCGCGATGGTCGACATGGCGGTCGAGAAGGATTGGAAGACGATCACGGTCTCGGGCGCCGACGAGTTCAAGCGCGGCGTATGGCTCGAGGCCGCCGCGCGCGACGTGCCGGTCGCAGGCTACAAGCCGACCGATGTGGACATGGCCTTGTTGCAGGAGCGCCAGGAACGTCAGGAACGCGCCAGCAAGGAGCGGGCGCCGGGTGCCCCCGAGGCGGGCGAACGCGGCAGCCGCGCCGAGGGTGCGCCCGGCTGGGTGGCAGCCGACCGCGATGCGGTGGACACTCCGGCCAAGGTCGCCGCCCGCGCTGAAGAGCAGCGCGAGCTGACCGCCAAACAGCAACTGGCCATGGATGCGCTCAAGTCGCTCATGGGCGGACGCGGCGACTCGGACAAGGCGATGGAGATGGCCATGAAGCTCATGACCGATCTGTTTCAAAAGCTCGAGAAGGAAGATGAAAAGTCCCGGCGCGGCGATCCTGTGGTGAACCGTTACGACCGCGACGCCGAATCGCGCACCCAGGTGGAATTGGCGCAACGCGATACATCGTTTAACCGCGATCCCGACGCCCAGTTGGAGCGCCAGGCCCCACGACCGGCTGATCGCTCACGCTAAATTGCACGTGTTTATGCTGCGGATAGCTGTAAAGAATTATAAATCACCGCTTGTTTTGAGCAAATGAATGGCTTGTCGCCCCGCTCCAGCCGGAAGCTGAAAGGAGATTCAACATGCAGCACAAAAAACTCTATGCCTCGATCGCGTTTGCAGCAGCCGGCTTCGGCTTCGTCGCACCTGCCCAGGCGCAAGAATTGAACGCCGATGCCAAGTTGGCTTGTGAAATGACCCTTTGTCTCCTCGCCAAAGCCAAAGGCGACAATCCCAGCGAATGCCTCGAGCCAATAAAGAAATACTTCGATATCAGAGCGAAAAAATTCAAGGACACCCTCAAGGCGCGCACCAACTTCTTGAAATTGTGCCCGAGGAATAGTGGCCAAGCCTCCAGCGACGACAATCCTAGTCCCGAAATGCTGGCCGAGAGTTCGACCCCGGTGTATCCGGACCCGGTCGAAGAGCCGGTGCCGGCACCGGGCGTTCCGGGCACGGTGCCCGGTGTTGTGTACACCCCGGATACGAAAGAAGCCATCAAAGCCGAGATCGCCAGGCTGATGCCAATCTGGGACGCCCAAGCCGTGCTGAGCGTTGCTGCGCGGACGGTGGTGGAGACATGCGTGCAACTGAATGGCCGTGTTCAGGATGGATACTGCAAAGCGGAAATGGCTGACTACGATGCCAAACGCTTGCCCACGATTGCCAGCCGCGAAGAAATCTACCGCTTGCAAGCCATTCTCGCCAGCATGCCTTAAAAAGGGATGGCAACATTCCTTTGACAGTTATGCACTTGAGCCGCGGTCGCCATGACCGCGGTAGCTCGCACGGCCTGAAGGGATAGGCCGCAACTGCGGACCGAGCCAGTTGCCCGGTGTTCCGCCGGCACAACATCCTCAGTTTCCTGCAATATTCGAAGTCGGGAGGGGGAGCGCCCGGGGCCGGTATGCGCCAGGCTGCCGGTCGAAAAATGGGCCGCATCTCCCGGTCGGTAGCGCTGCAAAACAGCTGTTGTTGAGAAGCGCATGCAATCCGGCGCCGCGAGGCATATCCCCAAATTTCCGCTACAACGTGCGGGAGTACACAAGTGTGTAGGTATCGACGTGCTCGACGGCCGGCCGGCTGGCCGGGTCGAGGGGACGTACTTGCAATGTCGCGGCAAAGTACACATTCACTGTCCGATCGTCGTACTCGACAACGAGCGCTGGAAAACCCAGAATCGGTTCCTTGGCGAAGACGCGCTCCGGATGGTCGTATTGGATATGGGGATCGGGAATTTCTTTGTTGAGGTCGACGGTGTGGCTCAACTGCGTGCCGTCTCGAGAGCGCCATTTCATCTCCAGCGGTCCCGCGAACGCCTTGTAGAAACCCGATAAAACGCCAGGGACGCGGTTGACGTCGGAAGGCCGTTTTTCCCGGGCGACCTGGGTTACGCAAAGCTCGCTGATCAAACCCGCATATTTCAACCAAGCATTTGTTACGTAAGCGCCCAGCCGTCCCACCTATGATTTTCCAATCGTCCCGCCCAAACTAATCCCTTCGATTAATTCAGGAGGGTAACGGTGACGAATTCAGAACGAGAGACGGTGTGGCAGGAACGCGTGACGCAATGGCAGCGCAGCGGCCTGTCGCAGCGGGCATACGCGATGGAGCAAGGCTTCCCGGTGCGCCAAGTCGGCTATTGGGTGCGTCGGTTGGCCAAACCGCAGGTTGTGCCAGCGCTGTTGCCGGTGCGGTTGGCGCCAATGGTCCCCGCCGTAGCCACGATCAGCCTGCGCAGCGAGCGCGGTTGGACGTTGGCCTTGCCGAGCGAAGTGCCGGCCAGCTGGCTGGCCGAGTTGCTGCGCGGCCTGTGATGCAGCTGTCAGCCGATGCGATCTGGCTGGCGACGGCGGCGGTGGACATGCGCACCGGGATCGATGGGCTGTCCTTGCACGTGCAGCAGGCGCTGGGTCGCCCGCCTTGCGACGGCACGGCCTACGTGTTTGCCAACCGCCGCCGCACGCGCCTGAAACTGGTGTGCTGGGACGGCACGGGTGTCTGGATGTGCCTGCGCCGCTTGCACCGTGGCCAGTTCGTCTGGCCACAGGCAGGCGAGGCGTGCTGGCAGATGAGCGCCGAACAATGGCAATGGCTGGTGGCCGGCGTGGACTGGCAGCGCCTGTCGGCACCGGCGCCGGCGCAGTGGCGACTGTGAGGAGGTAAACTGTTTCGCTTGGAAACATCGTCCATGCTCTGTAAACTACTGAGCCATGGACCTGCTCAACGAACTTGCCGATCTGAACCTCACCCCTGCCGCCATGGCGCGAGTGCAGGCGCTGTTCGCGCAGCAGCAGGCTAAGTTGGCGCAGCGCGATGCTGTGCTCGCTGAGAAGGATTTCAAGATCACCGCGCTGACGCACGAGCTGGCCTACTACAAGCGAGTTCGCTTCGGCAAGGCCAGCGAAGCACTCGTCGGCGAACAGCGCCTGCTGTTCGAGGAAACGGTCGATACGGATCTGGCAGCCATCGACGAGGAACTTGAAGCGCAGGCACCTGTGAAACGGCAGCGCAAGCGCGCCGGGCGCCAGCCGCTGCCAACGCACCTGGAGCGCATCGAGCACCGTCATGAGCCCGAGTCGTGCCAGTGTGGCCAATGTGGCGCCGACCTGGTCAAGATCGGCGAAGACGTCAGCGAACAGCTCGACGTGGAACCGGCGCGCTTCTTCGTGCATCGCCACATCCGCCCGCAGTATGCGTGCCGTCCTTGCGAGACGGTGACGGCAGCGCCGGTTCCGCCAGCAGTCATTGACGGCGGCATGGCCGCTGTCGGGCTGCTGGCCTGGATCGCGGTGTGCAAGTACCTTGACCACTTGCCGCTGTACCGCATCGAGCAGATTGCGGCGCGCGATGGCGTGCCGCTGGCCCGCTCCACGCTCGGCGAATGGATCGGGCGTATCGGCGTAGCCTTGCAGCCGCTGGCCGACCGGCTGGCCGAATTGCTCAGGGAACGAAGTTGCCTGCATGCCGACGAGACACCCGTGCGCCAGCTCGATCCCGGCAGTGGCAAGACTAAGCACGCCTATCTGTGGGCCTACCGCTCCAATGGGCTAGATGACGGGCCGGGCATCGTCGTCTTCGATTACCAGACCAGTCGCGCTGGGGCCCATGCCCGTGCTTTCCTGCAGGACTGGCGCGGCCATCTGATGGTCGATGACTATGTCGGCTACAAGGCGCTGTTTACGGCAGGCCTCACCGAGCTCGCTTGCCTGGCCCACATCCGGCGCAAGTTCTTTGACCTGCATGCTGCCAGCGGTAGCCCAGTGGCAGACGAAGCTTTGCGGCGCATCGGACAGCTATACGCCATCGAGCAACAAGCGCTCGGCATGACCGCACAACAACGGGGCACATTGCGTGAGCAGCACGCCATCCCAGCCCTGGCCGACCTGCATCGCTGGCTGCTGGCGTCCCAGCGTAACGTCGCCATTGGCAGCGGCACGGCCAAGGCCATTGAGCATGCCCTCAAGCGCTGGCCTGCGCTGCAGCGCTATGCCAGCTCGGGCAGCCTCCCAATCGACAATAACCTGGTCGAGAACGCGATACGCCCGATCGCCATTGGCAAAAAGAATTGGCTGTTTGCCGGCTCCGAACGAGCCGGACGCCGCGCTGCCGCCATCCAGAGCCTGTTCGCTAGCGCCAAGCTTGACGGCCTCGATCCTGCACGCTGGCTCGCCGACACCCTCGAAAAGCTTCCCACCTGCCCCAACAGCAAAATTGACTCGCTGCTACCGTTCGCAAACTCTACACAGATCTAAACGATCGTAGAAGGCGGACGGGCTGGCCGCTTACTTTGTTACGCCGCCATAACAAGTTAATCCGACGTTATGCGTCGAAAATTTCAATACGTCATCTTTAGCGACCGCAGCACATCCTTGTAACAGTAAAATTCCGGAAAATAGCGGCGCCAGTGCTTTTTTCGCTAAAAAATCGGAGATTTTCAATTCTTCCTCCTCTGGTTTCGGTAATTGAGCGCGGAACCTGGTCTGATAGCCATCGCGCCGGAGGAGTCAAAAACCAAGTTCTATTCCACCTATAACGGAATGTTGATCTTGTACGAATTCAAATGCTTTCGCAATTGAATATTTGTGTTTTCTTTTGCTCGCTCTGCCTCGACTTGCCAAGCGGGGCGCAGGCGCATTTGATTCGCCCCATCCGGCGGTTTTTTCCGAAGGCGCCGCTAGGGCCGCTGGCGTCGCATCTCGATCAATCAGTCATCTTGCCGAAGTAGTCATATGGCAATTTTGCACAGGTGGCAGTGTCGCCTCCGGGTGGCGCGTGCGCACGCCATGTCCGGCTGTGCATTTTAGGTGATGAAAGGGGCGCGGGATGGAAGCATCCTGTTGGAAGATTTGCGATCCCGCCGCTGTGAGAGGCGGAGGTGACCTGGCGTTGCTAATGGCTAGCAACGCCAGGTCTGCGGTTACGACGCATGTACTGCAGTCCGACGCAGACTTAACGATCTTGAGTAGCGGCGGCTCTCTCGGGCGCCTTGTCGGTCATTTGTGCACGCCCGTCCTGATACTCGATGGTCACCGGTTTGTTTTGAACCGGCACGCTCGGCAAATCACGCAGTTCGTGCGCGACAAAGGACTTCTCGCCGACCGCCTGGACCGCGTGATAGCTGGTCACGGCCGTCACAGGTCCCGTGTGCTTGCTGTCGTGCGACGCGGGCTTGACTTCGGCGCCGTCGCCGCGCTGCGCGCGAGCCGCGCTGGTCGCCTGTTCCAAGCTGTGATCGACCGAACGGGCGACCGCCTTGTCGACTTGCTCTTTTACCGCCGGCAAGCCTTCGCGCACATGCAGTTCGTTGAAGTCGGCCACCTTGGCCCCCGTTTTGGACTCGGGGAAGGCAATCCCGACCTGGTGTTTCTCCGCCGCGGCGGTAGCCTTTTCGACACCGGCATGGTCTGCCATGATGTGCACAGGATTGGTCGGATGGTGCGATTTCACGGAGTCGACCACGGCGTCCATGTTGCGCGCATCGAAAGCGACCACCGTCGGTTTTCCGGTGGCCTGGTGCAGCGAGGCAGCGCTCGCGTACCCGTCGGCCACCAGCACATCGCTACCCGGCTTGATATCGCCGATGATGTGCATGTTGCCAACTCTGCGCCCACCTTTTTCAAACGTCGAGCCGCCATCTTCCCCGGGGCTGATGGTCTGTGCCGACCAGATCTTGCCATCAATGTCGCGCAGCGGAACGACCACCTTGTCGCCATCGAACTTGACGCCGTGCCCATCGATCTGCTTGCTCGCCAGGTAGGCATTGCCGCCCGCCGGAGGCGTATCAGGCAGCCGCTCGAGTTTCTCGCTGGTCTTGGCAGCCACGTTATTGTATTGCTCGGCAAGCTCGGCTCCACGCTGCTGCCGGGCATTCTGTGCGTCTACCGTCAGCTGGCCTTGCTGCTTGTCCGTTAGCGGCAGCCCGTCCTTGCTCCAGTTTTCTTTATGACCAGAGGCGAAATTGGTGATCTGGCCATGAGGATGACCGTCGAGGTGCCCGGTATACGCGCCATCGCGGTTGCCCGGCGCACCGCCGGCGACCGGCACGCGCTGCAGGGTGCCGTCCATGACAGGCGCCTCTTTCAGCTCCAGACCGGCCCCTTGAATCTTATTGCCGAACTCGACTTTTGGATCTGCTGCCGGGGCTGGCGTGACGACGGGAGCATCCTTGGGAGGGTACTGGGCCCGCAGGATGGGGTCGGCAGCCTCCCGCTCCGGCAGTTCAACTATCCTGCGCTCCGGCTCTGCCCTGTACACCCACTTGTGCTGTTCAGATTTATGGATGACATTCTGCTTGGGGTCGTTGGAAACCTCGACCTTTTTGAGCAAGTCCCCGCCCAAGACCCTGTTTTCAAAGTCCACCGCCAGATTGAAGCTGCGGTCCGACAGCCCCCTCGCCAAGTATCCTCCACCCCCATTGCTATGCGCGCCGGGCACCGGAACGGCGACAAACCGCCCATCGTCGGATAAGCCCTGCCCGATAATAGACGTCGACGCGAAGGCAGTGCGATGTTCATCGCTGACAGTAATCTGCATTCCCGTGACAACCGAGGGTGGCAGACGACGGTCATTGTTCCCTGGTTCACCCGTAGCGACCGGGTCGTATAGCATGACCGCCTGGGGGATAGTACCTGGCGCACGCAAAGGGGGATCAGGAATATCCGGGTGCTCGCGATTTATCGGCGCGGGTATTCCTCGCTCATGCACCAGCCGGGTAAAACCGGCTGCTTGCTCCGCGCCACGGCTGAATCCTGTGGACAGGACACTGATTTTACAGTCCGGATCCTCTTTCAGCCATATTGCAGCCTGTTTCTGGTACTCCACGAACATCTTGTCGATGCGCTCTTGATACGTGCCGCCGGTGATGCCGTCGATCGTTCTCGGGATATAGTGTTCTTGGGTACCGGGCCCCTCTATATAGTGCCCCCCGATCGACTTGTTTTTGTAAGAAAGCTGATCGACCTGGTCTTTCAGCATCCCGATGTTGGTAATATGCTCCCTGTCATTATGAAGATCATTGCCCGTACCGTCGAACATGGCGACAAATACGCGCGCTTTCGGGTCCGCCTGATTGTACAGTTCCGGCACTTTCAACTCGCGAGCTTTCGCTCCAGCTTTGTCATATTGACCCAGTTGCTCGGTCGTCGCAGGAACGACATCAACACCGTCTGGCGACCCCTCTTTAGGTAGGTTTACTAATCCGAATATTGTCATTACAGAGTCCTGGAATAGACAAGGGAATAAGTGTCAACATACTCGACACTTTTATTAGCCGGATCGACAGGAATAACTTGCAAGGTCGCTGCAATGTACACATTCACAGTCCGATCATCGTACTCGACAACAACCGTCGGATCACCGAAGAACGGTTGTTTGGCGTAGACACGCTCAGGATGGTCGTACTTGATACGCGGATCAGGAACTTCCTTGATGAGATCGACAGTGTGGCTCAATTCCGAGCCGTCTCGCGAGCGCCACTTCATTTCCATTGGCCCCGTGAACGCTTTATAGGATCCTGATGTCGAACCAGGGACTCGGTTGACGTCGGTAGATAATTTCTCCCGGGCGACCTCTGTAAAGCACAGTTTGCTTATTTTGCCCGCGTACATCAACCAGGCATTTGTTACTCCACTATAGCAAGTCAATCCAATGTTATGAGTTGAAAATTTCAGTACGTCATCTTTGGCCATCGCAGCACATCCTTGTAACAGTAAAATCCCGAAAAATAGTGGTCCGAACGCCTTTTTCGCTAAGAAAGCGGATATATTCAATGGTTTGCTCCTTGAGCTTCGGTATCTGCGAAACTGTTCGCATGTATCGCAAGCCTTGTCTGATGATGTTGCGCTGGAAGAGCCGAAAAATGGACTCGATCCAGCGTTTAAGGGACTCTCGATATTGTACGAATTTATGCGCTTTCGCAACAAAATAATTGTTTCTCGCGCTCGTCTGGCGTTGCAAGCCGTCGCAACGCCAGACGCGTGGTACCAGTGCTTGCCTGGCAGTCCGGCCCCGGCTTAACGCTGCAGGCTGGCTACTTTCTCGGGCGCCTTGTCGGTCATTTGCGCGCGTCCGTCCTGATACGCGATCGTGAGCGGTTTGTCTTGCACCGGCACGCTGGGCAGATCGCTCAGCTGATGCACGATGTAGGATTTTTCGCCCACCGCCTGGATCGCGTGATACTTGGTTACGGCGATGACAGGTCCGGTGTGCTTGCCGTCGGGCGTGGCAGCCTTCACTTCGGCGCTGTCGCCGCGTTGCGCGTGAGCCACACTGGTTGCCTGTTCCCGGCTGTGATCGACTGAACGGTCCACAGCCTTGTCCACCTGCGCTTTTACTGCCGGTAACCCTTCGCGCACATGCAGTTCATTGAAGTCGGCCACCTTGCCCGACTTGGACTCCGGGAAAGCAATGCCGACCTGGTGCTTCTCCGCAGCCGCAGTAGCCTTCTCGCCACCGACATTCTGTTGGGATTGCTTGTCATTATCCGCCATGATGTACAAGGCATTGGTCGGATGGCGCGATTTCACCGATTCGACCACGGGGTCGATGTTGCGCGCATCGAATGCCACGACGACCGCCTTGCCAGTGGCCTGGTGCAGCGAGGCGCCACTTGCGTAACTTTCTGTCACCAGCACATCGGCACCCGGCTTGATATCGCCGATGATGTGCATGTTGCCAACCCTGCGGCTGCCTTTTTCAAAGGACGATCCGCCATCCTCTCCGGGCTGGATCGTCTGCGCCGACCACACCTTGCCGTTAATGTCGCGCATCGGAACAATCATCGTGTCGCCTTCGAACTTGACGCCGTACGCATCGATTTTCTTACTCGCCATGTAGGCGTTGCCTTCCGCCGGCGGATGGTCGGGCAAGCGATCGAGTTTCTCGACTATTTTGGCACTGACCTGATTGTATTGCTCGGAAAGCTCGGTGCCGCGCTGCTGCCGGGCATCTTGCGCGTGCGCCGTCAGCTGGCCTTGCTGCTTGTCCGACAACGTCATCCCGTCCTGGCTCCAGTTTGTTTGGACGCCGCTGGCAAAATTGGTAATGTGCCCGTGAGGGTGGCCGTCGAGATGACCGGCATACGCGCCATCGCGGTTGCCCGGAGCGCCGCCGGCGATGGCCACGCGCTGCAGTGTGCCGTCCATGACCGGCGGCTCCTTCAGTTCCAGCCCGGCTGCCTGGAGTTGCTTGGCAAACGCGGCTTTTCCATCCAGCTCCGGTGCTGGCGCGGCGGGAGCTTGTTCCGCGACCGGGCGCGGAGCGACGTTTTGAGCCGCGGCCACTGCCTGCGGTGCTGGTGCGGCGGGAGCTTGTTCCGTGACCGGGCGAGGTGCGACGTTTTGAGCTGCGGACATTTCCTGCGGTGCTGGCGCGGCGGGAGCTTGTTCCGTGACCGGGCGCGGAGCGACGTTTTGAGCTGCGGCCATTGCCTGCGGTGCTGGCGCGGCGGGACCTTGTTCCGTGACCGGGCGCGGAGCGACGTTTTGAGCTGCGGACACTGCCTGCGGCGCTGGCGCGGCGGGAGCTTGTTCCGAGACCGGGCGAGGAGCGACGTTTTGAGCTGCGGATACTGCCTGCGGTGCTGGCGTGGCAGGAGCTTGTTCCGTGACCGAGCGCGGAGCGACGTTTTGAGCTGTCGACACTGCCTGCGGTGCTGGCGCGGCGTGCTGATCCTTGACCGGATGAGATGTTTCCTTGATCGCTGTGGCCGCCGTCTGCGGTGCTGGAGGCGCGTGCTGATCCTTGGCCGGTTGAGGTGCTTCCTTGTGCGCGGCCGCCGCCGCGTGCGGTGTCGGCGCGGCGTGCTGCTCCTTGGCCGGTTGCGGTGCTTCCTTGTGTGCTGCGGGCGCTGGTGCAGCGGGCTGATCTTTGGCCGGACGAGGCGTTTCCTTGTGCGCTGCCGCCGCGTGCTGCTCCTTGGCTGGGTGAGGTGCTTCCTTGTGTGCTGCGGGCGCTGGCGCAGCGTGCTGATCTTTGGCCGGACGAGGTGTTTCCTTGTGCGCTGCTGCCGCCGCATGCTGCTCCTTGGCCGGGGCTGCTTCCTTGTGTGCTGCGGGCGCTGGCGCAGCATGCTGATCTTTGGCCGGGCGAGGCGTTTCCTTGTGCGCCGCCGGCGCCGCCGGTTGAGCCTTGGCTGGCTGAGGCGCTTCCTTGTGTGCAGCGGCCGCCGCCTGCGGTGCCGGGGCTGCAGGCTGCGCCTTGGCCGGGTATTGCGCCTGCAGGGTAGCACTGGCAGCGGCTCGCTCGCCCATGGGGACGTTTTCGCGAACAGGCGAGTCCGATTTCCGCCAAAACCGCTCATGCTGCGTAGAATCGTGGATGACGCTGTGTGTAGGATCTTTCGAAACGACCTGCTTGCGGATCAGGTCCCCGCCGAGCAATCTGTTTTGATAGTCCGTCGCCAGATTGAAACTGCGATCCGACAGCCCTCTCAGCTTATATCCGCCGCCAACATCGCTGTGCGCGCCTGGCACAGTGAATGCCAAAAACCGGCCATCGGCCGAATGACCCTGTTTGATATTCGTTGTCGACACAAAGTCCGTACGATGCTCGTCGTTGGCCCGGATCTGCACTCCGCTGATGACCGAGGGCGGCAGACGGCGATCATGTCTTTCTGGTTCTCCACTGGCTACCGGGTCGTACATGACAACTGCCTGGGCGATCGAACCTGGCGGGCGCAAGGCAAGAACTTTACGCTCCGGATGGTCAGGATCTTTTGCTCCGGCTATTCCGCGGTCATGCACCATCCGGGTGAACCCGGCGGCTTGCTCTGCGCCACGGCTGAATCCTGTGGACATGACGGTGATTTTTGCGTTCGGATCCTCCTTCAGCCATTTCTCGCACTGCTGCTGGAACTTCTGATACATGAATTCCTGACGTGCTTGATACGTCAAACCCTTGGCGCCGTCGAGGACTCTCTCAATGGCATCTTCTTGTGTGCCAGGCCCCCTTATGTACTGACCAGCGATAGAGGATTTGTCATGGGCAAGCGTATCGATCTGCTTTTTCAGCAAGCCGATATTGGTAATACCTCTGGCCGGGTTATTCAGGTCATTGCCGGTGCCATCGAACATGGCGACGAACACGCGCGAATGCGGATCGGCCCGGTTATATATCTCGGGTACCTTCAGCTTGCTGATTTCCTTTTCAGCTTTGCCATATTGAGACATTTGCGCGTTGCTCACGCCAGTAACGTCGACGCCATCCTTGGATGGATTTTTCGCAGTATTATTATATCCAAAAAAGTCCATTATAACGTCCGGGAATAAACAAGTGTGAAGACATCCACATGCTCTACGGATGGGCGGGTAGCCGGATCAAGAGGGCGTACTTGTAATGTCGCGGCAAAATAGACGTTCACAGTCCGATCGTCGTACTCGACCACGACCGTTGGAACGCCCTGGAACGGTTCCTTATCGAAGACGCGCTCCGGATGGTCGTACTTGATACGGGGGACAGGAATTTCCTTCTTAAGGTCAACAGTGTGGCGCAGTTCCGTGCCGTCGCGCGAACGCCATTTCATTTCCAGCGGGCTCTCGAAGGCCTGATAAAAACCCGCTAACGATCCGGGAACGCGGTTAATGTCAGTTGGCAATTTGTCCCTGCCAGCCTCTGTGTCGCAGAGTTCGCTGACCATTCCCGCATACTGCAGCCAAGCATTGGTTACTCCACCATAGCAAGCCAACCCGATGTCATGAGTTGAAAATTTTAATACGTCGTCTTTGGCCATCGGAGTACATCCTTGTAAAATTAAAAACACAGCTATTAATGGTCCCAGCGCTTTTTTAGCTAATAAAACGGATATGCTCAATTGTTTTCTCCTTGGGCTTCCGGTAGTTGCATCCATATGTTCACAATGATGGCGGAGCTGGGCCTGATGGCATTGCACTGGAGAACTAAAAAGATGACATCCAGCACATAATAAAGTATTGATTTTGTACTAATTTGCGTGTTTGCGCAACAACATTTTTTTTTGTTATTTTTGCCTGTGAATGGGAGTTTCCCGCCAATCGGCCCTGCCCGTGAGGGGCCGTCAGGTGGCGATTGTTACAAGCCTCCCGGCGGATGTCACGTTGTTTAAACATAAATTGGATTCTGTAACAATTGTTGACAAATATATAGCGTGCGTTAAAAATAGTTTGAATAATCTTCCATATTGAGCAGTCATTTTTTGTGACATTGTCACCGGCGCTTCTGATTCTGATTGCAACACTTGGCGAACTCGTGGAAATTGCGTGTTTTGGATAGTATTCGGTGTATTTTGGCAGCGCCGATTGACTGTCTTGCTGACAAGCGCGTCGTTCAGGGTGTAAATTCACGGTTCTGGTACGGGCGCCGGGAGAATGCCCAGCCGTGTTGGATTTACTTCCTGTTACATTTGTGATCTACATGAATTATGTGGATGGATGTAAGGTGCACAGCAAGACTTCAAGTTGCAACACAGTGATTCGCAAGGAAGTCGGTGGCGATCCCACAGTCTGGGGCCTGCTTTTTCGGACGATGGCGCATCCCGTGCGCAGATTAAAACCAATGAGGAATTTCACCATGAATAAATCAAAACTGTGCCTTCTGGCTTCTGTTGTGTCGATCTTCGCCCTGACCGGCTTCGCCCATGACGATGGAAACGGCAATTTGCATTCCACTAACAATGCCGGCGACTCGTTCAAATTTGACAAGAACAAGAAGATGGTACTCGAGAAGCCTGCGGCGCCGGCCAAGGACGGTAAGCCTGCCAAGCGGGCTGCCAAATCCGAAGGGGGCGAAAACGCCGGGGATACATTCGTGTTCAAACCGCCAGCAAAAAAGAGCTGGGAGCGTGGCGGGTCCAAGGAGCCGGCGGCACCGACAAAAGATGCTCCGGAGAACGCGGGCAACCGATAATCGCACACGGGACTCGACAACCGGGTCCCAGGAGCGCGCTGACCCGATCGCGGCCCAGTGCCGCTCCATGCCACACCCATCGGGATGCATCAGCGCCGCCTGACGGCGCTCTTGCACCGGCCCGATATTGATCGTTGCGCTCACTTGCCCCTCCTCGGGCGTGACGATCTACTTCCCCGCTTTCCCACTCATTTGCTCCACCCTCGGTCACGCAGCCAAGCCGGGCTGCCCACTGCAGCCCGCTCGGCCACTGCCGCCCGCACGCATGGCGATATCAATAAAGACCAGCACACAACATTGTCGCTGCGCTTGTCGCATCACAAACACAAGCCGCGCAGAATTTGACCTATGTTGATAATGCGCCATTTAACTCACTACCCAACTTCGGTATATTTCTTGGAGGACAGGCTTTCATGCCGCCCCCGGCCGTGCGCATCCGGCTCCCGCAACCGCTAGCTGAAAGGTCACCGACCATGTTTAAAAATCTGACGATCAAGGCACGTCTCATTTTCGTCATCGTGGTGCTCAGCGTGATTTCCCTGCTGATTGGCCTGCTCGGCTTGCGCAACCTGAGCGTGACCAACGCCTCGCTCAAAACGGTGTACGAAGACCGCCTGGTAGCGGTGGGCATGCTGTCAGAAGTGCTGACCGAGATCCAGCAAAACCAGACCGCCCTGTCGAAGGCGGTCAGCGCCGACCCGGCCACTCTGGGCGCCGTGGCCGAGGAGGTCGAGCAGCGCGTCAAGATCGTCACCGAGGTGTGGGGCAGGTTCATGCTGACCTACCTGACCCCCGAAGAAAAGATCCTCGCTTCCAAGTTCGAGGCCAGCCGGGAAGCGTTTGTCACGCAGGGGATCAAGCCGACCCTGGCCACGTTCCGCGCCAAGGACGTGCCGGGCGCGGTCGCCCTGGTGAACGGTGCGCTGACCCAGACCTTCCAGCCCGTGCGCGACAACATGAATGCGCTGATCAAGTACCAGCTCGGCGTCGGCAAGGCCGAGTATGAGGAAGCTACGGCGCGGTTCGAGACGGCCCGCGCGCTGGCCATCGGCCTGATTGTATTTAGCGCGGCCCTCGGTCTGATGACCGGCACCGCCCTCATTCGCGGCATCTCGCGCTCGATCGCCGAAGCGCTGCGCTTTGCCAACAGCATTGCCGGGGGCAATCTGACCGACACCGTCAAGATCGAATCGAACGACGAGATCGGCCAGTTGCTTACCGCGCTGCAAAAAATGAACGACAGCCTGGTCGACGTGGTGCGCCAGGTCCGCCAGGGCACCGATACGATTTCAGTCGCCTCGTCCGAAATTGCGGCCGGCAACCAGGATCTGTCGAGCCGCACCGAGGAGCAGGCCAGCTCGCTGGAGGAAACCGCATCGTCGATGGAAGAACTCACGTCCACCGTCAAGCAGAGCGCCGACAACGCGCGCCAGGCCAGCACCCTGGCCGAAACGGCGTCGCAGGTGGCCACCAAGGGCGGCAACGTGATCGGCAACGTGGTCGATACCATGGGCCGCATCAATGAGGCCAGCAACAAGATCGTCGACATCATCGGCGTGATCGACGGGATCGCGTTCCAGACCAATATCCTGGCCCTGAACGCGGCGGTGGAAGCGGCGCGCGCGGGCGAGCAGGGACGCGGGTTTGCGGTGGTGGCGAGCGAGGTGCGCAACCTGGCGCAGCGCTCGGCGCAGGCGGCCAAGGAGATCAAGGGCCTGATCGGCAGCTCGGTCGAGCAGGTCGAGGCGGGCAGCAAGCTGGTGAACGAGGCGGGCAGCACGATGGGCGATATCGTCCAGAGCATCCGCCGGGTGACCGATATCATGGGCGACATCGCGGCCGCCACCCAGGAGCAGACCCTGGGGATCGAGCAGATCAACCAGGCTGTCACGCAGATGGACCAGGTGACGCAGCAGAACGCGGCGCTGGTGGAAGAAGCGGCGGCGGCGTCGGAAGCGATGCAGGACCAGGCGCGCCAGCTGGCCGCCGTGGTCAGCGTGTTCAAGCTCAATGCCGGCAGCGCGCTGGTAGCGGCGCCAAGGCATGTGGCGGCGCGCACTGCACCGAAGCCGGTGGTTCGCGCGCCGGTGAAAAAGCAGTTGGCCAGCACCGCGCCGGCCGAGGATTGGGAAGAGTTTTAAGCCGCGCCATTCCTGCCACTGGCAGGAATGGCGTTATCAGCGCCGTCCGAACATCATCCATTCGCCCAGCACATTCTTCGCCGGGTTGAATGTGTCGAGCAAGCCAAGCGACAATCCCAGCAGCGCCTGCCCCGGCCCCTCGTGCGCGAACGCGCGCGCCATCGTGTCGGTCAGCTCCACCACCAGCTTGCGGTCGGTTTGCCGTTCGCCCGCGAACGCAGCCAGCGCCGCCGGTCCGGCCTCGCGCGCCAGCAGCCGCGCCAGCACAGCGGCGTCGCGCAGCCCCAGATTCAAACCCTGTCCCGCCACCGGATGCAAGGTTTGCGCCGCATTCCCGACCGCCACCGTGCGCCGTGTGGCAGCCGGTTCGGCATTGAGCCCGAGCCGATACGCACCGCGCGCGCCCGTTGCGGTAAACCGTCCCAGGCGCTGCCCGAAAGCCTCGCCCAGCTGCGCCAGGAAGGCCGCGTCATCGAGCGCCAGCAATGCCTGCGCGCGTTCCGGCCGCACGCACCACACCAGCGCATACTGATGGCCATCGGCGCCGTCCTGCGGCAGCAGCGCCAGCGGCCCTTCGCCGGTAAAGCGTTCGTACGCGCGATGCGCAACCGGCGCGCTGGCGCTGACGCGCGCAATCACCGCCGTCTGCCGGTAGTCGTGCGTGCGCGACCTGGCATCCTGCTCGCCGAACACGCCGCCCTCGGCCTGTACCACCACCGCCGCTGTCAGTTCGCGGCCGTCGTCGAGCGTCAGCCCGACGCCATCGGCATGCTCCGTGTGGCCGGCCACGCGCACCGGCCGAATCGCCACCACGCCGGCGCGCTCGCACGCCGCCGCCAGGGCCGACACCAGGTCGCCGTAGCGCGCCACATAACCGAGCGCCTCCACGCCATGCTCGCCGCGGTCGATCAGGCTGCGCCCGAAATGGCCGCGGCGCGATACATGGACCTGGTGGATGGCCGTGGCGGTGGCGAGCAGAGGCCAGGCGCCGATATCTTCCAGCAGCAGGCGGCTGCCGTACGACAGCGCGATCGAGCGCGGGTCGCTCAATGCCACGCCCAGCGCCCTGGCGTCGATCAGGCCAATGCTGCTGCTTGCCATGCCGCGCCGCGCCAGCAGGGCGGCCAGCGCCATGCCCACCGGGCCGGCGCCGCAGATCGCCACATCGAACGTTGTTTGTGTGTTGTCCATCAGGTTCGCATCAGTTGTTCGATATCGTCCGCCAGCTTGGGTGCCGCGGCGCTCAGGATGGCATGTCCGCCTGGGGTGACCAGCACGTCGTCTTCGATGCGGATGCCGATGTGCCAGAACTGTTCCGGCACGCCGTCCGCCGGACGCACGTAGATGCCCGGTTCGACCGTCAGCACCATGCCCGGCTGCAGCGGGCGCGATGGCTTGCCTTCGGCCGTGACGTCGCGGTACGCGCCGGCGTCGTGCACGTCCAGCCCCAGCCAGTGGCCGGTGCCGTGCATGTAGAACTGCTGGTGCGCGCGCTCGGCGATGACGTCGTCCACGCTGCCGAATTTGTGTTTGTCGAGCAGGCCCAGGTCGAGCATGCCCTGCGCCAGCACGCGTGTGGCGGCGTCGTGGATGTCGCTGTATTTCCGGCCCGGCCGCACCACCGCCAGCGCCGCGTCCTGCGAGGCCAGAACCAGCTCGTACAGCACCCGCTGCGGCCCGCTGAAGCGGCCGTTGACGGGGTAGGTGCGGGTAATGTCGGCGGCGTAGCTGTCCAGTTCACAGCCGGCGTCGATCAGCACCAGGTCGCCGTCGCGCGTTTGCGTATTGTTGGCGTTGTAGTGCAGCACGCAGGCATTCGCGCCCGACGCCACGATCGGCGTGTAGGCCGGATACTGGGCGCCGCTGCGGCGGAACTCGTGCAGCAGTTCCGCCTCGATCTCGTATTCGTACATGCCCGGTTTCGACGCCAGCATGGCGCGTGCATGCGCCACGCCCGAAATGGTCGCGGCGCGCAGCATCACGGCTTGCTCGGCGTCGTCCTTGAACAGCCGCATTTCGTCGAGCATGGCCAGCAGGTCGTGCGCCACCGCCGGCGCCGTGATGCCGGTGCGCGCCTGGCGCCGTACCGCCAGCAGCCAGTTCTTCATTTGCATGTCGAGCGCGGCGCTGTGCCCGAGCGCGTAATACGCCGCCGGGGCGTTGGCCAGCAGCCTGGCCATTTCGGCGTCCAGCTCCTCGATCGGGAAGGCGCTATCGAAGCCGAAGGCGGCGCGCGCGCCCTCGGGGCCATGGCGAAAGCCGTCCCAGATTTCGCGCTCGACGTTCTTCTGGCGGCAGAACAGGATCGCCTGCGCCGCCGTCGCACCGTGGGCGGCCACCAGCACCAGCACGCTGTCCGGTTCCGTGAAGCCGGTCAGATAATAAAAATAGCTGTCGTGGCGGTAGGGATAGTCGGTGTCGCTGTTGCGCTGCACTTCCGGTGCGGTCGACAGGATCGCCACCGCGCCCGGCTGCATCGCCGCGCACAGGCGCGCGCGCCGCGCTGCAAAGGGCGCGCTGTTCATGGCGCGGCCTTGCGTGCGCCCAGCGGTGCGTTGAGCTCTTCGAGCTGCGCCACCGTGCCGACGTTGACCCAGTCGCCTTCGTAGATTTCGCCGCCCACCTGGCCCAGCTGCGCGTACTGGCGGATCAGGGTGCCCAGGCGCGCATGCGTGCCCGGTGCGATGGCCTTGAACATCTCGGGCCGGTACACGCCGATGTTCGAGAAATTCCACTTGGTGTCGCCGTCGTTGGCCACCTGGTACATGGTCAGGCCGAAGTCGCCCTCCGGATTGTGGAAGGGGTTCGGCGTCAGGTAGATCCAGCAGGCGTCGCGCTTCTCGGGCGGGTAGGGATTGCCCCACATGTCTTCGTCGATCAGCACATCGGTGACCTGGGCAAAATCGAAGTAGGGGCAGTAGATGTCGGCCGACAGCACCAGGAACGGTTCGTCCCCCAGCAGGTGCAGCGCGTTGGCGATGCCGCCGGCGGTCTCCAGCGCCACCGTTTCGGGCGAGTAGGCGATGCGCGCGCCGTACCTGCCGCCGTCGCCCAGCTCGCGCTCGATCGCCTCGCCCATGTACGCGTGGTTGATGACGATCTCGGTGATCCCGGCACGCACCAGGTTCAGGATATGCCAGACGATCAGCGGACGGCCGCGCACCTTGAGCAGCGGCTTGGGACAATGGTCGGTCAACGGCCGCATGCGTTCGCCGCGGCCGGCGGCCAGGATCATGGCTTTCATGATGGGCTCCGCATCAGAAGGTGTAGCCCACTTGCGGCGCCTTGTCCTCGAAGGCGTCGAGCAGGCGCGCCAGCGGTTTGAGGACGATGTAGCGGTTGGCGGTCTTGCGCACGTAGTCGGTCACCGTGGCCAGGTCGCCCATGTAGGCGCTCTTGCCGTCGCGGTAGTTCAGGCGGCAGAAGATGCCGAGGATTTTCAGGTGGCGCTGCAGGGCCATGAATTCGAAGTCCTGGTAAAAGGCGTCGATGTCCGGGTTGACCGGCAGTCCGACCGCCTTGGCGCGCTGCCAGTAGCGCACCACCCAGTCGAGCACGATCTCTTCATCCCACTGCACATAGGCGTCGCGCAGCAGCGAGGCCAGGTCGTAGGTGACCGGGCCGAACACGGCATCCTGGAAGTCCAGCACGCCCGGATTGCCCTGGTCCATGAACATCAGGTTGCGCGAATGGAAATCGCGGTGCATGAAAACCTGTTGCTGCGCCAGGTTATTGGCGATGATCGCCTCGAACACCTTGTTCAGCTGCGTGCTCTGTTCCGGCGTCATGGTCACGCCCAGATGCTTGCCGACGAACCATTCCGGGAACAGGTTCAGCTCGCGTTCGATGAAGGCGCGGTCGTACTCGGGCAGCACGCCCGGTTCGCTGGTGAGCTGGAACTTGATCAGGGCGTCGACCGCGTCCGAATACATGAACGGCGCGTTGTCGACGTCCAGGCGCTGCAGGTACGTGGTGGTGCCCAGGTCCGACAGCAGCAGGAAGCCGTTGGCCACATCCTGCGCCACGATGGCCGGCACCGAGACGCCGGCAGCGAGCAGCAAGCCTTGCACGTGGATGAAGGCCGGCACGTTTTCGCGCTCGGGCGGGGCATCCATGGCGATCAGGGTGTCGCCCAGCCTGGCGCGCAGTGCGGGCGCGACGTCGAGCCGGAAGTAGCGCCGGAAGCTGGCGTCGGCCGAGGCCGGACGGCGCGATTCGACCTGCACCAGGCCGAGCGTGGCGAGCCAGGTGGTGAGCTGCGTCAGGCGGGTGTCCGACGATGTTGCTGGGGTGGTGGGGAGCGTTGAAGACATGATGCAGCCTGAGAATCCGATTGAAGATGAAGATTCCCATATAATAAGGGATTAAACTCAAAAAATCGCCTGCCATGGTGTTTGCACACGTCATTTCATGAGCTGGAAAAAACCGGCAGCTCTCCCCTCGCAGCGTTGGGCCTATGCCCTGACGGCGCTCGTCACCGCCACCGCGGTGCCCTTGCACGCCCAAACCGTCCAGAACGTCCAAAAGCGCGAACGTACCGAAGATCCGAACCTGCCCGTTACCGTGCGCGCAGAGGAAATTTCCGGCCGCCCCGAACGCGAACTCATTCTTGAGCGCAAAGTCGAACTGAGCCGGGGACAAACCCGGATGAAAGCCGACCGCGCCTGTTTCAAGAACGTCGAGAATGAAGTCACCGCCAACGGCAATGTCTGGATGGAACGCTTCGGCGACACCTACAAGGGCGAGGAGTTGCAGCTGAACTTGTCTTCGGGCAAGGGTTGGGTGCTGCGTCCCGAGTACCGCATGGAGCTCAACAACGCGCAGGGCTCGGCCAAGCGCGTCGATTTCATCAGCGAAGACGAGGCCATCGTCACCGACGGCACCTACACCACCTGCGAAGGCCTCACGCCCGACTGGTACCTCAAATCGAACACCCTGCGCCTGGACGCCGGGCGCGACGTGGGCGTGGCCGGCAAGACCGTGATCTATTTCAAGGGCGTGCCGATCATCGGCACGCCGGCGCTGTCGTTCTCGCTGTCGGGCGCGCGCCGCTCGGGCTGGCTGCCGCCGACCGTGGGCCTGCGCTCCAAGGGCCGCGCCGAGGTCTTGCAGCCTTACTACGTCAATATCGCGCCCAACCGCGACCTGACCCTGTATCCGCGCTGGATGCTCGACCGCGGCATCCAGTTCGGCGCCACCGGGCGCTACCTGGGCGAAAACGACTATGGCGGCTATGCCGGCCAGACCCACGCCGAGGTGCTGCCCAACGATAAAGTCACCAAGACCGACCGCTGGCGCGTCAATTCGCAGCACAACCAGGGCGTCGCGCGCGGCCTGTCGTTCGGCTGGAACCTGAACGGCGCCTCGGATGACAATTATCCGAGCGACTTCTCGCAGTCGATTTCCAGCAGCGCCGAACGCCAGCTGGTGCGCGAAGTGCGCACCGACTATCGCGCCGAGCACTGGAACATGTCGCTGCGGGCGCAGAGTTACCAGATTTTGCAGGACCCGAATTTTTTCATCGCGCGTCCTTACGCGCGCTTGCCGGAATTGCTGATTCATGCCGGCCGTTACGACGTCAACGGCTTCGACTGGGCGGTCGACACCGAAATCACCCGTTTTTCGCATCCGGACCTGCCGACCGGCAACCGTGCGGTGGTGATGCCGCAGGTCAGTTATCCGATCGTGCGGCCCGGTTACCACATCACGCCCAAGCTCAGCCTGCACGCCAGCGCCTACGAGCTCAGTCGTGGGGTCGACACCGCCGCCAACGCCCCCAACTCGCTCACGCGCGCGCTGCCCACCTTTTCGCTCGACAGCGGCCTGGTATTCGAGCGCGACGCCAAGCTGGTCGGGCGCAAGATGACGCAAACGCTCGAACCGCGCCTGTTCTACGTGTACACGCCGTACAAGGACCAGAGCAAGTTCCCCAATTTCGATACCTTCGAGGCCAGCTTCAACATGGCCCAGATCTTCAACGAAAACCGCTTCGTCGGCAATGACCGGGTCTCGGACGCGAACCAGTTGACCGCGGCCCTGGTCTCGCGCTTTCTCGAATCGAACGGGGCCGAGCGCCTGCGCCTGGTGTTCGGGCAGCGCTTTTACCTCAACGAGCAGCGCGTCCAGCTGCTGGCCAACACCCCGCGCACCGAAAGCCGCTCCGACGTGCTGCTGCAGGCGTCCGGACGGATTTCCGAGAAATGGAACTTCGACAGCGCGGTGCAATACAATGCCAGCGCCAGCAGCGTGGTCGCGTCCAACTATGCGGTGCAGTGGCAGCCGGGCGAGAAAAAGGTCATCAATGCCGAATATCGCTTCCTGCGCGACAGCGTCAAGAATGCGATGATATCGTCGCAGTGGCCGCTGTCGGCGCGCTGGTACGGCGTGGGCCGGATGAATTACTCGGTCCTGAGCCACAAGGTGGTCGAAAGCCTGGTCGGACTGGAGTATCAGGCCGATTGCTGGGTGTTCCGCATGGGCGGCCAGCGTTTTGTGACGACCACGCGCAATACCTCGACCCAGGCGTTCGTCCAGCTTGAGCTGAACGGCCTGTCCAAGCTTGGTTTCGGCAGTCCGCTCGAATCGTTTTACAAGAGCGTTCCAGGTTATACGAGGCTCAATCCGGGCCCGAGCCGTTAAGCGGGACGTCGGATTTTTTATTCACCGAATTTCACCTGAATATGAGTGCTTCCCAGATTATGCGTAATATCCGTATGCACCAACTCAAGATCGCAGCGACGCTGCTGTGCGCCCTGTGCGCCGGACAGGCCGCCGCGCAGGGCGCTCCGGCCAAGCCAGGCGCCCCGGTCAAGCCGGCGGCAGCGCCGGCCGCCAAGCCGTCGGGCGGCTTTCTGCCGCCGGCATCGGCTTCCGCCAATGTCATCGATTCGATCGCCGTGGTGGTCAACGATGAAGTCATCACCCGCAACGAAATCGCCGCGCGCGTGCGCGCCGTCGAAGGCGCGATGAAGTCGCAGAACGCGCCCGTGCCCGAAGCGGCCGACCTGCAGCGCCAGGTGGTCGAACGCATGATCGTCGAACGCGCCCAGATGCAGCTGGCCAAGGAAATGGGCGTGCGCGTCGACGACAGCATGCTCGACCGTGCCATCGGCCGCATCGCCGAGCAGCAAAAGATGTCGGTGCAGGAGATGCGCAACCAGATGGAAAAGAGCGGCACCACCTTCGCCGCCTTCCGCGAAGAGATCCGCAGCGAAATCATGATGCAGCGCCTGCGCGAGCATGAAGTCGACAACAAGATCCAGATTTCCGACGCCGAAGTCGACACCTACCTGGCCGCCGAAAAAGCCGCCGCCGCCGACAAGGTCGAAATGAACCTGTCGCAGATCATGGTGCGCATCCCCGAAAACGCCTCGCCCGAGCAGATCGCCGCGCGCCGCGCGCGTGCCGACGAAGTGATGCGCCAGCTGCGTACCGGCGCCGATTTTGCCAAGATCGCCGCCACCTATTCCGATTCGAGCGATGCGCTCAAGGGCGGCGAAATCGGCTGGCGCAACGCCGACCGCCTGCCGCCGCTGTTCTCCGACGCCCTGTCCAAGCTCAAGCCGGGCCAGGTCACGCCGGTCCTGAAAAGCACCACCGGTTTCCACATCCTCAAGATGGTCGACAAGCGCAACCTGGCCGACACCACCGCCCCGGCGCCGGTGCAGCAGACGCGCGCGCGCCACATCCTGCTCAAGGTCAGCCCGACCATGACGGCGGCCGACGCCAAGCGCAAGCTGACCGAACTGAAGGAACGCCTCGACAACAAGGCCGCCAAGTTCGAGGAACTGGCGCGCCTGTTCTCCAATGACGGCTCGGCCAGCAAGGGCGGCGACCTCGGTTGGCTGTACCCGGGCGACGTCGTGCCCGAATTCGAGACCGCCATGAGCACGCTCAAGCCGGGCGAGCTGAGCGACGTGGTCGAAACGCCGTATGGTTTCCACCTGATCGAAGTGATGGAACGCAAGAGCGACGACCAGAACAAGGAACGGGTACGCATGGCCGCGCGCCAGGTGATCCGCGACCGCAAGCTCGAAGAAGCCACCGAAGACTGGGCGCGCCAGGTGCGCGACCGCGCCTACGTCGAGTTCCGCGACGAAAACAAGTAAGCCGATGCACCAGGCAAGCACACGGCCGGCGATCGCCATCACCACGGGCGAACCGGCCGGGATCGGGCCCGAAATCTCGATCCGCGCCGCCTGGGCCATGCGCGCGCAGGTCAACTGCGTGCTGCTCGGCGACGCCGCCTTCCTGGCGCTCACCGCCAGCCTGATCGACCCCGATATCCAACTCGCCGCGCTGTCGGTGCAGGCGCTGCGCAACGGCGGCTTGCCGCAGTTCGGGCCTTCCCGCATCGCCGTCATCGACGTGCCGCTCGGCGCCCATGTGGTGCCGGGCGTGCTCGATCCGGCCAACGGGCGCGCGGTGCTGGCCACGCTCGACCTGGCGGTCGAAGGCGCGCGCGCCGGCTGGTTCGATGCCATCGTCACCGCGCCCCTGCAAAAGAGCACCATCAACGACGCCGGCGTGGCCTTTTCTGGCCATACCGAATACCTGGCCGAAAAGACCGGCACCGCGCAGGTGGTGATGATGCTGGCCGGCGAGACGGAACCCGGCAATCCGCCGCTGCGGGTGGCGCTGGCCACCACCCACCTGCCGCTCAAGGATGTCGCGGCGGCCATCACCCGCGACGGCCTGGGGCGCGTGATCGGCATCATCGACGCCGACCTGAAAACCAGATTCGGCATTGCATCGCCGCGCATCCTGGTGACCGGCCTCAATCCGCACGCCGGCGAGAACGGCTACCTGGGACGCGAAGAAATCGACACCATCACGCCGGCACTGGAACAGGCGCGCGCGCTCGGCATCGATGCGCGCGGGCCGTATCCGGCCGATACCCTGTTCCAGCCCAAATACCTGATCGAGGCCGACTGCGTGCTGGCCATGTACCACGACCAGGGCCTGCCGGTGCTCAAATACGCCACCTTCGGACGCGGCGTGAACATCACGCTCGGCCTGCCGCTGATCCGCACCTCGGTCGACCATGGCACGGCGCTCGACCTGGCCGCCGCGGGCCTCGGGCGCGCCGACTGCGGCAGCATGGAACAAGCCATCCGCACCGCCCTGCACATGGTGGACGCCGCTGCGGCCCATGGTGCATCGCAGCTTTAGAACAGAATCGAGAAGAAGAATATGAAACACGTCGCCCGCAAGCGCTTCGGCCAGAATTTTTTGACCGACAAACTCGTCCTCGATAACATCATCGACGCCATCGGACCCGAGAAGGGCCAGGCGATGGTCGAAATCGGACCCGGGCTGGCCGCCATGACGGCGCTGCTGCTCAAGCGCCTGGACCACATGCACGTGGTGGAACTGGACCGCGACCTGGTCGCGCGCCTGGAAAACAACTTCCCGCGCGAGAAGCTGACCATTCACTCGGGCGACGCGCTCAAGTTCGACTACGGCCAGATTCCGGTGCCGGAAGGGCAGAAGCTGCGCGTGGTGGGCAACCTGCCGTACAACATTTCGAGCCCGCTGCTGTTTCACCTGGCCGAATTCGCGCACCTGATCGAAGACCAGCATTTCATGCTGCAGAAGGAAGTCGTCGAGCGCATGGTGGCGGCGCCGGGCAGCAAGGTGTACGGCCGTTTGTCGGTGATGCTGCAGTGGCGCTACGACATGTCGCTGATGTTCATCGTGCCGCCGACCGCGTTCGATCCGCCGCCGCAGGTGGAGTCGGCGATCGTGCGCATGGTGCCCGTCGCGCGCAAGCTGGCCTGTGACGGCCCGACGTTGGAGGCGGTGGTGATGAAGGCGTTTTCGCAGCGCCGCAAGGTGATCCGCAACTGCGTGGCGGGGATGTTTACCGAAGCGCAGCTGGTCGAGGCGGGTATCGATCCGTCGACGCGTCCGGAGACGGTCAGCCTGGAGCAGTATGTGGCGCTGTCCAATTTGCTCAAGCAACCGGCCTGATTGGCCGACCTGATGGGAGCATTGTCATGATCATGCTGAAAGTCCCGTACGCCGAAAAAGACGAGGCCAAGGCCCTGGGCGCGCGCTGGAACAAGGATAGCAAGCTGTGGTACGTGCCCGATGGCGTGGATGCGGCGCCGTTCCAGCGCTGGGTGCTCAAGGGCGTGGCGCCGAGTCCCGCCAAGGCTTCCGGCGCTCCGGCGGGCAGGGTCGATTCGTATGTGGGCAAGCAGGTCGTGGGAGCGCGCTACGTGGCGCTGGAACACGGGTGCAATCCGTTTGTGGCGTGCGCGGAGTGCCAGCCGAAGCTGGCGGCATCGGGATGGACGGATGCGCGCGCCGAGGTGCTGCGGATTGTGGGTGGGCTGACGACCTGAAAACCGTCATTCCCGCCGAGTGCCGCCTTGGCGCGGGAATGACGGTTTTTATGTTAGTGGCTAATGGTCCTTAGGTCCCGATCCGCCCACCATCGTTCTTGGTAATCACGATGGTCGCCGAACGTGGGCGCTTGCCGGCGCCGTAGCCGGCATTGCTCGGCCACTGGCTGGTGTACTTCGACGGATCGGCCAGATTGGCCTGCGCCGTGTTCTCGCCCGGGTGCTGGATGTTGATGAACATCGACTTCCCATCCGGCGTTTCGCAGATACCCGTGATTTCCGACCCCACCGGCCCGACCAGGAAGCGCTTGAGCGTCTCCGCGGTCGGCTTCTTGCCCACATAGGTATCGACCGCCAAGGTGCCGCCACCGGCCTTCGGATGGTTCAAGGTGACCTTGGCGCCATCGCCGACCGTGCCCGGGATAGCGGCGAGCATCATGCAGTTGCTGACGTCGGTGTACGCGCCGTCGTCGGTCTGGATCCAGCAGATGCCGGTGTACGGGCTGAAGGCCAGGCCGTCCGGGCTCGAAAAATCCTGGTCCGCGGTCAGGTTCGACAGATTCACGAAACCGCCATTCGCACCGGCTTCGGCGCCGAACAGGTACACGTCCCACGTAAAGCTGGTCGCCGCCGCGGCGCCCGCGCCTTCCTTCATGCGCAGAATATGGCCGTTCGGATTACCGTTTTGGGCCGAGCTGCCTTTCATGTCGGTGTAGGCGCGCGGGTTGGCGCTGTCCGGCGCCAGCTGCGAGGAGGTCGGGTCGACCGCGCGGTTCGAGTTGTTGGTCAGCGCGTAGTAGATCTCGCCGTTGGCCGGATTGACCGAGCACCATTCCGGGCGGTCCATCCTGGTCGCGCCAACCGCATCGGCGGCCAGGCGGGCGTTGATGGCGATGTCGGCCTGGTCGGCGAACTTGTACGCGCCGTATGCGGCGATCGCGGCGGTCGACATGGCCAGCTCGATCCACTGGCCGCTGCCGTCGGCATTGAGCTTGGCGACATACAGCTTGCCGCTGTCGAGGTATTTGTCGCCCGTGGCCATGCGGTCGCTGGCGGTGGCGTCGGCGGCGGCCCACACGGCGGTCGAGACGAATTTGTAGATGTACTCATTGCGCGAATCGTCGCCCATGTACACGGCCAGCTGCTGGCCGACGACCGGGTTGCCGAAGGCGGCGCTTTCGTGCGCGTAGCGGCCCAGCGCGGTGCGCTTCTTCGCTGCCTTGGACTTGTCGTACGGGTCCATTTCGACGATGTAGCCCATGCCGTTCATTTCGTTGCGGTAGTCGTCGCTGCCGTCAAGCGACGTCCCTTTCTTGCTGATGTCCCAGCGTGCGTATTTGTCGTCGGTGCCGGCGCTTTCCCAGCCGTGGCGCGAGGCGGCGCCCTGGTTGCGGCCGTAGCGCTTGAGCGAAGCGACGCTCTTGTCGCCGACGCGCGCGGCATCGTCGGCGCTGCCGCGCACGAAGTAGCCGGACCAGTTTTCTTCACCGGTCAGGAACGAGCCCCAAGGCGACTTGCCGGTGCCGCAGTTGTTCAGGGTGCCGCGCGTTTTGGTCGCGCTCGGCGAATATTTGGTCACCAGCAGCGCATTGCCGCGCGCGGGGCCGGACAGCTCGATGTCGGTCAGCGGCGTGATGCGGCGGTTGAATGACGAATCCTTGACGTAGGCCCAGGCGGCGCCGCTCTTCCTGACTTCGACCACGCTCACGCCGTGGATCGCCACTTCCTTGTCCACTTCCGCGGCAGGGCGCGGCAGGGTGGTCACGCCGCCATTGGCGTGCAGGAAGAAGGACGACAGTTTGGCGTCGGTGGTCGCTTCGTGGTTCACGGCCAGCAGGCCGCGTTCGGAACCGGTGGTGGTGGCGCTGCCGCTCGCCGACAGGCCGTAGAACTCCATGCCGTCGTGATGGTCGCCGGCGCGGGTCTCGAAGTCGCCGTCGGTGCCGTCGTTCTTGTAGGCGGCGGTGGTGCCGTTGAGCGGGTCGCCCAGCGCATAGATGACGGACGCGGTGTAGCCGGCCGGGACGCTCACGACGTCGGCCAGGCTTTTCGGAACGGCGCTGAACGCCAGCAGTTTCTCAGCCGGGACCGGCGTCGGGGTCGGCGTCGGGGTAGGGCTTGGGCTGTCATCGCTGCTGCAGGCTGACAAACCGACTGCGCCGAAGATCGCCGTGGCGGCCGACGCCATGCCGCCGCGCAGCAGGCTGCGGCGGCTCAGGCGGGCATTGAGCACTGTATTGAAGTGTTCATTCGGCGAATCGTTGCAGTCGATATCATCTGGATCGATGGACGTGCGAACCAGATCGTTTGGCTTGTTCATGAAGGTCCTATGGCTGGGGGTTAATTTAGCAAGCCGGATTCTAGCCAGCCCAGATGACCGTGCCGTGACGGCAAGATGACCGGATGATGACAGACAGCGCCCCGCTTATCCGGCATGCATGGCGCGCAAGGCGATCCATGCAGAAATATCGTTTCCAAAGGGCTAACATTGCTCTTGCTTATGCCATGATGGGCGCTGCTTGCCGAACCATTTGCCCTCACCATGAAGGAACGTCATCCGATGAGTTTTGCCCGCACACTGTGTCTCCTGCTCGCTGGCCTGGCCGTCAGCCTGCCGGGCGCGAGCGCCCTGGCCGCGCCGACGGCCACTGCCGCCGCCGACAGCGCCGCCAACAAGGCAGTCCTGGAATTCATTCGCGCCGAGATGGAGGAACGCCGCATTCCGGGCTTGCAGATTGCCGTGATCCGCCACCGGAAAGTGGTGCTCTCGAGCGCGATCGGCGTGGCCAGCATCCAGCACGGGGTCGCGGTCGACAAGCACAGCGTGTTCTCGCTTAATTCCGCGACCAAGCCGTTCACCGGCGTGGCCATCATGCAGCTGGTTGAACAGGGCAAGCTCGCCCTCGACGCGCCGGTGTCGCGCTATCTCGATGGCTTGCCGGCCGCGTGGCAGGGGGTGACCGTGGCCCAGCTGCTCAATCACACGTCCGGGCTTCCCGACGTCCTCGATGCGGAAGGCGACCTGCTGCCGGGCGGCATGGAGGGGGCGTGGAAGAGCGCGCAAACGCTGCCGGTGCAGTTCGCGCCCGGCCAGCGCTTCAGCTATAACCAGACCAATTACGTACTGCTGGGGAAAATCATCGACCGCCTCAGCGGCGAGCCTTTCCTGGCGTTTATCCGGCACGGGCAGTTCGACGTGGCCGGCATGCCCGACAGCTCCTTCGGCGACAGCGGGGACATCATCAGGAATAAGGCCAATTCCTACCGCTTCGGACGCGACGGTACGCTGCGCAACGTGATCGAGGAGTTTCCGCCGGCAATGCGCACGGGAGCCGGCATGAATACCACTGCCACCGAACTGGGCAAATGGATCGTGGCCCTGCAGCAGGGACGCCTGCTCAAGCCGGCGAGCATGGCCGCGATGTGGACGCCATCGTCCTTCGCCGATGGGCGGCCGGCACCGTGGGCGATGGGCTGGCCGGCGATCCGCCGCGGCGAACAGCCGCACCGGGCGGTGGCGGGCATCGGGGGCGGGCGTTCGGCCTTCTATATGTATCCCGACGACGACCTGGCGGTGATTATCCTGACCAACCTGGCCGGCGCCCAGCCGGATCAGATGATCGACACCGTGGCGGGATTTTATGTGAAGGGCCTGCGCGCCACCGGCGGCGGATATGCCCTGTTTCGCTTGCGCGAGCAGACCGGCCGCGGCGGTTTCGATGATATCGACGCGACACTGCGGCAGGTGACGCAGCAATATGGGGTGCCGAACCCGTCCGAGGGCAGCCTGAACGGCTGGGGCTACCGCCTGCTGTCGCGCAAGCAGCTCAAGCCGGCCATTGCGGTACTCGGCCTGGCTACGCGCCTGTATCCGGACAGCGCCAATGCCCATGACAGCCTGGCCGAAGCGTACCAAGCCCTTGATGACCATGCGCTGGCGATCCGCCATTACCGGCGTTCGCTGGAACTGAATCCGGAAAACCGCAATGCGGCGGACCACTTGAAAGCGCTGGAAAAGAAGTAGCGCGAAAATCAGGACAAAAAAAAGCCCGCTGTGAAGCGGGCTTGAAATCCAATTCTTTTTGAGGAGAGTTGGAGGAGACAGGTGCAATTATGCTGCGCTACAGCATATCAAGCCAATTTATCTTTGTAATATCAGTTATAGCTTTTGCAAATATCACCTTCAGCATCCCCGCCCGCCTTATTTTTCGCGGCAGGTCACGTCGATGTCGGTGACGTCGGCATCGCCCTTCGCGCCCTCGCCCATGACGCCAACGGCGCGCTCGACCGTGCAAACATACTTGCCGCCGTCCGGCTGGGTCAGCACCGAGACGCCGTAGCTGGTACCGTAGGGGATCGCCCCGGCGAATTTGTACGCCTTGGCATCCTTGGGCATGGGGTATCTGTCGTTGCTGCCGTTGATCAGCACCAGGCCGTCGCCCGTATAGGGACGGGACTGGCCGTCGGCGCCGATCACGTTGACCGCGCCGCCGATCGAAAAGGCGTTGTCGGTGCACTTGACAATCACGTTGATGGAAGCCTGGCGCCCGGCGGTGTCCTTGCCATTCTCCCATGTGCACTTCTGGTGATCAGCACTTTTCTTGACCTGGACATCGTAGGGTACGCCGTATTCGATCGTGTTGGGGAAGCGGAAACTGGTGGCCTTGGCCTCGACCGTCAGGTCTTGCATGCCGACGTTACTCATTACCAGGCCGGAATACTTCAGGCCTTCAATTTTGCCTTCGACAGGGAAGGTCGCTTTGCCGCCGCAAGCGGACAGGCCCACGACGAGGGCCAGCAGCAGCGAATGGCGCAGGACGGATAACTTCATAGAATTCTCCAGAGGAAAGGGCGCCACCCGCGCAGGGGCGGCTGCCGGGATCAGTTGCAGGTGATGAGGATGTTGTCGACGTCGGCTTTGCCCATCGTGCCGACGGCGTTGTCAATCCGGCAAGTCAGGCCCGGCGGCTGTTGCAGCACGCTCACGCCGTAGGCCAGGGTTTCGCCGACCTGGCCGAGCTTGTCTTTTTTATTTTCAGCCAGCTGGGTCATGTTGAATTCGGTGTTGTTGGCGGGAATACTCAGGCGATGATCGCCGTTGATGATGACCAGCGGGCCGCTCGTCAGGCCGGTGATCTTGCCTTTAAGGTCGTGCGGAATCAGGGTGCAGCGCACGATGATCCGGCCGACGCCGTACACGCTCGACTTGCCCTTGCCGTTTTCCACGCTGCAGGTGGCGTTCGATGGTGGCGACTTGACGGTGATGTCGAATTCGGTATTGTTGGCGATCAGGTCTGGAAACACGAAGCCGGTGGCGTCCGGTTCGATCTTGAGATCCGGGCCGCCCTTGTTTTGCAGCACCAGACCGGACACGGTCACATTCGTCACGGCGCCGCCCAGCTGCACGGTGCCATCATCGTCGCCGCCGCAAGCGGCAAGACTCAGCGCGCACGACAGTGCCACGGCGGAACGCAGGTACAGATTTTTCATACTTTCTCCAAAACGAATGCGGTAAGGTGGGAAGGCTGGGCCGCCGATGGACAGCCTGATGTGGACGTCATTTTAGTGCATTTGTTAACGCGGCGGCTCATTGCCTTGTATCGGTGTGTAAGGCGTCGCCTTGGCGCGTCGCCTTGGCGCGCCGCCTTGGCGCGCCTTGACACACCGGCAGGCGCGACGATTGATTTTCGGCGCCGCCCTCGTTATGCTGGAACCTGACCCACTACCGAGCCAGAACATGAGCACCACGCCGCGCCGCGCCTGGCCCAAAGCCATCCTGTTCGACCTGGACGATACCCTGTGGCCGATCGCCCCGGTCATTTTGCAGGCCGAGCAAACCCTGCACACCTGGCTGCACAGCAACGCGCCGCGCGTGGCCGAGCGCTTCACCATCGACGCCCTGCGCCAGGCGCGCCTGGCCCTGTTGGCCCAGCAGCCCGAGTTCGAGCTCGACCTGGGCGCGCTGCGCCGCGCCGGCCTGCTGTCGGCGTTCGAGGCGGCCGGCGAAGACGCCGCCAAGGTCGAGCAGGCCATGGTCCATTTCTATGCGGCGCGCAATGCCGTCATTCCCTATGACGACGTGGTGCCCGGCCTGCTGCGCCTGAAAGGCCGCTCCCTGCTCGGATCGGTTACCAACGGCAATGCCGATTTGCAGGCGATCGGCCTGTCGCACCATTTCAAGGTGTCGGTGGCGGCCAGCCAGTTCGGCCGCGCCAAGCCGGACGCGGCCATCTTCCTGGCCGCCTGCGAGGAACTCGGGGTCGACCCGGCCGATTGCGTGTACGTCGGCGACGACGTGCTGCTCGACGTGCAGGGCGCCCAGCGCGCCGGGCTGCGCGCGGTCTGGCTCAACCGCACCGGCAGTGCGCGCCACCTCGAACACGGCGTGGTGCCGGACGCCATCTGCCGCAGTTTCGACGAGCTGCTCGACTGGCTCAAGCGCGAGCACGATTGAGGCGGCCGGGACGCGCAGTCGACATTACTGCACACCGCGCCTGCGAACGTGCATAATAAGGGGATCAGCACTTGTGCTTGCCCTTGTCTTTGTCCTTACTGCACCCCACCTAGAATCATGCAACTCGATACCCGTGCGCAAACGCTGCTCAAAGCCCTGGTCGAACGGTACATCGCCGACGGCCAGCCGGTCGGGTCGCGCGCGCTGTCGAAGATTTCCGGACTCGACCTCTCGCCCGCGACCATCCGCAACATCATGGCCGACCTGGAAGAGCTGGGGTATGTGGCCAGTCCGCACACCTCGGCCGGACGCATTCCGACCCCGCGCGGCTACCGCATCTTTGTCGATACCTTATTAACTGTACAACACCTGGACGAGCACGCGGTCGACGGGCGGCTGCGCCTGCCGGCCCAGCAGCCGCAAAAGATGATCGCCAACGCGGCGCAAATGCTGTCGTCGCTGTCGCAGTTCGCCGGCGTGGTGCTCAGCCCGCGGCGCGAATCGGTGTTCCAGCAGATCGAATTCTTGCGTTTGTCCGAAAAGCGCATCCTGCTGGTGATCGTCGATCCGCGCGGCGACGTGCAAAACCGCCTGCTGCTGACCGAGGCCGATTACACCCCGGCCCAGCTGGTGCGCTCGGCCAATTACATCAACCAGAATTACGGCGGCCTGTCGTTCGACGACGTGCGCACGCGCCTGACCAGCGAATTGCGCCAGTTGCGCGACGATATGGGCAGCCTGATGCAGGCCGCGGTCGAGGCCGGCAGCGAAGCGATGGCCGACCAGTCGGACGACATGGTCATTTCCGGCGAGCGCAACCTGCTCAGCGTGTCGGACCTGTCGTCGAACATGACGTCGCTGCGCCAGATGTTCGACATGTTCGAGCAAAAAACCGGGCTGATGCAGCTGCTGGACGTCTCGAGCAAAGCAACCGGCGTGCAGATCTTCATCGGCGGCGAATCGAACCTGGTGCCGATGGATGAAATGAGCGTGGTCACGGCACCGTACGAGGTCAACGGCAAGATCGTCGGCACCCTGGGCGTGATCGGGCCGACCCGCATGGCGTACGAGCGCGTCATTCCGATCGTGGACATCACGGCCAAGCTGCTGTCGAACGCGCTCAGCCACTCCTAGGCGGCGCGCGTTGCCGGCATCAGGCCGGGATCAGGTTTTGTGGGGGCAGGCAGGCTTGACGCAGTTGCCGTAAATCGCCAGCGCGTGCTCGGCAATCTTGAAGCCGCGCTCGACCGCCACCTTGTGCTGGCGCGATTCGATTTCTTCGTCGTAGAACTCTTCCACGCGGCCGCAGTCGAGGCACACCAGGTGATCGTGGTGCGAACCGGCGTTGAGCTCGAAAATCGCCTTGCCGGTTTCAAAATGGTTGCGGTTGAGCAGGCCGGCCTGCTCGAACTGGGTCAGTACGCGGTACACGGTGGCCAGGCCGACATCCATATTATCGGTCAGCAAAATCTTGTAAACATCTTCCGCTGTCAGGTGGCGCACCTCGCTGTTCTGGAAAATCTCGAGGATTTTCAGACGGGGCAGGGTGGCTTTCAGGCCGCTGGCTTTGAGGTCGCTAGGATTGTTACTCATGTTTGTTACTCGTATATTGGCGTAGTGCTTTATCATATAGCGTTTTAGACGGAGGTGCCTAGGCTTCCGTACAACGATTTGAGGTCCTCTATGCCTGTCGATACTGCCGTTTTGCACCGTTTTAGCTTGCGCGCCCCGCTCGTGGCGGCCCTGGCCGGCGCCGTTCTGAGCCTGTCCGGCTGCGCCATGTTCGGCGGCGCCAAGGATCCCGTGGTCCCGGTGAACGCCTCGCCCGGCGACGGCGCCCAGACCGTCCAGGCCAGCAAGCTGCAGAAGTTCCTGTGGATTTTCTCGCCGTATCGTCCGGACATTCAACAAGGCAACTTCATCTCGCAGGAAATGCTGACCCAGCTCAAGGTGGGCCAGACCCGCGAACAGGTCAAGTTCCTGCTCGGTACGCCGCTGCTGACCGACATCTTCCACGCCGACCGCTGGGACTTCCCCTTCTATCTGGCGCGCGGCGATGGCGAGCTGACCAGCAGCCGGGTGACGGTCTACTTCAAGGACAACAAGGTCGAGAAATTCGACGGCGGCAATCTGCCGACCGAGAAGGAATACATCGCCCGTATCGCCGGTCCGACCAAGGTGGCCGCCAAGGAAGCGCCGAAGCGGGAAGAAGCCGGTTCGGCCTCGATCAAGATCAACAAATAAGTTTTTCAATACACAGCACCAGCGCACGGGCGGCACGAGGGTCGGCACAATGAATCAGATGAAAATTGCAGTAGCGGGCGCCGACGGGCGCATGGGACGGATGCTGGTCGATGCGGTCGCGGCCGCTCCCGACGCGGTGCTGGCCGGCGCGCTCGGCCTGGCCGGTTCGCCGTCGATCGGCCAGGACGCCGGCGCCTTCGGCGGCCATCCGGGAGGCATCAGGATCGAATCGGACCTGGCTGCCGGCCTGGCCGGGGCCGACTTCCTGATCGATTTTACCCGTCCCGAAGGCACGCTCAAGCATCTGGAATATTGCGCCGCCCACGGCATCAAGCTGATCATCGGCACCACCGGTTTTGATGACGCCGGCAAGGCCGCGATCGCCGCCGCCGCCGAAAAAACCGCGATCATGTTCGCGCCCAATATGAGCGTGGGCGTGAACGTCACCCTCAAGCTGCTCGAACTGGCCGCCAAAAGCTTTGCCGAAGGCTACGACATCGAAATCGTCGAAGCGCACCACCGCCACAAGGTCGATGCGCCGTCCGGCACCGCCCTGAAGATGGGCGAAGTGATTGCCGACGCGCTCGGGCGCGACCTCAAGGAATGCGCCGTCTACGGGCGCGAAGGCGTCACCGGCGAGCGCGATCCGTCGACCATCGGCTTCGCCACCATCCGCGGCGGCGACATCATCGGCGACCATACCGTGCTGTTTGCCGGCACCGGCGAGCGCATCGAAATCAGCCACAAGTCCAGCAGCCGGGTCAGCTACGCCCACGGCGCCTTGCGCGCCTGCCGCTTCCTGGCCGACAAGGCGACCGGCTTGTACGACATGCAGGACGTGCTGGCACTCAAGGACTAGGCGGCGTCATGCCACCGGTCAATCACTTCAGCGTCGCGCGCTACTGGGAACAGGGCGACGCGATCAGCCACGCGGTGGCGTACGTGCTGATGCTGATGTCGCTGGTGAGCTGGTTCTTCATCCTGTCCAAGGCGCTCAGCACTTGGCGCGTGCGCCGCGCGGCGCCGGCGCTGGACGCCTTCTGGGGCGCACCCAGCCTGCAAGACGGCATCGCCCTCCTGAGCCTGGCCGACCGCGAGCGCATTTATGTGCCGCTGCCCGCGCAAGGGCTGGCGCATGCCGGTGGCGCCGCCACCCTGGCCGGCGAAATGAGCAAGGATGAACAGATCATCCGCGTGCTGCGCCAGGAAATCACGCGCGCCACCCATCGCATCGAAAGCGGACTGACCGTGCTGGCCTCGATCGGCGCCACCGCCCCGTTTGTGGGGCTCCTGGGCACGGTGTGGGGGATTTATCATGCGCTGTCGAATGTGCCCGCGGCCGGCATCGTGCAGATCGACAAGATCGCCGGGCCGGTGGGGGAAGCCCTGATCATGACCGGCTTCGGGCTGGTGGTGGCCATTCCCGCCGTGTTGGCGTATAACGGATTGAACCGCCTGAACCGGCTGACCCTCGCCGAACTCGACGGATTTGCCCACGATTTGCATTCCTACTTCAGCAAATAAGGGGAACGGCATGGCATTCGGCAGCTTCAATCCATCGCGCCAGCAGTCGATGATGAGCGATATTAACGTGACCCCGATGGTCGACGTGATGCTGGTGCTGCTCGTCATTTTCATCATTACCGCGCCCATGTTCACGCATGCGGTCAAGCTCGACCTGCCGCGCGCGCAGGCTGCGGCGGCGCAGCAGCAGCCGGACACGGTCACCATCGCCATCGATGCGGCCGGCGTGCTGCATTGGGGCGAGCAGCAGGTCGATGCGGCCGGACTCGATGCGCGCCTGCTGCAGGCCGCGCGCCAGGCGCCGCAGCCCGAACTGCAGCTGCGCGCAGACAAAAACACCCGTTACGAAGTCGTGGCCCAGGTCATGGCGGCGGCGCAGTCCCGTGGGCTGAGCAAGCTGGGCTTCGTGACCGATCCAAAAAAGGAGAAACAACATGGCCAGCGCTGAACTCAATGGTGCCTCGATCCTCGGCTGGGATACCTTTCATTCCGAAAGCCGCGCGGCGTTCGGGTTTCCCGAGTTTTACGCCAACACGATGGATGCCTGGGTCGATTGCCTGAGCTATCTGCGCGACGAAGACGGCATGACCAAATTCCGGCTGAAACCGAACGAGGTGCTGGAAATCGTCGTCAAGGATGCGGCATCGATGCGCGAGCGCGTGCCCGACCTGCTCGAAGAGATGACCTTCTGCATCGCCGGCATCAACGAGCGCTATGAGGATTACGGCGAAAAGCCGGCGCTGGCGCTGGTGTTGCGCTGACCGGCTTCATGCTGCGCGGGCGGCGTGTGCCCGCGTACAGCTTGCGGATGGTGCTTAACGCACCTTCTTGAGGTCGAAATGGGGGTTGTAGATCAGCCCCAGCGTGTTGCCGAACGGATCCTTCAGCTCGACCACCTTGATCCCTTCACCCACGTCCTGGATGGCCGAGTGGATACTCGCGCCCAGGCCCGTGATGCGGTCGGCTTCCGCCTCGATATCATCCACGCCCCAGTACGCCACGCAGCCGGGCATGCCGGGTTCGCCCGGGTGCAGGCCCAGTTCGAAGCCGCCGATCTCGAAGCCGATATAGAACGGCTGATCGAAGTAGGGGGCGGTGCGGAACACCTCGGTAAACCAGGCCTTGGCCGCATCCATATCCTTGACCGGGTAGCAGACAGTACGCATTCCGTTGATCATGTTCGTCTCCTTGAGTGCAAAGCAGCATCCTGCCATGGGGTGCCGCGTTTGTATTGTAAAAATGTAAGGCGGTCAGGTCGGCGGCGTGCCGAACGATTCCGGCGTACTGCCCGACAACTGGCGAAATTCGTGGATCAGGTGCGGCTGGTCGTAATAGCCGAGATCGAGCGCGAGGCGTGCCCAGTCGAGCTGGCCTGTATGGGTGGCTGCGCGGATGCGCGCGCTCGCCTGGCGGAAGCGGCACACGCGCGCGAATTGCTTGGCGCCCAGGCCGACCCCGGCGCGGAACTGGCTGGAGAGGTGCTGGCGCGACACGCCCAGTTGCGCGGCCAGCGTGTCGATGCGCATGGTGCCGCCCGATTGTTCGATGGCGCCCACGGCCGCGTCGATCAGGCCGGGCGCCTTGATCGTCCCGTTACTGCGCAGGCGCCGCAGCAGCAGGCGTTCGACAGTGGTGACGGCGTCGACGTCGGAGAGCGTGCGCGACCAGATGGCATCGTTGAACTGGCGCACCGCCGCGCCGCCCCATAAGTCGTCCAGCAGCGGATGCTGGTCGGCCAGTTCGTGCAGCGGCATGGCGAAAAAATGGGCGGCGGCGCCCGGCTTGAAGCGGGCCGCGATGGTGCGTACAGGCTGGTGCACGGGAACATGGACGACCGTACTCATCATGCCGGACACCCGGCTTAGCGCGGCCACGTCCTGCCACAGGATATCCATGCAGTTATCGGGCAGCACCCGGTGCGTGACCGGCGTGGCGCCGGGCAGCACCTGGCAGGTCCACAGGCAGGCCAGGTAGGGCGCCAGCGCGGGGTGAGGCGGGTGTTCCTGGTAGAGGACCATGGTAGTGCCGGGCACGGGGCAAAAAGGCCATTTTACCCTGCGCACACCGTGCTTGAAGATGGCGTCATGGGAAGTAAACCCTGGCAAGAATCGCGCCGTTCATGACGATAAGAAGGCCAAGTACCCAGCGGTGCATGGCCAATGCATCTTTTACCGAGCGCAAGTCTGCAGCCATAATCTCGATCTTCGCGTTCAGATCGGCTCGAAGACCGTCGATCTTCGCGTTCAGATCGGCTCGAAGACCGTCGATCTTCGCGTTCAGATCGGCTCGAAGACCGTCGATCTTCGCGTTCAGATCGTTTCGGACACCATCGATTTTTGCGGTCAGATCGATTCGGATACCTTCGCCTTTGGCGTCGAGCAACCCGATTTTTGCGCTCAGATCCGTTCGGACCCCGTCGATTTTTGCATTGAGCAACCCGATTTTCGTGCTCAGATCCGTTCGAAACCCGTCGATTTTTGCGTCGAGCAGGTCGATTTTTGCGCTTGATTCTGCTCTGAACGTCTGTAACTCGGCGCCGAGTTTTGTCTTTGCCAGATCGATCCGCGCGGTCAAACGCTCTTCCGACTGGTGAATATCGCATTGCAAGTCGTTCTTCATTTGCAGGCGGTCGGATGTCGACACCCCCTCGCTCGCCACTTCGTTCAGTGCCTTGGCATGCACGTCCGCCTGGTTCCTGGCAACCCCGGCCGATTCTAACTGCTGGGCATAGTCTATCGGATCGAATTCGATTGTCATGACGTCAATCTCCGGTATGTGGTATTCGGTTCGGCGGAACATGCGGGTACATCGCTTGGCCTGCGACGACCCTTGGTGTAAGCCAAAGCGTCGAATGTGCTTGTCATGTTATTTCGACAGCAACGCCACCCGATAGTTCAGCGAAATTTGGCGCCCAAGCCCCGGCCGCGCCCGGATGCGGGATGTGCCAGTATAATGACCGGTTCATATTCACTTTTGGCCGGGCCACGCTTGGCTGCACATATCATGCAAGATAAATATAGTCCCGCCGACGTTGAACAAGCCGCCCAAGCCCACTGGAAGGCGATCGACGCCTACAAGGCCGTCGAGAACGACCCGCGTTTCCCGAAAGGCAAGTACTACGCCTGCTCCATGCTGCCTTACCCGTCGGGCAAGCTGCACATGGGCCACGTGCGCAACTATACGATCAATGATGTGATGTACCGCTACCTGCGCATGAGTGGCTACAACGTGCTCATGCCGATGGGCTGGGACGCCTTCGGCATGCCGGCCGAGAACGCGGCCATGCAAAACAACGTGCCGCCGGCGCAATGGACCTACTCCAACATCGCCCACATGCGCGAGCAGATGGAGTCGATGGGCCTGGCGATCGACTGGTCGCGCGAAATGACCGCCTGCAAACCCGAGTACTACAAGTGGAACCAGTGGATGTTCCTCAAGATGCTCGAAAAAGGCATCATCTACAAAAAAACCGGCACCGTGAACTGGGACCCGGTCGACCAGACCGTGCTGGCCAACGAGCAGGTGGTCGACGGCAAGGGCTGGCGTTCCGGCGCGCCGATCGAAAAGCGCGAAATCCCCATGTATTACGCGCGCATCACCGACTACGCCGATGAACTGCTCGACTACGTCGACAACAAGCTGCCGGGCTGGCCGGAACGCGTGCGCGTCATGCAGGCCAACTGGATCGGCAAATCGGTCGGCGTGCGCTTCGCTTTCCCGCACACCATCGCCAACGCCGCCGGTGACTTGATCGACGACGGCAAGATGTATGTCTTCACCACCCGCGCCGACACCATCATGGGCGTGACCTTCTGCGCCGTGGCGCCGGAACACGCGCTGGCGCAGCACGCCGCCCAAACCAACCCGGAACTGGCGGCCTTCATCGCCGAGTGCAAACTCGGTAGCGTGATCGAAGCCGACATGGCGACGATGGAGAAGAAGGGCATGCCGACCGGCCTGTTCGTCACCCATCCGATCACCAATGAGCAGGTCGAAGTCTGGGTCGGCAACTACGTCCTGATCACCTACGGCGACGGCGCCGTCATGGGCGTGCCCGCGCACGACGAGCGCGATTTCGCGTTCGCCAAAAAATACGATCTGCCGATCAAGCAGGTGGTCGCCGTCGAAGGCAAGGAATATTCGCTTGACGCCTGGCAGGAATGGTACGGCGACAAAGAGAGCGGCGTATCGGTCAACTCGGGCAAATACGACGGCCTCGATCACATTTCCGCTGTCAACGCGGTTGCTGGCGACCTGGCCACGGCCGGTCTTGGCGACAAGAAGATCACCTTCCGCCTGCGCGACTGGGGCATTTCGCGCCAGCGCTACTGGGGCACGCCGATCCCGATGATCCATTGCGCCGATTGCGGCGTGGTGCCGGTGCCCGAGAAAGACCTGCCGGTGGTGCTGCCCGAGGACTGCGTCCCGGACGGCAGCGGCAACCCGCTGGGCAAGCACGAAGCCTTCCTCAAGTGCGACTGCCCGCAGTGCGGCAAACCGGCGCGCCGCGAAACCGACACGATGGACACCTTCGTCGACTCGTCGTGGTACTACATGCGTTATACCTCGCCGGGCAGCAGCGACGCCATGGTCGATGCGCGCAACGATTACTGGATGCCGATGGACCAGTACATCGGCGGCATCGAACACGCCGTCATGCACTTGCTGTACGCGCGCTTCTGGACCAAGATCATGCGCGAACTCGGCCTGGTCAAGTTCGACGAGCCGTTCGTCAACCTGCTCACGCAGGGCATGGTACTGAACGAAACCTACTACCGTGACGATGAAGCGGGCCGCAAGTCCTGGTTCAACCCGGCCGACGTCGACCTGACCCTGGACGACAAGGGCCGTCCGCAAGGCGCCACGCTCAAGAGCGACGGCCAGCCGGTGGTCATCGGCGGCACCGAGAAGATGTCGAAGTCGAAGAACAACGGCATCGACCCGCAAGCCCAGATCGGCCAGTACGGCGCCGACACCGCGCGCCTGTTCACCATGTTCGCCTCGCCGCCGGAGCAGACGCTCGAGTGGTCCGACAGCGGTGTCGAAGGCGCCAGCCGCTTCCTGCGCCGCGTGTGGGCGTTTGCCTACGCGCAGTCGCCGCGCATCGCGTCGGCCCTGGCCGCGACCGACAAGGCCGAAGGCGGCGAAGCGCATAAAACGCTGCGCCGCGAACTGCACAAGGTCCTGCAGCAGGCCGACTACGACCTCAAACGCATCCAGTACAACACCGTGGTGTCGGCCTGCATGAAGATGCTCAACACGATGGAATCGGCCAAGCTGGAAGACGGCCCGGCCACCGACGCGGTGATTGCCGAAGGCCTGTCGATCTTCCTGCGCGTGCTCAACCCGGTCGCCCCGCATATCACCCACGTGCTGTGGGAAGAACTGGGCTACGCCAAGGTGCACGGCGACATCCTCAACGTGCAGTGGCCGCAGGTCGACCCGGCCGCGCTGGAACAGGCCGAGATCGAGATGATGATCCAGGTGAACGGCAAGCTGCGCGGCTCGATCAAGGTGGCCAAGGATGCCGACAAGGCGTCCATCGAAGCGATGGCGCTCGCTTGCGAAGCGGTGCAGAAGTACATCGAGACGCCACCGAAAAAGGTGATCGTGGTGCCGGGCAAGTTGATCAGCATCGTGGTGTAAGCGATGACGATCCTTCGCTCCGCCACCGTGCTGCGCACCGTTTGTGCGCTGGTGCTGCTCGCAAGCCTGAGCGCGTGCGGCTTCCAGCTGCGTGGCTCGAACGGCCAGTTCAACATGCCGTTCCGCAGCATCTACCTGGCGTTCCCCGAAACGTCGGCCCTCGGCACGGAATTGAAACGCAACCTGCGCGGCGGCGACGCCGTGCAGGTGCTGACCGATGCGTCCAAGGCCGAGACCCTGTTCGACGTGCTGTCGGAAACGCGCGGCAAGCAGATCCTCTCGCTCAACGCCCAGGGCCGCGTGCGCGAATATCTGCTGACCTACACCCTGGTGTTCCGCCTGCGCGACGCCAATGGCGCCGAGCTGCTGCCGGCCACCGAAATCTCGCTCAAGCGCTCGATCACCTTCGACGAAACCCAGGTGCTGGGCAAGGAATCGGAAGAAGTGCTGCTGTACCGCGACATGCAGACCGACCTGGTACAGCAGGTCCTGCGCCGCCTGGTGGCGGTCAAGCCGACATGAGCATGAGCGATGCAACTGCGGGTTGATGCCCTCGAAGGGCACCTGGCCAAGACGATCGCGCCGCTGTACGTGATCTCCAGCGACGAGCATCTGCTGGCGCTGGAGGCGGCCGACAAGATCCGCCGTGCGGCGCGCGCCAATGGCTATTCGGAGCGCGACGTGCTGACGGTCGAGCGCACCTTCAAGTGGGGCGAGCTGCTGGCCGCAAACCAGGCCATGTCGCTGTTCGGCGACAAGAAGCTGATCGAGCTGCGCATCCCGACCGGCAAACCGGGCAAGGATGGCGGGGCGGCGCTGCAAAGCTACGCCAAGGACCTCAGTCCCGACAACCTCACGCTCATCACCCTGCCCAAGCTGGACTGGCAGACGGCCAAGGCGGCCTGGGTCGGCGCGCTGCAGCAGGCCGCGGTGTACATCGAGATCCCGGCGGTCGAACGCGCCCAGCTCCCCGGCTGGATCGGCACGCGCCTGGCCGCCCATGGCCTCTCCGCCGACCGCCAGTCGCTCGACTTCATCGCCGACCGGGTCGAAGGCAACCTGCTGGCGGCGCACCAGGAAATCCAGAAGCTCGCGCTGCTGCACGATCCGGGCAAGCTGACGTTCGAGCAGATTCACGACGCGGTGCTCAACGTGGCGCGTTACGACGTATTCAAGCTGTCCGAGGCGATGCTGGCGGGCGATTCCTCGCGCCTGGTACGCATGCTCGAAGGCTTGAAAGGCGAGGGCGAGGCGCTGCCGCTGGTTTTATGGGCGGTCGCCGAAGAAATCCGTACGCTGTTAAAATTGAAATCCGGGATGGCGCAAGGCAGGCCGCTCGGCGTGCTGCTCAAGGAACACCGCATCTGGGGTCCGCGCGAACGCATGATGGAACCGGCGCTGCGCCGCATCTCGCTGCCGACCCTGGAAGGGGCGATGCGCGACGCCGCGCAGGTCGACAAGATGATCAAGGGCCTGCGCGCCAAGGGCTTTGCCGGCGACGCCTGGGATGCGATGCTGCAGCTGGCCTTGAAAGTAACGCGCGGATAGACCGCAGCGGCACGCTACCATGGTGCCTGCGCGATGGATGCGCTTCACCTACGTAGACGAGATAATGAACATTACCGAATACATGCAACAGGTCGGCCAGCGCGCCCGCGCCGCTTCGCGCGCGATGGCCAGGTCCGACAGCGCCACGCGCAACCGCGCGCTGCTGCTGATCGCCGACGCGATTGTGCGCGATAGCGCGCTGCTGCGCGCCGCCAACCAGCTCGATCTCGACGCCGCCGCCGCCGCGGGCCTGGCGCCGGCCATGCTGGACCGCCTGCAGCTGTCGGACAAGGCCATCGACACCATGGTCGAAGGCTTGCGCCAGATCGTCTCGCTGGCCGATCCGATCGGTGAAATCTCGAACATGAAGTTCCGTCCGAGCGGCATCCAGGTGGGCCAGATGCGCGTGCCGCTGGGCGTGATCGGCATCATCTACGAAGCGCGCCCGAACGTCACGGTCGATGCGGCGGGCCTGTGCATCAAGAGCGGCAACGCCACCATTTTGCGCGGCGGCTCGGAAGCCATCAACTGCAACCGCGCGCTGGCGAAAATCGTGGCCGAAGGCCTGGCCGGCGCCGGCTTGCCGAACGATGGCGTGCAGATCGTCGACACCACCGACCGCGCCGCCGTCGGCGCGCTGATCACCATGCCGGAATATGTCGACGTGATCGTGCCGCGCGGGGGGAAAAGCCTGATCGCGCGCCTGATCGCCGAGGCCACGGTCCCGATGATCAAGCACCTGGACGGCATCTGCCACGTCTACATCGACACCAGGGCCGATCTGGAAAAAGCCGTGGCGATCGCCTTCAACGCCAAGTGCCACCGCTACGGCACCTGCAACACCATGGAAACGCTGCTGGTTGCGCGCGCCATCGCCCCGGCCGTGCTGCCACGCCTGGCCGCGCTGTACGCGGCGAAGGAAGTCGAACTGCGCGCCGATCCGGAAGCGCTGGCGCTGCTGGCCGGCTACCCGCACCTGGTGGCCGCCGTCGAAGAAGACTGGAGCACCGAGTACCTGGCGCCGGTGCTGTCGATCAAGCTGGTGGACGACATGGATGCGGCGATCGACCATATCAACACGTATTCGTCGAAGCATACGGAAGCGATCATCACCGAAGACTACAGCGACGCGCTGCGCTTCCTGCGCGAAGTCGATTCGGCCTCGGTGATGGTGAACGCTTCGACGCGCTTCGCGGACGGCTTCGAGTATGGCCTGGGCGCCGAAATCGGCATCTCCAACGACAAGCTGCACGCGCGCGGGCCGGTCGGACTGGAAGGCCTGACCTCGCTCAAGTACGTGGTGTTCGGCCACGGCGAAATCCGCACTTAACTTACTTTGGATTGCCATGCTCTGGATTAAAGCGTTTCACATCGTCTTCATCGCCTCGTGGTTTGCGGGGCTGTTTTACCTGCCGCGCATTTTCGTCAACCTGGCGCAGGAAACCGACACGGTCGCCACCACGCGATTGCTGCTGATGGCACGCAAGCTGTTTCGCTTCACCACCATGCTGGCGGTGCCGGCGGTGCTGCTGGGTGTCTGGCTGTGGCTCGGATACGGCTTTCGGGGCGGCTGGATGCATGCCAAGCTGGCGCTGGTGCTGCTGGTGATCGGGTATCACCACGCGTGCGGCTCGCTGCTTAAAAAATTCGAGAACGGCGCCAGCAAGCGCAGTCATGTCTGGTTCCGCTATTTCAACGAGGTGCCAGTGCTGCTGCTGACCGCCATCGTGATCCTGGTCGTGGTCAAACCCTTCTGACGGGGGCTTCATGAGTAAAACGGTTCAGTATTTTTTCGCGCCGCAGTCGCCCTGGGCATATCTGGGACATGAGCGCTTCGTCGCCATGGCGCAGGAACGCGGGGCGCTGATCGACATCAAGCCGTTCGACCTGGGCAAGGCGTTCAGCGTGTCGGGCGGGCTGCCGCTGGCCAAGCGCGCGCCGCAGCGCCAGGCGTACCGCCTGCAGGAGCTGGCGCGCTGGTCGAAGCATCTGGGCTTGCCGCTCATTGTGCATCCGACGTACTTTCCGGTGCCGCCCGATGCGGCGGCGCGCCTGATCATCGCGGCGCGCACCGGCCTGGGCGCCGATGCGGCGCTGGGGCTGACCGGCGCCATCATGCGGGCGCTGTGGGCCGAGGACCGCAATATCTCGGACGCCGATACGCTGGCGCAGATTGCCAGCGCCTGCGGGCTCGATGGGAAGATGCTGGTCAAGTCGTCCGAGACGGCCGGCGTGCAGGAACAGTATGACCGCAACACCGATGAAGCCATGGCCGCCAGCGTGTTCGGGGTGCCGTGGTATGTGGTTGACGGGGAGGGGTTCTGGGGACAGGACCGGCTTGATTTTGTGGAGCGGGCGTTAAGTTAGCTTGGCGCTGGAATGGCGCGGCGACCGGAACGACGGTGGCGGCGCGAGCGACGAAGATTTTGCAGTAACGATAAGACGATTTTTTTACAACGGACAAAGGGTTCACCAAATGCCATCATTTTTCTGCCCATGCCCACGCGGCATGGAAGCGGCACTCGCCGAAGAACTGGGCGAAATCGCCCTCACCAGCACCAACATGAAGGTGCATAACCAGGTTCCCGGCGGCGTGCACTGCTCCGGCGACCAGCTTGATGCCTACCGCATCAACCTGCACTCGCGCATCGCGTCGCGCGTGCTGATGCGCATGGCGCACGCCAGCTACGCCAACGAAAACGATATCTACGACCTGGTCCTGGCCCAGCAATGGGAAGACTGGTTCAGCGTCGACCATACCATCCGCGTCGACGTCACCGCCGTCAAGTCGCCCCTGCGCAGCCTCGAATTCACCACGCTCAAGATCAAGGATGCCATCTGCGACCGCTTCCGCGACCAGTTCGACAAGCGCCCGTCGGTCAACACGCGCGAGCCTGACATGCGCATCGTGGGCTTTCTCGACAACCGCAACTTCACCGTCTATCTCGACACCTCCGGCGAAGCCCTGTTCAAGCGCGGCTGGCGCGAGGAAACGGGCGACGCGCCGCTGCGCGAGAACCTGGCCGCCGGCATGCTGCGCGTCTCCGGCTGGAAGCCGGGCACGGTGCTGTTCGATCCGATGTGCGGCTCCGGCACCATCCTGATCGAAGCGGCCCAGATGGTGCAGGGCATTCCGCCCGGCGCGCGCCGCAGTTTCGCGTTCGAGAAATTCCACAATTTCGTGGCCGCCCCGTGGCAGGACATGAAGAACGCGATCAAGCCGCTGCCGTTGCCGGCCGAACCGACCATCTTCGGCAGCGACATTTCGGGCGACATGGTCGCCATGACGCGCCACAACCTGAAAATCGCCGGCATCATGTTCGACGTGCCGCTCAAGCAGATCGAGGCGCAGGAAGTCAAGGCCCCGACCGAGCAGCCGGGCATCCTGCTGACCAACCCGCCGTACGGCGAGCGGATCGGCGTGCGCGGCGACAGCACCATCCCGGCCGACGACATGTCGGTCGCGTTCTACTCGGCGCTGGGCACCACGCTCAAGCAGCGCTTCGCCGGCTGGACCGTGTTCCTGTTCACGGCCGACCTGACCTTGCCCAAGCTGCTGCGCCTGAAAGAAGCGCGCAAGACGCCATTCTTCAACGGCGCGCTCGAATGCCGCCTGTTCCGGTTCGACATGGTAGCCGGCTACAACCGCCGCGAAGAAGCCAAGCCAAAACCGGAGTAAGCATGTTCCCCAGCCCGCCGCCCGACCTGCCGCCGGACCCCATCACGCCGGTGCCCCCGCCGCCCGTGATCCGGCGCGCGGTGCCCGGCACGGTGGGCCTGGCGAGCTTGCTGGCCGGCTTGTCGATGCTGGGACCATTCTCGATCGACGCCTACCTGCCGGCCTTCCCCAACATCCAGGCGTCGTTGAATGCGACGCCGATCGAGGTCCAGCAAACCCTGACCGCCTACATGCTGGCCTTTGCCGGCATGGTGCTGTGGCATGGGGCGCTGGCCGACGCTTTCGGGCGGCGCAACGTGGTGCTGTGCGCGCTGGTGGTGTTCGCCATCGGCACCTTCGGCTGCGCCGCCTCGCATTCGGTGCACTACCTGTGGATCTTCCGCATCATGCAGGGCGTGTCGGCCGGGGCCGGGGTGGTGGTGGGCCGCGCCATCATCCGCGACCTGTACGACGATGCGCCGGCGGCGCGCCTGCTCTCCCTGGTGACGATGATCTTCACCATCGCGCCGGCGATTGCGCCGATCCTGGGCGGCTGGATCGTCAAGTATTCCGACTGGCGCACCATCTTCCTGGTGCTGCTGGCCTACAGCGTGATCCTGTTCATCTACTGCTACCGGCGCCTGCCCGAAACGCTGCCGCCGGAAAAGCGCCAGGCCTTCAATCCGCGCTACCTGTGGCAGAACTACAGCGCCATTTTCAGCTCGGCCCTGTTCCACATGAAGGCCGGCATCGTGGCCTTCAATTTCGCCGGCCTGTTCCTGTATATTGCGGCCGCGCCGGTGGCGCTGCCGCTGCATCTGGGCCTCGGGCCCGATCAATTCGGATGGCTGTTCATTCCGTCGGTGGCCGGCATCTTCCTGGGCGCGCTCGCGGCCAACCGCATCGCCGGCAAAATCACGTTCGCGCGCCAGATCGGCATCGGCTTCGGCTTCCTGCTGACGGCCGCCGTCGCCAATCTGTTGTATCACAGCGTCTTTACGCCAGCGCTGCCGTGGAGCGTGGCGCCGATGTTTTTCTACACCTTCGGCATGTCGCTGATCGCGCCCGGCGCCACACTGCTCGCGCTCGACCTGTTCCCGCACATCCGCGGCACGGTGGCCTCGTGCCAGTCGTTCGCGGTGACCCTGCTGGGAGCGCTGGTGGCGGGCGTGATCGCGCCCTTCCTGTCGCACTCGATGCTGTGGCTGGCCATGGGGCAGGTCGGTTTCGCCCTGTGCGCACTGGGCTTGTGGGTGGCGTCGCGCAGGTACCGCCGCCAGCGCCTGGCCATCGGAGCGTGAGCGTTAAGCGGACTGAACAATAAAACTTTTGCCTTGGGTAATGTTCCACCGGTCAACATTCGTGCATATATGCTAAGATAGCCGTTTTTAAAACCTGACACGCTGCCCAAACCTCGCGCGCGACAGGCGTAATCTGATTTTTTCGTCGTGGCCGCATTGCGTAGTGCGCCACCTCCAACCATCGACCATTTGGCGGCAGTTTTCGACACAATGCAGCATTCGGACAACGATCTTCGCAAGCGGCCAGAGCGTGCCCTGCTACCACTGTTTCCCGTACCAGCCGGGCAAGTGCGCGTTGCCGATGCGGACGATGGATTCCGTTTAAGGCTCCAATGAACGACAATCCTGCCAGCGTACTGTCGCCGGCCGCTTCCGCCGCCGAGCCGTCCGCCTCTTTCGGCGAGGCCGATATCCCCGCGCTGCCGCGCATCCTGCTGATCGACGACGAGCCGCGCCTGCTGTCGGCCCTGCACGACCTGCTGCGCGACCGCGGCTTCGAACTGGTAACGGCCAAGAGCGGCGCCGAAGCGCTGGCGCAGCTGAGCGCGCGCCGCTTCGACCTGGTCCTGCTGGACCTGCGCCTGCCCGACATGAGCGGGCACGAGATCATGGACTTCATCAACGAGCGCGACATCGATGCCGACGTGATCGTGATGAGCGGCGACGTCGGCATCGAGGCGGCCATCGGCGCCCTCAAGCGCGGCGCCTACGATTACCTGCGCAAGCCGTACAGCCGCGAAGAGATGCTCAAGACGGTCGGCAATGCGCTGCAGCAGCGCAGCCTGACCATGGCCAACGAGCGCATCGCCTCGCAGCTGGAAAACTCCGAGAAGCTGTACCGCTACCTGGTCGACAGCTCGCCCGACATCATCTACACCCTCAACCACGAGGGCCGCTTCACCTTCATCAACGACCGCGCCTTCCAGTTGCTCGGTTTTGCGCGCGAAGACCTGATCGGCCAGCACTACACAATCCTGGTGCACGATGAAGACCTGGAGCGCGCGCGCTACGCCTTCAACGAGCGCCGGGTCGACGAGCGCGCTTCGCGCAATGTCGAACTGCGCCTCAAATGCCATGCGCGCGCCGGCCAGAACCGGGCGTTCAACACGACCCTGATGACGATCTCGCTCAATTCGATGGGCATGCATGTGCCGGATCACGACGTCAAGAAGCTCGAGTTCTACGGCACCTACGGCGTGGCGCGCGATATCACCGACCGCAAGCGCGCCGAAGAAGTCATTTCGTACCAGGCTTACCACGACATCCTGACCGACCTGCCGAACCGCATGCTGTTCAAGGACCGCCTCGGCTTGGCCATCATCCAGGCCAAGCGCAAGCTTACCGAGCTGGCCGTGATGTTCATCGACCTCGATCGCTTCAAGCTGGTGAACGACACGCTCGGCCACGTCAAGGGCGACGAGCTGCTGCAGCAGGTCGCGCTGCGCCTGAAGCAATGCCTGCGCGATGGCGACACCCTGGCACGCCAGGGCGGCGACGAATTCACCATCGTGCTGCCGGAACTGGCGGGACGCGGCGAAGCGAAGGCGATCGCCGAAAAATTCCTCACCTGCCTGCACCTGCCGTTCGACCTCGATGGGCACCAGGTGCACGTGTCGGCCAGTATCGGCATTGCGATCTATCCGGGCGACGGCGAGTCGATCGACGAGCTGCTGCGCCACGCCGACATCGCCATGTACCAGGTCAAGGCGCTGGGCAAGAACGGCCACAGTTTTTATCACAACTCGATGCTCGACGTGTCGCACCAGAAGATCGCGCTGGAACAGAGCCTGCGCAAGGCGCTCGAGCAGAACGAGCTGGAAATGTACTACCAGCCGCAGATCGACGTGATCACCGGCCGCATCATCGGCGCCGAAGGGCTGATGCGCTGGAACCATCCGCAGCGCGGCGTGCTGACCGCGAACGAGTTCCTGCCGTTCGCCGAAGACAATGGCCTGATGCTGCCGATTTCGGACTGGATGCTCGACGCCTTGTGCCGCGATATGCTGGTGTGGAACGAGAACGGCGGCGAGGCGATCCGCCTGTCGCTGAATTTGTCGCCGCAATACCTGGACCGCGGCGACTTTTTCGAGAAGATGCGCGGCGCGCTGCTGCGCTACGGGATTTCGCCGGCGCAGATCGAGGTCGAGATCACCGAGAATATCTGCATCCGCAATCCGCAATACGCGATCGAACAGTTGAACAAACTGTGCCAGCTGGGGGTGTCGGTGGCGATCGACGATTTCGGCACCGGGTATTCGTCGCTGTCCTACCTGCACCGCTTCCCGATTCACACGATCAAGATCGACCAGTCGTTTGTGAAGGAAATCCACGACGAGCAAGGGCATTATCCGGTCATCCTGGCGATCATTTCGATCGCGCGCGGCCTGGGCCTGCACCTGATCGCCGAAGGCGTGGAAACCGAGGTGCAGGCGCGCTACCTCAAGTCGAACGGCTGCCTGACCATGCAGGGTTACCTGTTCCATCATCCGATCTCGCTGGGCAGCTTCCTGGAAGTGCTGCAGGAGCAGGAAGTGCAGCTGGCCGCTTCCCTGGCCACGCCCAAGGCCAAGCGGGCCTGATTGCCGGCTTGCGGCGACTGCGGGCCGGTCGCTGTGTGGCGGCAACAATGCTAACTTGCAATATTATTAACACTTCCCCATGAGCGGACTGGCGCGGCGCCGCAACACGGCGTCATCATCTGCAGACCGGCGGCGCATACCGCGTGCGCCCGTCCGTGGGAATGATGTAATATACTGTATATGCATACAGTTGAGCGCCAAGCCCATGGAACTGACCGACAAGCTGGAAATCCTCGCGGATGCCGCAAAATACGATGCCTCCTGCGCCAGCAGCGGCGCGCCCAAGCGCACTTCCGAGGGCAAGGATGGCATCGGCGCCACCAATGGCATGGGCATTTGCCACAGCTACACGCCGGACGGGCGCTGCGTCTCCCTGCTCAAGATCCTGCTGACCAATTTCTGCGTCTACGACTGCCAGTATTGCGTCAACCGCCGCACTTCCAACGTGCCGCGGGCACGCTTTTCAGTCGATGAAGTGGTCAAGCTGACGGTCGATTTTTACCTGCGCAACTATATCGATGGCCTGTTCCTCAGTTCCGGCATCATCCAGTCGGCCGACTACACCATGGAGCAATTGGTGGCCATCGCGCGGCAGTTGCGTGAAGTACACAATTTTCGTGGCTACATCCACCTCAAGACCATTCCCGACGCCGACGCCGCCCTGATCGCCGCCGCCGGCAAATACGCCGACCGCCTCAGCGTCAACATCGAACTGCCGACCGAGGGCAGCATCACGCGCCTGGCGCCCGAAAAAAGCGTGCATACCATCAAGCTGGCGATGGGTTCGATCCGCCGCAAGCTCGACGAAAAGGCCGAGGAGCCGCGCGCGCCCAAGTTCGCGCCGGCCGGGCAGAGCACGCAGATGATCGTCGGGGCCGACGCCAGCGACGACCAGACCATCCTGAACACGGCCGAAACCCTGTACGGCAGCTACAAGCTCAAGCGCGTCTACTATTCGGCCTTCAGCCCGATTCCGCAAAGCCCGGACAGCGTGCCGCTGGCGCCGCCGCCCATGCAGCGCGAGCACCGGCTGTACCAGGCCGACTTCCTCATGCGCAGCTACGGCTTCAACGCGGCCGAACTGCTGCCGGCGGCCGGCAACCTGGCGCTCGACATCGATCCCAAGCTGGCCTGGGCCCTGGCGCACCGCGAGCATTTCCCGATGGACTTGAACATGGCCGAGGAATCGATGATCGCGCGCGTGCCCGGCATTGGCCTGCGCAACGCCAAGCGCCTGGTGGAGCTGCGCCGCCTGCGCCGCATCCGCTACGCCGACCTGACCCGCCTGCGCTGCAGCATGAAAAAAATCGCGCCCTTCATCGTCACGGCCGACTACCGTCCGGCCTCGGACACCACCGCGTCCGAGGTACTGCGCCGCTCGATGGCCGAGCATTCACCACGGCAGCTGGATTTATGGGCGGAATTGCAGGCGGCGTAAGCGCGGCCGCGTCCGCCGCGGCCGGGCGTCCGGTACTGGTCCATTCCTTCGACCAGTGGCGCCACGCCGCGCGCGACTTGCTGGCGCACAAGGTGCCGCCCCACGCGGTGCAGTGGATTTCGCACAAGGATGATGGCGATCTGTTTTCGCAGGGCGCGGAACCGCAGGCGCCGGAGGCTGTCCAAACGGACAGCAAGTCCACCATGCGCATTCCGCGCCAGCTGATGGACATGCTGCAAAGCGCGGCCTGCTGCCGCGTGCCGAACCGCTGGGCGTTTTTATACCTGGTGCTGTGGCGCTGGCAGCAGGGCGAAAAAGACGTGCTCTCGGCCGCCGACGAAGATGGCGCCCGCCTGCACGCCATGGTCAAGGCGGTGCACCGCGAGGAGCACGACATGCACGCATATATCCGTTTCCGCGAGCGCCGCGAAGATGCCGGCCCGCCCCGTTTCGTCGCCTGGTTCGAACCGGCCCACGACGTGCTGCCGCAGGTGGCGCGCCACTTCGCCAGCCGCATGGGTAAGGTCACGTGGATGATCGCCACGCCCGAAGCCAGCGTGCTGTGGGATGGCGCCACCCTGCACAGCACCGGCCCGCTGATGCGCGGGCCGGAAGACATCGACGACGCCGGCGAAGCCCTGTGGCTGACGTACTACCGCAGCATCTTCAACCCGGCCCGCCTCAACGCCGACCTGATGCATGGCCACATCCCCACGCGTTTCTGGAAGAACCTGCCCGAGGGCGCGGTGGTGCCCGAGATGGTGTCGCAGGCCGCTGCCGGCGCGCGCAAGGTGGGCCAGACGCACAGCGTTGGGCAGCGCGGCGGCACCGTCATTCCCATCAGTGCCGACAAGGCCCAGCCGCAGCGCGACGCGCCCAGCACGCTCGACCAGTGCCGCCGCTGCGAATTGTGGCAGAACGCGACCCAGGCGGTCGGCGGCGTCGGCCCGGTCGAAGCGCGCATCATGCTGGTGGGCGAGCAGCCGGGCGACCAGGAAGACCTGGCCGGCCTGCCGTTCGTCGGCCCGGCCGGGCAGCTGCTCGACCGGGCCATGGCCAAGGCCGAGCTGGACCGGCGCACGATCTACCTCACCAATGCCGTGAAGCACTTCAAATGGGAGCCGCGCGGCAAGCGGCGCATGCACAAGACGCCGGCCCAGCGCGAGGTCGACGCCTGCAGCTACTGGCTCGGCAGCGAGCTGGAGCAGGTCCAGCCGGAGGTCGTCGTTGCCCTGGGCAGTACCGCGCTCAAGGCGGTGACGGGCAATCCGCACGCCACGCTCAAGGACGTGCTGGGCAAACCGTTCATGCACGAGGGGCGCTGGGTGGTGGTGGTGTATCACCCGTCCTACATCCTGCGCGTGCCGGGCGAGGACATGAAGACGCAAGCGTTCGGCGTGATGGTCGATGGCTTTCGCCAGGCGCGCGAACTGGCGGCACCAGCGGCACCTTGATGACGCGCTGGTGCCAGGTGCGGACCGTTACGCCGTCGGCCGCACGCCGCCCGCATGGGCGCCGACGCAACGCATCAGCGCATGGCTGGCTGCATAACACGCGATAACGACGCATCCCACGAGCACATAACAAAGCGGCCCCGGCTGCTGCATCAGGCGGTGGCCGAACAGGTCGGCACCGACGGCGGTGACCAGCATCATCAAGGGAAAATGAAACAGAAAGGCCACGCTGGCGCTGTCGGCCAGATGGCGGTTCAGCCTGGCAAAGAAGGATGGCGCCGCCCCATCCACCCTGGAGGGCATCGGGCTGCGGTAGAGCACGGCAGCAACCGCGGCAAATCCTGTGCCGACGAGCACGTACTTCCAGAGCATCAGCATCTGTCCCCATGGCACCGGCAGCAGATCGGTGCGGGCACCAGCCAGGCGCGAAAACAGGAGGGCCGCAGCCAGCAAGGCCCAAGCCGCCACCGGATGGAGGAGAGGCCGCTGCCACGGTCCGTGCAGCCCGACGCCCACGCCCAGCATCCAGATCGTCAGCCAGGGCCAGAATGTCGGCGGCATCCACACCACCAGGCCGAGCAGCAGTGCGGCGCCCATCGCCACGCTCCACGGTTTGCCGCTGCGCCACGCATGCCGCAGCAAGACCAGCAGGCAGCATGACCACCACAAGAAGGCGTACAGGTACAGCATGCCGTTGCTGCCGAAAGTCGGCACCAGCACGGGTTGCAGCATGAACAGGTTGCCGAAAAAGGCACTCCAGCTCAGCGTTACCGTACTAAAGTCGGGAAAGTCCGAATACACGCCCGACTCGTTGAGAAAATGCGCGCCGGCCAGGTCGAGCAGGCCGCCCAGGACCAGCAGGGGCAACAGCGCCAGGTGCGAGCGCCACCAGCGGCCCAGCAGGGCAAGTTCTCCCTGCGCCCGCGGCTTGTCTCGCAGGATCAGGCCGGCGAAAATGCCGTTGATGACGAAGAACACCGCAAAGGATTCGTGCCCCAGTCCGGTGAGGAAATAAAACACCTGATCGACACGGGACTTGTCGGTCAGGGCATTGTAGTCGACCAACATGAGGAAGCGGACGTGGTACAGGAGCGCCATCAAGGCGCTGATCCACAGCGACATGTCGAGGAATGATGCAAAGCGTCTATTCATTTTGCGCTCCTTCATAGGGCCCGGACGTCAGCCCAGCGGCCTATTGTCGATGCATGTGATCGACTGTAGTTTGTGGGCCGACAAAGACGCGGGCCTCTGCCGCATCAACGTAGTGACAGTCTGCAATCCGGAACACCGATTGACGCCGGGCGCGGCGCCATGGTGAACCGTGGATCAGGGGGCAAGATGGCGAACGGATCGAAAACCCTTGGGTACGGGGCGGGCGGGAGCTATAATGCGTGCGACCGTTCAGGTCGTCAAAGCGTCCGAATCGGACCAGAAATGCGGCTGTAGCTCAATGGATAGAGTATTGGCCTCCGAAGCCAAGGGTTGTGGGTTCGATCCCCGCCAGCCGCACCAATAAGTCAATCAGCGTTTTTCGCTTTCATTTTGCAGTCCCGCGGCCCTCGCATCTCCGGCCGGCTACCTGCTCTTCACAGAGCAGTTCCATTCCCTTGACCAGTCAGTTTCGGTCTGCCAACGTCAACATATGCGCTGCATTCCTGGATTGCTCAGCCTATCAGGGCCACCATCGGGCCTTGCCAGGATGAGCGGCCGTCACTGTTTTCATCACACCCGCTGTGGCTGAAATTTGTCAAAAACACCAAAACCCGCGTAGAATACGGCTGCACGCGGGTGTAGCTCAATGGTAGAGCAGAAGCTTCCCAAGCTTACGACGAGGGTTCGATTCCCTTCACCCGCTCCAGTAACATCCCTGTCCTGCGCATGCTCCCGATACTCAGTTTCCCCAGGCCCCCCGCTTCTTACCTCTTGCATTAAAGCTGTGCATGGCAGGCGTGAGCGCATGCATTTCACTGTGCATCTTCTAGGGTTTCAATGAACAGAATCGCCGCATTTTGCTATTTCATAATGGCGCTTGCGCTGCGGCCGGTCCTGCAGCGGCATGCACTCCGCTCAAGGCGACCGCGTATCGCTCAAGATTCTGGAGCATTTCAAAGGCCCTCAATTGCAAAGCATCCAGGCGCTATCTCAATCACCAGAACGAGTCACATCCTGTTGCAGGCGGGTTGACAATCATCCATCTGTGCATAAACCTCGTCCTTGCCGGATCGTTGTCAACCGCCGTTCGGATACACCAGCAACAGCCTAGAACGGGAGCGCTTCGGTATCTTCCGGCAAGGCATTGACATCGACAAAGGTCACGTGTTCGAGCTGCACGAGCGCGAGCAGCTCACTGGTCTGGAACGTGGCATATGCGCGAAAGCCATTGTTCTCGATCGACACCAGCATGATCGGCAAGGCCGGAAAATACGGCTGCAGGCGCACCAGCAGTGCCGCTCCGCGCTCCGGCAGCGTATCGGCCGAATCGACCAGCACGATTGCCAGTTCGGCGCCGCCCACGGTGATGCAGGCCGATTTCATCGCTCGCCCGGGTCGCGGCGGACCTGAGAACCTTCGGGTGCAGCATGCAGGTCGAGTATTCTTTGCACGGGTTTGAGCTGCACTTCGTGCGGGCGGAAACAGGGGATCTTCAGGATTTGTGCATCCGCGATCATGTCGTCGTCGTTCGTATAAATCGCGCTGACGCGATACTGACGCGCGATCGCCAATATCTGCCGATCGATTTTGACTTGTTGCCATGCAAGCGTGGATCGGCCCTTCTTCGTGCCTGTGGCGCCAACGATTTCCTGGTGAAGCAGTGCCGCTTCATAGGCGCTGATATCATCGAAGGGAAGAATCTGGACATAGGCGCGCGAACGAAACGCGGTGGAAAAAACGCTGGCCGAGGCGTCGCTGCCGCACAAATATTCTGCCCACGCGGGGGCCGGGATGCCAATTACTGTTTTGCTAATGCTTAGTTCAGAAAGGAGACCCTGAATCCGCTCCTTCGTTTCCGAAGTTTCCAGCCGGGATAGTTCAACAAGGACGTTGGCATCGAACAGTATCAATCGAGTCCTCGCAGTTTCCGCCATTCGGCTTGGGGATTACTCATTTGAGCCCAACCGTTGTCCGGAGACGCAAGGACAGAAAGCAGGTCTTCAGGGGAGCTCTGATCCAATAGTTCCCAACTATCGATGTCAAGAATGTCCAGGATCCACTTCCCATCTTGTCCACGTGTCCATCGACCACTGCCATGCACCCGGATGGGTGCTTCCAGATAATGGCGCGACAGTTTTTTCGCGTTGGCGGCGCCGCGGATCTGACAACGCACGACCTGTCCTTCCAGATCGTTCAGTGTCACAGGAATCGACGAGTCGCGGCCACCAATTTTAATCACCGTGCCATCGATTGTGGTAGGTTTGGTAATCGACACCGTTTCAACAATTTTGCGGTTTCTTCCGGGAAAAGCAAGGACGACACCGCCGTGCACGTGAACCGCGCCGACCGCCTTGTCTTCGCGCAGCAAGCAGTCGAGCTGGTTATATGCCTTATGGATAGAGGCCGCTGCCGTGCCCGCATCGACGGATGCCAGTTGCGTCATCACCGTCGTCATCGCCGGCTCATCAACCCACACTTGCAGCAGGGCGCTACCCTTTTCGACCACATCGAAATGAACGTAGTCGTCACTCCCATACAGCGTTGACAGCGCTGACAAATACTCGGCCAGCCGGCTCATCGGAAGCGTGTCCGGCGTGCGGCTGTCGATGCTGAACGTAATCTTTTCTTTGGATTCCATGGGATTCCTCGCCTTCTCCGAGTATAGCGGCACTCGTCTCGATACGCTTGCGATAATCAGATGCGTCAGATGCGTCAGATGCGTCAGATGCGTCAGATCCGGTCGCTCTCCTTGCGCACCACGCGCCCCACGATGATGCAGTCGCTGCCCCGGCACACCTTGCGGTGGTACTTGCGCTTGTCGGAATTGTCGGACTCCAGCCACCATTCGCCCGCATCGCGCGAGAGCCGCTTGACCACCGCCTCACCCTCGTAATTGACGGCGAACACCGCACCATCGACCGGCCGGTTGTCGGCCGTATTGATCACGATGATGTCGCCCTCGTACAAGGTGGGCTCCATGCTCTGGCCTTTGACGCGCGTGGCCACCAGACGTTCCGGAATATAGTTGTTGCGCCCAACCCAGCCGGCGTCGAGCGGCAGGGTGGACCCGGTATCGTGCCCGGGATCGGTCTGAAAACCGCTGATGCCGGCCGACAGGCGCAGCGTCACCATCTTGATCTGCACAAAGCGCGGGTCGCCATCTTCGGCCACGATGACCGGCTGCATCTCCCCGGGAAGGCCATCGGCCCCGGCGGCACGGCGCGCCATCGGTCCCGTGCCTTCGTGCAGCCATTCGAACGCCACCTTGCAGGCCGACGCCAGCGCCGCCAGGGTGGCCGCTTCCGGGCCGCGCGTGCCGCTGCGGTTGATGATGCGGTTGATGGTCGGCTGCGGCACGCCGGAGGCACGCGACAGGGCGCTCTGCGACTGGAAACCGGCTTCTTCCATCGCGTGTGTCAGGCGGTCTGAAATAGTCATGAACCAATTATACACGTACGAATAGATTTTTTCAAAACCGTAGCGTGCTCTTGTTGAAAATCTATCCGAGCGCGTATAGACTGTGTTCATGGAAAAAGACATCTCCACCCTGTTACGGGAAATCAAGGACGCAACCGGGTGGACGGAGATGCGCATGGCGACGGCGCTGGGGACCACCCAGCCAACTGTCAGCCGCATCCTGAATGGCCAGGCGGACTGCAAAATCGCCACCTTTCACGCCATTTGCGCCCTGCACGCGCTGAAATGCCCTCTCGCCCGCGCAAGCGGACCGTTGACCTGACCTGAGGCACACATGAGCAAGACCAATATTGCCGGCGGCCTGTCCGCCGCACCGGGACAGTCACGTCCGCACCCTGTCCGGCGCGCCGTTGCGCCACCGGCATGCGCCAGCCGCGCCGCGCGCCGCCTGATCAACGATTTTTTGGAACGCCGGAGCCCTGGTGGCGCTGACGCTCTTCGATGCCCACCAGCGCTTCAAGGAGGTTCTATGCGCACCTTTCTACACCTGAAACCCCGGCTTTGCTGGACCTGGCTGCTCTCCTCATGGGACACCAGTGCAATCGCCGCCACCAACTTCGCCAGCGACCTGTCGAGCATCCCGCTCGATGGCGTCGCCGTCGCCGTCACGCTGTCGCTGGTCGGCGGCGCCGCCGGCACGCTGCAAAAGATCGCCAGTCCCGATGTGGTGATCAAGTCGCTGCCGCTGGAGATCGCCAAGGATATCCTGATCTCCCTGGTGGCCGGCCTGGTAACGTACTCGCTGTGCGCGTGGCAGGAAATTCCGCTCCTGCTGCAACCGGGCTGCATCACCATTGCCGCCTATGGCGGCTCGCGCGTGCTGGAACGCTACCTGTCGGCCGGCATCTCGCGCATGGAGCGCCTCGACGGCAAGCAGGACTAGCCGTCCTGGCGCCTCCTGCTACCCGCTGCCGGCGCCTGCCGCCGGCACGGGGGCGCCGTACGATATAATGTCGTCCTGCCTTTTTTTCCTCATCCATCCCCATGTCCGCAGATACCCCGAACCGCCCGATGTTGTACGACCCGACCGAACACCGGATTCGCAGTTTCGTCACGCGCGCCGGCCGCCTGTCGATCGCCCAGGCGCGCGCGCTGGAAGAGCTGGGACCGAAGTTCCTGGTCGACTACGCCAAGGCGCCGCTCGACTTTGAACAAGCCTTCGGCCGCCGTGCGCCGGTGATCCTCGAAATCGGCTTCGGCATGGGCGACACCACCTCGCACATCGCCAAGGGCATGCCGGAGAAGGACTTCATCGGCGTCGAAGTGCACACGCCCGGCGTGGGCAGCCTGCTCAAGCAGATCGGCGAACAGGACCTGACCAATTTGCGCCTGATCCAGCACGATGCGGTCGAAGTGCTCAACCAGATGATTCCTCCGGCCTCGCTGGCCGGCGTGCACGTGTTCTTTCCCGACCCGTGGCACAAGGCGCGCCACAACAAGCGCCGCCTGCTGCAGCCGCCGTTCGTCAAGCTGCTGGCCGAGCGCCTCGCGCCGGGCGGCTACCTGCACTGCGCCACCGACTGGGAAGACTACGCGGTCCAGATGCTCGAGGTGCTCGGCGCCGAGCCGCTGCTGCAAAACACGGCCGAAGGCTACGCGCCGCAGCCGGCCTACCGTCCCCTGACCAAGTTCGAAAACCGCGGCATCAAGCTCGGTCACGGCGTCTGGGACCTGGTGTTCACCAAAAAATAAGCCGACCTTGGGCCGACCTTGGGCCGACCTTGGGCCGACCTTGGGCTGGCCTTGGGCGACGCGGCCATGCAGGCTGCATCGCCACGTATTTTTTTCCAAAGTGGTAGCGTTTCCAATTAGAATGCGACTTCTTGGTACGCTTCTTCACGAGGAGTTAATACGATGGGTTCAACGGCACCCCGCCTGGACGTGGTCGACGCATTGCGTGGCTTTGCCATCGTCTCGATCATGCTGCTCCATAACATCGAGCACTTCGACCTGTACTACGTCGTACCCGATCTCCCGGCCTGGCTGGTTGTCATCGACAAGATCATCTGGGAGTGCGCCTTCTTCCTGTTCGGCGGCAAATCGTACGCCATCTTCGCACTGCTGTTCGGCCTGACCTTCCACTTGCAGGCGCAGCGCCGCGCCGGGCGTGGCGAGGATTTCCGCGCCCGCTACGGCTGGCGCCTCCTGATCCTGTTCGGCTTCGGCTTGCTCAACTCGATGTTCTACCACGGCGACATCCTGACCATCTATGCCGTCATCGGCCTGTGCCTGCTGCCGGTGGCGCGCATGCGCGATGGCGTGGTGCTGGCGCTGGCCGCCGCCCTGATGCTGCAGCCGCACGCATGGCTGGTGCTGGGCGACGCCATGCGCCATCCGGACGCGAAGATCGGCGACCCGGTCTCGTGGCAGTATTTCGCTCGCATGAATGCATACCTGACGGGCGACTCGCTCCTGCGCGTCTGGGCCGGCAACCTCACCAACGGCAAGCTGGCGGTGATTCACTGGAGCTGGGAAAACGGGCGCGTATTCCAGATCATGTCGCTGTTCATGCTCGGCATGCTGGCCGGGCGCCGCGCTCTGTTCGAGGCCGTGCCGGCAAGCCTGCGCTTCTGGCGCCGCACCCTCGCCGGCGCCGCGCTGCTGTTCATTCCCCTGTTCGCGATCAAGACCATGCTGCCCGACCTGGTCGCCAGCGCCGCCGTGCGCCGCCCGCTGGGCACCATCATCGCCTCATGGTCGAACGTGGCGTTCATGCTGGTGCTGGTGGCGTGCTTCGTGCTGCTGTATCAGCGTGGCGCCTTCACGCGCGCACTGCGCGTGCTGGCGCCCCTGGGACGAATGAGCCTGACCAGCTACTTCACCCAGTCGATCATCGGCTCCTTCATCTACTACGGTTTCGGCCTTGGCCTGTACAAGGTCACCGGCGCCACAGTGTGCCTGCTGATCGGCGTGGTGCTGGCGGCGCTGCAGTGCGCGTTTTGCGCATGGTGGCTCAGGCGCCACGCACAGGGCCCGCTGGAGCGGTTGTGGCACCGGGCGACCTGGATAAGCGCGCGCCAGCCGGCATGAACGCCAGCACGTTCCCGCCCAGGACCAGCAGCTGGCCGCCAACAGCGAGGGCGCTCCACTGGTAACCCTCGAGCACCGTCGACACGCTCAGCGCCACCACCGGGAACAGCACCGTCGAATAGGCCGCGCGGTCAGGGCCGATGCGCCCGACCAGCAGCAGGTAGGCGGTAAACCCGACCACCGAGCCGGGAATGGCCAGGTACAGCAGCGAGGCGGCGTAGCGCATGGTCGGTTCGAGCGCGAAGGGCATGTTGAGCAGCCACGCGCCGCAACCGAGAATGGTGGCGCCGATCAGCATGGCCCAGGTATTGGTCAGCCACGGCGTCAGGCCGAGTGCCTGCATGCGCGAGGACAGCAGGTTCCCGGTCGAGAAGCACACGGTGCCCAGCAGCGCCAGGCCGAGGCCGAGCAGCATGCCGCTGTCGTTCCAGTGTCCGCGCATCTGCGGCAGGAACAGCAGGGCGATGCCGCAAAGACCGAGCAGCGCGCCGCCCACCACCTGGCGCCGGATCGGGCGTCCCATGAACAGGCGGCCATTGATCGCATTCCAGATCGGCGCGGTCGAAAACACCACCGCCACCAGCCCGCTCGGCACCCATTGGCTGGCGTAATAGAAGCACAGGAAATTACAGCAGAACAGGGCGAAACCCTGGGCCAGCAGATAGCGCCAGGCGCTGCGCGGCGGCCAGATGGGTTTGCGCGCGGCGATCAAGAACAGCATCAGCACCGCGCTGGCGATCCAGAAGCGGTAGGCGATCGATACCGGCGCCGGCACCACGCCGAGTTGAAAGGTAATGGCGATCCAGGTGGTACCCCAGATCGCGACGGTGAGAAAGTAGAGGAAGATATTCATGGCCCCATCTTGAACCGGCATGCCTGGTGCGGCTTGTCTGATCTTGCGCACTTTGGGCCGGCCGCCGGCAGCGGCGGGCATGCCATGCTAGACTTTTCAGCATGCACTCACGCCCACCGCTCATATCGCACGCCGTCTTCAACACCATGAGCGGCACCAATGCCACGCTCGAACGCTTCGCGTGGCTGGGCGACGGCTTGGCTGCGGCGATTTGGAAGCGCGAAACCGTGGAGGAGTTCACCAGCTATGTGCAGCCGGGCCACCACACCCTGTCGTGCTACCTGGGCGGCGGCTACCGTACCGAGCGCGCCGGCGTGCCGGGGCGTTACGGGGCGCCGCAGCAGCTCTGCTCCATGCCCGACTGGCACGAGTCGCAATGGGTGGTGCGCGGCCATGTGCACATGCTGCATGTCTACTTCATGCCCGAGCACTTCACGCGGCGCGCCGTGGCGGAACTGGACCGCGAACCGCGCGAGCTGACCCTGGCCGACCGCACTTACTTTGAAAACCCCCGTATCGTGCAGCTGTGCGAGGCGCTGGTGGGGCAGTCCTGGGACGATACGGGCCAGCTCCTGCGCGCCAACGAGATCACCCACGAGGCGCTGAGCGAACTGCTTCGTTCGCAGGCCATCGTGCGGCGCGACCTGCGCCTGCGCGGCGGCCTGGCACCGCTGGTCAGGCGCCGCCTGGCCGACTATATCGAGCAGCACCTGGCGCAGCCGGTAACCCTGGGCGAACTGGCGCAGCTGGCGTGCATGTCGGAGTTTCATCTGGCGCGCATGTTCCGCGTTTCGTTCGGGATGCCGCCCTCAAGCTGGGTGGCGCAGCGCCGTATCGAACGCGCACGCGCCCTGCTCAAGGCCGGCAAGCTGCCCTTGCAGCAGATTGCCGCCGCCTGCGGCTACGCGGACCTGAGCCACTTCAGCCATCGTTTCAGCAAGGCGGTGGGGGCCCCGCCCGGGCGTTACCGCCAGGCGCTGGCGGGATGAGCCTTAGCTCATCTCCATGATGATGGCGACGATCTCGTCGCCGTAAGAGACCAGTTTTTTCTCGCCCACGCCGGTCACCCCGCGCAGTTCCTGCAGCGAGGTGGGTTTGGCCTTGGCGATTTCGCGCAGGGTGGCGTCGACAAAAATCACGTAGGCCGGCACATTGTGCGCGCGCGCGGTTTCGACCCGCCACCAGCGCAGCTTCTCGAAGATCGCCTGTTCCGATTTGGACAGGTCCATCTCCACATGCCCCTTGGACGAGGCGGACGGCGCGCGCTTCTGCTTGACCGGCTTCTGGTACTGGCGCAGCTGCACCTTCTGGCCGCCCTTGAGCACCGGGCGCGCGGCGTCGGTCAGCTTGAGCGAGCTGTAAACTTCGTGGTCGACCGTGATCAGGCCGAGCGCGATGGCCTGGCGCAGGATGGCGCGCCACTCGGCTTCGGTGCGTTCGCTGCCGATGCCGTACACCGACAGCGAATCGTGGTGCCACTGCTTGATGCGGTCCGTCTCGACCCCGCGCAGCACGTCGATCACATGGCCGGCCGCGAAGCGCTGGTCGACCCGGTAAATCGCCGACAGCAGCTTTTGCACCGGCACCGTGCCGTCGAACGACACCGGCGGAATCAGGCAGGTATCGCAATTGCCGCACGGGGTGGATTGCTCGCCGAAGTATTCGAGCAGGCGCACGCGCCGGCAGCTGAGCGTCTCGCACAGGCCCAGCATGGCGTCGAGTTTCATCGACAGCACGCGCTTGAAGGTTTCGTCGGCTTCCGACTCGTCGATCATGCGCCGCTGCAGCACCACGTCCTGCAAGCCATACGCCATCCAGGCGCTGGCCGGCATGCCGTCACGGCCCGCGCGTCCGGTCTCCTGGTAGTAGCCCTCGATGCTTTTCGGCAGATCCAGGTGGCACACAAAACGCACGTCCGGCTTGTCGATGCCCATGCCGAAGGCGATGGTCGCGACCATGACAATGCTCTCCTCGCGCAGGAAGCGCGCCTGGTTGGCGCTGCGCTTGGGGTAGTCCATGCCGGCGTGGTAGGGCAGGGCGCGGATGCCGTTCTCGTTCAGGAAGTCGGCGGTTTCTTCGACTTTTTTACGCGACAGGCAGTACACGATGCCGGCGTCGCTGCCATGCTCGGTGGTGATGAAGTCGAGCAGCTGCTTGCGTCCGTTACCCTTCTCGACGATCTGGTAGCGGATGTTCGGGCGGTCGAACGAGGACACGAACTGGCGCGCATCGCCCAGTTGCAGGCGCAGCGCGATTTCGGCGCGGGTCTGCTGGTCGGCGGTGGCGGTGAGCGCAATGCGCGGCACGTCCGGGAATTGCTCGTGCAGGATCGACAGCTTGATGTACTCGGGGCGGAAGTCGTGCCCCCACTGCGATACGCAGTGCGCCTCGTCGATGGCGAACAGCGCGATTCTCGAGGCCTGGAACAGGTCCAGGCAGCGCTGCGTCATCAGGCGCTCGGGCGCCACGTACACCAGGTCGATCTCGCCGGTGCGCACCAGGCGTTCGATGCGCATCGATTCTTCGTACGTCTGGGTCGAATTCAAGAACGCGGCGCGCACGCCGACTTCGGCCAATGCGTCAACCTGGTCCTGCATCAGCGCGATCAGGGGCGAGACCACCACGCCGACGCCGTCGCGCAGCAGCGCGGGAATCTGGTAGCACAGCGACTTGCCGCCGCCGGTCGGCATGAGCACCAGCGCGTCGCCGCCGCTGGCGACGTGTTCGACGATCTCCTTCTGCTGTCCGCGAAACGCCGGGTAGCCGAAGACCGTTTGCAGCTGGTCGAGCGCGCGCGCTGAGAGACCTGGATCCATTATTCCGCCCAAACGACCCATCCGTAGTGCGAGCTGGCCAGCACCACGATGCCGAATACAATGCGGTACCAGGCGAACACGGTGAAGTCATGGGTGCTGATGTAGCGCAGCAGCCAGCGCACGCACAGGAAGGCCGAGATGAAGGCCGCGATCGAGCCGATGCCGAACATCGGCACGTCGGCCATCGACAGCACATCGCGTTCCTTGATCAGCGAATACACGGTGGCCAGCAGCAGGGTCGGGATCGCGAGGAAGAACGAGAATTCGGTCGCGGCCTTGCGCGGCAGGCCGAACATCATCGCGCCGATGATGGTCGCGCCCGAGCGGCTGGTGCCGGGAATGAGCGCCACGGCCTGGGCGCAGCCGACCTTGAAGGCGTCGAGCAGCGTCATGTCGTCGACCGTTTCAACGCGCACCACCGGAGGATTGAGCTTGTTGCGGCGCTCCACCCACAAGATGATGATGCCGCCGATGATGAAGGCCAGCGCCACCGGCACGGGCTTGAACAGGGCCGACTTGATCATCTTGCCCAGCAAAAGGCCGAGCAGCGCGAGCGGCAGGAAGGCGACGATCAGGTTGAGCATGAACTTCTGCGCCTTCGGGTCGGACGTCAGCCCGCTCATCACCGAGGCGATGCGCACGCGGTATTCCCAGCACACCGCCATGATGGCGCCGGCCTGGATGACGATCTCGAACACTTTCGCTTTCTCGTCGGTGAAGTCGAGCAGGCTGCCCGCGAGGATCAGGTGGCCGGTCGAGGAAATCGGGAGAAATTCGGTGAAGCCTTCCACCAGACCCATGATGATGGCTTTTAGTGCGAGAGCGAGAGTTATGTCCATGAAGCAGTTTGTATTGTTATCGGGGAAGTCGGACCGGATGACGGCACGGTGCGGGGTCGAAGCTTACCACGAGCACGCCTCCGGCCTCTGATCCAGCCGCATATGTAGCGCTGTTTTTCGTGACGGGTCGGGCTATTGTTTTCTTGTTGCAATATTTTTAACGTCGTCCAGCAGTGGCAGGATGGCCAGGGTCATCAGTGCCAGCGCCAGCGGCACCGTCGCCACGTAGCCGAGGCGGCTGAAACCGAAGGCGCCGGCCACGCCGCCGAGAAAAAAGCAGGCGGCCAGCGTGGACAGCAGCTTGAGGCGTTTGCGGTCGCTCGCCACCGGCGCCAGCCCGGCCTGGGCAGGCGCCGGGCGGTTGAGGTACATCATCTTGCCCAGTTCAATGCCGATGTCGGTGACGATCCCGGTGATGTGCGTGGTACGGATCTCGGCGCGCGACAGTTTGGTGATGAGGGCATTCTGCAGTCCCATGATAAAACTGAGCAGCATCACCGTCACCGATGCAAACAGGCCGTCGATATCGGCCAGGCGCGCGCCGAGCAGGCCAAAGCAAAGCAGCAGGACCGATTCGAGCATCAAGGGCAGCGCATATTCGCCGTGGAGCGCGCGGCGCCGGCCGTAATTGACCATGATCGCGGTGCAGGCCGCGCCGGACATGAACGCGAGCAGCGCTCCGAGGCCGGTCAGCACCAGCGCGTGCGCGCCCAGCACCAGGTCGTCGGCCATGCCCGAAACCACGCCGGTCATGTGCGAGGTGTAGCGCTGCACCGCCAGGAAGCCGCCGGCGTTGATGGCGCCGGCCACGAATGCCAGCATGTAGCCCAGGTGCGCATTGGCGTTGCTGGAGCGGCTTGCCGCGGTGAGCCTTCTGGCGTAGTTGACGGGCATGGGCGGTGCTTTCTCGGGGGCCGGTCATGCATTGTAACGCGGCCCGCGCCGCCGTTTAGCGGGATCCGGCCAAGGCCAGCGCGTCGGCGCCGGCCGCAATCTGCATCGGCGTTGCGGGGTCGGTGGCCGCGCGCCACACGGCTTCGGCCACGTCCTGCGCGAGCGTGACCGCTGGCGACTCGCTCCATCCCGCGAAAACCCGCTGCGCCAGTTCGGCATAGGCTTCGGGGATCGCGCCTTCCATGCGGGGACGGGCATTTTCGCCGAAGCGGGTTTCCGGTGCGCGTCCCGGCAGCACCAGCCGCGCGCGTACATTAAATGGTGCCAGTTCCAGCGCAAGCGACTCGGTAAACGCGTTCACCGCGGCCTTGCTGGCCGTGTACACCGATAGCAGCGGCAGCGGTTCATAGGTCACGCTCGAGGTGACGTTGACGATCACGCCGGCCTTGCGCTGCCTGAACTGCGGCAGCACCGCCTGCGTCATCGCGATCGTGCCGAGGGTGTTGGTGTCGAAGACTTCGCGCGCGGTGGTCATCGTTGTGCCTTCGAGGGCGGCCAGCACGCCGATGCCCGCATTGTTAACCAGAACGTCGATCGGGCCTGCGGCGCCGATGGCTTGCGCGATGCTGTGCGCATCGGCGATGTCGAGGGCGATGATGCGCAGGCGCCCGGACGGCGGCAGCACGTCGGCACGCGGCGTGCGCATGGTGGCGATGACGTTCCAGTCGCGTTCGAGGAAGTAGCGCGCGGTCTCGAGGCCGAAGCCGGACGAGCATCCGGTAATGAGGATCGTTTTCATGGGAACTCCTGTGGGTGGTTGGCAGTACAGGCACTGTAGCCGCCGTCCGCCGGACGGGCTGTAATCGCGAGTCCACTTTTCATGTTCAGGAGTCCGGTTCATGATCGATCCACTTGCGGAGGTTGTGACCTTGCTGCAGCCGCGCGCGCCGTTTTCGAAGGTCGTCAGCGGCGCCGGTGCGTGGCGCATTCGCCGCGCCGAGTCGGGGCAACCGTTCTACTGCGTGCTGCTCGACGGCGCTTGCCGCCTCGAGGTCGATGGCTGCGCGCCGGTCGACCTGGTGCAGGGCGACTTCGTGCTGATTCCTTCCGTGTTCGGTTTTACGATGTCGAGCATGTCGCCAACGACAGCGTTTGAGGCCGACACCACGCCCGTCGCGCTGTTGCATGGCGAGTTCCGGCTCGGCGTGCAGGGCGAGCCGCCCGATGTCCTGCTGCTGGTGGGGCACTGCGTCTTCGGCTCGCCCGATGCGGCCTTGCTGGTATCGCTGCTGCCGCAATTGGTGCACGTGCGCGGCGAACCCCGGCTGGCCATCATCGTGCAGCTGGTCGCGGACGAATCGCGCGCGCAGCGGCCGGCGCGCGACGTCATCCTTTCGCGCCTGCTGGAAGTGCTGCTGATCGAATCGCTACGTTGCTCGGCGGGGACTGCGGCGTCGCCCGGCCTGTTGCGCGGCCTGGCCGACGAACGGCTCGCGCTGGCGCTGCGCCGCATCCACGAAAACATGACGCGCCCCTGGACGGTGGCACAACTGGCAAAGGAAGCTGCCCTTTCGCGTTCGGCGTTCTTCGAGCGCTTCAGCCGCGCGGTGGGCATGGCGCCGATGGCTTACCTGCTGGCCTGGCGCATGGCACTGGCAAAGGATCTGCTGCGGCGGCAAGAGGGTGGCCTGGCCGAAGTGGCCGAACGCGTCGGGTACGCCTCGGCCAGCGCGTTCAGCGTTGCCTTCACCCGCCACGTCGGCCTGCCGCCCGCGCGCTATGCACGTGGGCAGGCAGCGCCTTAAGCGCGATCCATCAGCGCAGTGATGGCGTCGAGCGACGGCGGCGCAGCACCCGCCGACTGGCAAGCTGCCGCGCCGGCGGCCACCGCGAAGCGCAGATGGCCGGCGGGAGCACGCTGCGCTTCGTGCAGGAAGCTCCAGGCCAGCGCCGCGATGCTGGCGTCGCCCGCGCCGACGCTGTCGGCAACGGTGATGCGCGGCGAGGCCGCGTGCCAGGCTTCTGCGCCGATGTGCAGCGAGGCACCTTGCGCGCCGCGCGTGTACAGGTAGGTGGCGCCGGGGTTCCAGCTGCGCAGGGCGGCAAACGCGTTCTCAAGATCGTCGGTGCGAAACAGCCCGGCCAGGTCTTCATCGGACACCTTGATCACATCGGCCAGCGCCGTCATGCGCTGCAAGGTGGCGTCATAGCGCTGGTCCATCAGTGCCCGAAAATTCGGGTCGTAGCTGATCTTCACGCCGTCGGCCTTGAGCGAAGCGGCCAGTGCCAGCAGCTTGCCAGCGAGCGGCTCGCGCGCCAGGCTGATGCCGCCGAAGTGCGCCCACTTGCAGTGCGCGCGCCAGCCGTCCGGCAGGCGCGCCGCGTCGAAGTGCAGGTCGGCGCTATCGTCGCCCACGAAAAAATAGCTGGGCGGGTCGGTCCGGTAGACGATCGCCAGCAGCGGCGAGCGCGCCTCGCGCTGCACGAAGCGCAAATCCAGGCCGGCCGCCGCGCTGGCGTCCCACAGCTGGTCGCCGAAGACGTCGCAGCTGACAGCGCCGGCGAAGGCGCTCGGCACGCCCAGACGCGCCATGACGCGCGCCACGTTCCAGGTCGAGCCGCCCACCTGGCTGCGCCAGTGTTGCTGGCCCGGTTCGGCGATCATGTCGGTCAGCGCCTCGCCGGCGGCCACGAAAATCGGGAATGTCGGTGCGTTCATCTCAGTCCTTGAGCACATTGAGCACTTCGTAGCAGGCGCCCATGGTGTGGTAGTCGACCTTGCCGGCCGGGCTTTTCTCGTCGGTCAGCTTGGCGTTCGATGGGCTGAGAATGCGGTACCAGGCGCCGTGCTGGTGGTCGACAAAATGAGTCCAGCTGTATTCCCAGATGCGCTGGTACCAGTCCCAGTACACCGCCTCGCCCGTGCGCGCGCCCAGCAGCGCGGCCGCGGCCAGGCTCTCGGCCTGCACCCAGAAGTATTTGTGGCCGTCGCAAATGCTGCCGTCGGGCGCGAAGCCGTAGAAGATGCCGCCGTGCTGCGCATCCCAGGCCTTGTCCATCGCCTGTAAAAACAGCGCACAGGCGCGCGGCAGCAGCCAGTCCGCTTCGCCCAGCAGGTGGGCCTGGTGGCGTTCCAGGATCAGCAGCAGCTTGCTCCATTCGGTCAGGTGGCCCGGCTGGAAACCCCACGGCCGGAAGATGTTGCTGCTGTCGTGGCGGTTGTAGTCGTGATCGACCGACCAGTCGGCGCGATAGTGCTCCCACACGGTGTCATTGCACAGCGCGGCCTGGCGCACGGTGATGTTGTAGGCCAGCGTTTCGGCGCGGCGCAGATAGGCATTCTCGCCGGTCGCTTCAAAAGCGCTGAGCAAGGCTTCGCAGGCGTGCATGTTGGCGTTCTGGCCGCGGTAGGGCGCCAGCTGCGACCAGTCGGCGTTTGCTTCGTCGGCGTACAGGCCGTACTGCGGCTCCCAGAAGCGGCGCTCCATCAGGGCGAAGGTTTCTTCGATATGCAGGCGCGCCTCTTCCACTCCGGCCATCAGCGCGTGTGAATAGGCCAGCAGCACGAAGGCCAGGCCGTAGCAGTGGTTGGTACCGTCGGTGACCTCGCCCTTGCCGTCGGCCCAGTGCAGCTGCCAGCAATAGCCGCCGGTGGCCGGATTGCGGTGCGCACCGCGCAGGAAGTCCAGGCCGTGCAGAAGACGCATCTCGTCGGCCGGGTCGCCGAACTCGCGGTACGCCATCGCATAATTGAAGATGAAGCGCGTGCTGCTCACCAGGTGACGCGTGTGCGCGTCGTAGACCGTGCCGTCGTCCTTGTAGAAGTGATAGAAGCCGCCGCTGGGGTCGACGCAGCGCGGATCGTAAAAGCGCTTGGTGTGGCGAATGTGGTCAAGCAGGGTATCGCGCGAGTGAAAATCGGGGGCCATCGTCAAGTCTCGTTGTCAAAAAAAGGGTGTTGAAAAAGGTATGGATAAGCGCGGGGACGCAGTTGTCCCTGGCGCCGGTTGAATGCGGCGCGCGCTGTGCTGCTTTTGCATGGGGGTTGGTCAGCCGGTGGTGTTCGCTCGCTTCATTTGTGCGGTCCCCAGTCGTCGCACACGGTGCTGGCCCGGACGATCAGTTCCACCGGCGCGACCTGCTCCACCGGTGCGTCCTGCTGGTCGCGCAGCAGCAGCTCGACGCCCATCGCGCCGAGCTCTTTTTTGTCGATACGCAGCGTCGTCAGAGGGCGGTGGCCGAGCACCGCGCTGGAGATGTCGTCGAAGCCGACGATCGATACGTCGTGCGGCACCGTCAGGCCGGCCGCCAGGCAGCAGCGCATCGCCACCAGGGCGGCGCTGTCGTTGTAGCAGAACACCGCGTCCGGCGGATTGGGCAGGGCCAGCAGCGACTGCATCGCTTCGCAGGCCCCGGTTTCGAGATCGACGCCATCCGGCAGGCTCGCTTCCAGGCGCGGGTCGGCCAGCATGCCCGACTCGAACAGGGCCTGGCGGTAGCCCTTGTTCCGTTCGCGCACGCTGTAGTGGCCGAGGGAACCCGAGATCATGCCGATGCGCGTGCGCCCCAGGCCGATCAGGTGTTTGGTGGCCAGGTAGCCGCCCATGAAATTGTCCGGGTTGACCGAGCTGTAACCGCGCAGCTTCATGTCGATCAGGACCAGCGGCTTGCCGCTCGCGCGCAGGGCGCCCAGCAATTCGGGTTCGAAAAAGCCGGCGCACACGATCGCGTCCGGCGCATGCATGCGCAGCTGCTCGGTCACGCCATCGGCCGGACCGACCGCCATGAACGAAAGCACGATGCCCTGCTTGCGGCAGGCTTCCTCGGCCCCGTGCAGCACCGGCGAATAGAACGGGCTGCTGGCGGCCGTGTTGTGCTGGCGGTGCAGCAGGAAGGTCAGGCGCCGCATGCGCTTGCGCCGCAGGTTGGTAAAATCGTAGCCCAGTTCATGGGCGGCCGACAGCACCATCTGGCGCGTGGTTTCGGTCAGACCCGGCTCGTTCTTGAGCGCGCGCGAGATGGTCCCCGCCGACACGCCGGCAAACTTGGCGATGTCGCGGATGGTGACGTTCGATGGGCTGGCGGCGCTCATCGGAACCGGGCCGGCGGGGTGCTCAGATGCGGGGTCGGGACGATCACAAGCTTCTCCAGTGGCAGATGCCTTTTTATGCTGAGAGTCTTGCATATCGATTAGCCCATGGTCAAACGATTGGTCCGGTTTGCAAACAGTTTAGCCGGGTTTTACTAAACAGGGTCGCGCCGCCTGTTGCGCAGCCGCCCAAGCGCGGCTCCCCGGGCGTAGCACCCTGCGTGCGGCCGTCCGCGTGTTTAGCGATCATGGCTAAACATGATCGAAAGCGCCACCTTTTGTTTGACCCGTCGACAGTCCGCATGCACACTCCCCCTCATCCATATAAACCGGCCGGCGACCTTTTCCAGGCGCCGAGCAGGTAAATACAAAGAGGAGACACGCACGATGAACACCCGCACGACCACCCTGATCAAACACGCCCTGGCCGTCGCCATCGCGGCCGCCCTGCCGCTGATTGCCGGCGCGGCCGAGGCGCCCATGCCGTGGATGAACCGCGCCCTCTCCGCCGACCAGCGCGCCACGCTGGTGCTCAAGGAAATGACGCAGGAAGAAAAGCTGCAATGGGTGTACGGCTACTTCGGCTCGGACTTCGCACCCAAGAAAACCACCAAGATCGCGGCGGCCCTGCCGTCGTCGGCCGGCTACATTCCCGGCGTGCCGCGCCTTGGCCTGCCGGCACTGTTCGAGACCGACGCCGGCCTTGGCGTGGCCTCGCAGGCCAGCGCCAATCCGCGCGAGCGCACCTCGCTGCCGTCGGGCCTCGCCACGGCGGCTACCTGGAACCCGAAGCTGGCATACCAGGGCGGCGCGATGATCGGTGCCGAGGCGCGCGCCTCGGGCTTTAACGTGATGCTGGCCGGCGGCGTGAACCTGATGCGCGATCCGCGCAACGGCCGCAATTTCGAGTACGCCGGCGAAGACCCGCTGCTGTCCGGGATCATGGTGGGGCAGGCTGTCAAGGGCATCCAGTCCAACCACCTCATTTCGACCGTCAAGCACTATGCGCTGAACAGCCAGGAAACCGGCCGCACCGAACTCGATGCGCGCATCGGCAACGTGGCCGCCCGCACCAGCGACCTGCTGGCCATGCAGCTGGTGATCGAACAGGGCGACCCCGGTTCGGTGATGTGCGCCTACAACCGCGTCAACGGCCCCTACGCATGCGAGAACGCCTGGCTGCTCAACGAAGTGCTCAAGCAGGACTGGGGCTTCAAGGGCTATGTGATGTCCGACTGGGGCGCGGTGCACAGCACCGTGGCGTCGGCCAACAATGGGCTGGACCAGCAGTCCGGCTCCGAATTCGACAAGTCGCCTTACTTCGCGGGCGCGCTGGAAGAAGCGGTCAAGACCGGCGCTGTTTCGCAGTCGCGCTTCGACAATATGGTCTACCGTATCTTGTACGCGATGTTCGACAAGGGCGTGGTCGACCATCCGGTCAAGCCGGATGGCGCCATCGACTTCGCCGCCCATGGCCTGATCAGCCGCCTCGATGCCGAAGAGAGCATGGTCCTGCTCAAGAACGACGGCCAGGTGCTCCCTTTGCGCAAGGACGTGAAAACGATTGCAGTGATCGGTGGCTATGCCGACAGGGGGGTACTGTCCGGTGGCGGTTCGTCGCAGGTGTATCCGGTCGGCGGCAGCGCCGTCAAGGGTTTGCTGCCGGCCATCTGGCCCGGTCCGGTGGTATATCACCCATCCGCGCCGGTGAGGGAAATCGGCGCGCTGGCGCCCGCCGCCAACGTGGTCTTCGACAGCGGTGCCGATCCTGCCAAGGCAGCGCAGCTGGCCGCGGGCGCCGACGTGGCGATCGTCTTCGGCACCCAGTGGATCGGCGAAGCCAACGACGCGGTCGACCTGTCGCTGCCCGACAAGCAGGATGACCTGATTGCGGCCGTCGCCGCCGCCAATCCGCGCACCGTGGTTGTTCTCGAGACCAGCGGCCCGGTACTCATGCCGTGGCTGGGCAAGACGGCAGCCGTGCTGCAAGCCTGGTACCCGGGCACGCGCGGCGGCGAAGCGATCGCGCGCGTGCTGTTCGGCGATGTCAATCCATCGGGGCACTTGCCGGCCACCTTCCCGGCGTCTCTCAGCCAGTTGCCGCGCCCCGTGCTCGATGGCGACCCGGCCAAGCCGCAGATGCAGTTCCGGGTCGACTATCACGAAGGCGCGGCGGTCGGCTACAAGTGGTTCGACCTCAAAAAACTCAAACCGCTGTTCCCGTTCGGGCATGGCTTGTCGTACACGCAGTTTGCCTACACCGGTCTGGCGGGCGAGTACAGGAACGGGCAGCTGCAGGTGCGCTTCAAGGTGAGCAATACCGGCAAGGTGGCGGGCAAGGATGTGGCGCAGCTGTACGTGGCGGCGTCACCGGGCGCGCGCTGGGAAGCGCCCAAGCGCCTGGCCGGCTGGGACAAGGTCGATCTGCAGCCGGGCGAAAGCCGCGAGGTAACGCTCACGGTGGAGCCGCGCATGCTGGCCGTGCTCGATGGCCCGTCCAAGACCTGGCGCATCGCCAAGGGGAAGTACAGATTGTTGTTGGCGCAGGACGCCGGCGGCACCGGTGAAAGCAGTATCACGGTCGACCTGCCTGCGCGCAAGTTCGACCTGCATGGTAAAGCCGTCCCTTCAACCGAGAAAAGGTAAAACGCGATGATCAGGATGAACCAGTTGGGTGCGGCATTGGCAATGGCCGGTTTGGTGAGCGGCGCGGCGTCGGCGGCGGCGCCAGTGAGCGCGGCGGGCAAGAGCGAATTCGTGACGGTCAAAAAGACGCACTTCGCGCGCAAGGGTAAATCGTATTACATCGCCGGCGCCAATTTCTGGTACGGCGGCTATCTGGGCTCGCCGTCCGGGGTAGGCGAGCGCGCGCGCCTGCGCAAGGAACTCGATACCATGAAGGCGCTCGGGATCAACAATGTGCGGGTGCTGGCCGTCTCCGAAAAAACCGCGATGGCTAGCGCCGTGCGGCCTGCCACCACCAACGGTCCGGGCAAGTACGACGAGGACCTGCTGGCGGGCCTCGATTTCCTGGTCGATGAACTGGGCAAGCGCGACATGACGGTCGTGCTTTACCTGAACAACTTCTGGCAGTGGTCGGGCGGGATGACGCAGTACCTGAACTGGTTCGAAGGCACGCCGGCGCTCGATCCGAACGTGACCAAGGACTACGACGACTACATGGCCAAGACGGCGCGCTTTTACGCCAACAAGGACGCGCAGAAGGAATTTCGCGGCACCATCAGGAAGATCGTTGGCCGGGTCAACACGATTAACGGCAAGGCGTACCGCGACGACCCGGTGATCATGTCGTGGCAACTGGCGAACGAACCGCGCCCGGGCAACGGCAAGGCAAGCGACAAGGAGAAAGCGGTCTACACCAAATGGATCGCCGAGACCGCGCAGTACATCCATGAACTGGACAAGAACCACCTGGTGAGCAGCGGCAGCGAAGGCCTGGCCGGATCGGCGCAGGATGCCAAACTGTTCATGGCGTCGCATTCGTCGAAGCACATCGATTACCTCACCTACCACCTGTGGCCGAAAAACTGGGGCTGGTTCGACTCCAAAAAGCCGGTCGAGAGCTGGGACGGGGCAATTTCCAAGAGCCGCGATTATCTCAATACGCACATCGACATGGCCAAAACGCTGGGCAAACCCATCGTGCTGGAAGAGTTTGGGCTGGACCGCGACGGCGCCTCGTTCGACATCAAGTCGGGCACCAAAATCCGCGACCGCTTCTATGGCGAGATCTTTGAATTGATACAACGCCGCGCCGCCAACGGCGATCCGATCGCGGGCTGGAATTTCTGGGCCTGGGGCGGCGCCGGGCGTGCCGCCAACGCCGACTACTGGTGGAAACAGGGTAATGATTTCATGGGCGATCCGCCGCAGGAAGAGCAGGGCCTGTACTCGGTGTTCGATTCCGATGCCAGTTCGCTGGCGCTGATCAAGGACCACGCCGGCAAACTGCGCCTACTCCAGAGGTAAACTCTTCGACAGGACGATCCATGAAAACTGTACCTACGCTGTTGATCTCGGCGGGACTCCTGCTGGGCGCGAATGCATCCGCACAGAAGTTCGACCATCTCGCGGCGACGCCGCAAATGGGCTGGAACAGCTGGAACAAGTTCGCCTGCAATATCGATGAAAAACTGATCCGCGAAACGGCCGACGCCATGGTCAGGATCGGCATGAAGGACGCCGGCTACGAATACGTCAACATCGACGATTGCTGGCACGGCAAGCGTGACAAGAACGGGAATATCCAGCCCGATCCCGAGCGCTTCCCGTCCGGGATGAAGGCGCTGGCCGACTACGTGCATGCGAAAGGCCTCAAGCTGGGCATCTATTCGGACGCCGGCGCCACCACCTGCGGCGGCCGTCCGGGCAGCCGCGGACACGAATACCAGGACGCGATCACCTACGCCGCCTGGGGCATCGACTACGTCAAGTACGACTGGTGCGATACCAAGGGCTTGAACGCGGCCGCCGCCTACACCACCATGCGCGATGCCATCCGCAGCGCCGGCCGCCCCATGTTGTTCAGCATGTGCGAGTGGGGCGACAACAAACCGTGGGAGTGGGGCGCCGATATCGGCCATTCGTGGCGCACCACCGGCGACATTTATCCGTGCTGGGATTGCGAGATCAATCACGGTTCGTGGTCCGCCTTCGGCGTGCTGCGCATCCTCGACAAGCAGGCCGGCCTGCGCAAGCACGCCGGTCCCGGGCACTGGAACGACATGGACATGATGGAAGTCGGCATGGGCATGACCGAGGATGAAGACCGCGCGCACTTCTCGATCTGGGCCATGATGGCGTCGCCCCTCATCTCGGGCAACGACCTGCGCTCGATGCCTGAGTCCACGCGCAAGATCCTGACCAACAAGGATGTCATCGCGATCAACCAGGATAAGCTGGGCGTGCAGGCGTGGAAGTTCATGTCCGAAGGGACGCTGGAATTGTGGGCCAAGCCGCTGGCCAATAACGAATGGGCGCTGATGATCCTGAACCGTGGGCTTGGGGCCATCAGCTACAAGGTCGACTGGAAGAAGCACAAGATCAGCGATGACCTGAGCAAGCGCGAACTCGATATCAACAAGACCGCCTACCGCTGGACCGACGCCTGGACCGGCAAGGCGGGCGACACCGGCAAGACCCTCGACCTCACCATTGCCTCGCACAGCGTGGCCATGCTGCACCTGAAAGCGAAGTGACCGATCATGAACATGCATATTCTTCCAATCCTGCTGGCCGGTGCGCTGGCCAGCCATGTCGCACACGCCGAGACCGCGGACCCGAACGACGGGGCCGGCGTAAATACCTGCGCCATCAACATCAAGCCGCGTACCCAGGAATACCCGTGGATGTCGATCGGGCGCTGGAAGCGCATGCATGAAGACCAGCTGGCCCTGGCCGACAAGGGCGATGTGGACCTGATGTTTATCGGCGATTCGATCACCGAAGGCTGGCCGCGCGCGATCTGGAATGCGCATTTCGGCGCCTACAAGGCGGGCAACTTCGGCATCGGCGGCGACAATACCGGCAATGTATTGTGGCGCCTGCAGGACAAGCGCATGGCCAGGCTCGCGCCCAAGGCGATCGTGCTGCTCATTGGCGTGAACAACCTGGGGCTGTGCGACGAGAGGCCGGAACAGGTTTTCCCCGGCATCAAGGAGGTGGTGACGGCCTTGCGCAAGCAGTACCCGGCCGCGCGCATCCTGCTCAATGCCGTGCTGCCGACCGGCGAATTCCCAACCAGCGAACGGCGCCAGAATGTCGTCACGCTCAACAAGATGGTGGCAACCCTGGACGACGGCCGCCATGTGGTTTTCCGCGACTACGGCGCGTCCTTCGTGCGGCCTGACGGCGCCATCGGCACCGACATCATGGGCGACTATCTTCACCTCACCCCAAAGGGCTACACCATCTGGGCCGGCGCCATGCTGCCCGACGTGCAAGCACTGATGAAGTAGGGCGCCATGAACCGTAACGCGCTGGCACTGGCGCTGCTGCTGGCCCATGGCGGCGCCTGGGCCGAACCGGTGGTGCGCGCGGACGACCCGCGCATTGCGCGCATGGGCAGGACCGTGGCCCGGGCGGACGGCAGCTTGCGCTTCGCCTATCCCGGCGTGCAGCTGTCGCTGGCGTTCGAGGGCAAGGCGCTGTCGGTCGATGCCACGGCCAGTGGTGAGCGCAGCATTCTCGAAGTCGTCGTCGATGGCGGCGCGGCACGCATCGTCAAGCTGTCGGCGAAATCGCGCACCATCAAACTGGTAGACGAGCGCCAGGCCGGCATCCACCGCGTCGACATCATGCACCGTACCGAAAGCTGGCACGGCGTCGTCACGCTGGCCCGGTTTGTCGCCGACGGTACACTGCACACCGCGCCGGTGCTCCCGCAGCGCAAAATGCTCGTTCTTGGCGACTCGGTCACCTGCGGCGAAGCCATCGACCGGGTTGACAGCGGGGTGAAGAAGCCGTCGTGGTGGAACCCGCGCGCATCGTACGGCATGCTGGCCGCGCAGACGCTCGGTGCGCAGGTTCACCTGGTATGCCATGGCGGACGCGGGCTGCTGCGCAGCTGGAACGGCCGCACCGATAACGACAATCTTCCCGATTTTTACGAACTCGCCATCGCCAATGAAGAGCAACGCGTGCGCTGGGACCACGCCGGCTACTGGCCTGACGTGATTGTCAGCGCGATCGGCACCAACGATTTCAGCACCGGCATTCCGGAGCGCGACTCCTATGTCAAGGCCTACGAGCGCCTGGTGCGCACGCTGCTGCGCAATCATCCGCACGCGCTGATCGTACTGACCGAAGGCGCCATTCTCAATGGCGAGCGCAAGGCCGCCTTGAACAGCTATATCGCCGAGACCATCAGGCGCGTCGGCAGCGCGCGGGTGCATGCCGCAACAACCATGCACCATCCGGGCGATGCGACCGATGCGCATCCCACCAGGGCGCAGCATGCCGCGATGGCGCGCGAACTGGTTCCCCAGCTACGCGACTTGACCGGCTGGTAATGGCGGGTCGTCCGGCATCTGCGGCGACGAAAAAAGGACCGGTGCAGCGCGGGATTGTCCGCACTGCACCGGCCCTAAGCCACCCAGGTAAAACGGATCAGTAATTCACGCCCACGCGCACGCCGAACATGCGCGGCTCGACGAAGTTGGCCTGCATGAAGCCACCCATCACCGAGTCGCCGCTGGTCTTGGCGTGGCTGTCGGCGATGTTGCGCACGAATGCTTCCGCGTGCCACTTGTCGTTCGGCGAATCGAGCCGTACCGACGCGTCGCCCATCGCATAGGCCTTCTGATAGCGTCCGATATGCGCAAACTCCGAGTTGCGCAGATCGAAATAGGCCTTGTCGCGCCAGTTCACTTTCACATACGGCGTCACGCGGTAAGCACTGGCCAGCTCGAACTCTTGCGAGAAGCTCAGGTTCAGCTGGTACTTGGGCGTGTTGGGCAGGTGGTTGCCATCGATGTTGTACAGGCGCCGGCCCAGCAGCGCCTTGTCCGGACCGTTGTAGATGGCCGGGCAGGGTTCGATGCCCAGTTCCGCGCGCAGTTCGCCGCACTGGTACTCGTCGCTGAATTCCTTGAAGTCGTGCACCTTGGTGTTGATGTAGGCGAAGCCGCCGCCGATGCGCGCGCCGCTCCACGGCCGCCAGTCCGCTTCGATCTCCAGGCCGGGAATATCCACCTTGCCGACGTTGATGGTGCGCCAGGCGTCGTACACATCGCACTTGGGCTGGTCGGCCGGGCAGGGCAGGCCGTTGTCGGGGATGATCTGGTTGATGAAGTAGTTACCGGTCAGCTGCATGCCCTTGTACTTCATGAAGAAGGCGGTGGCCGACAGGTTCAGGCGGTTGTCGAGGAACTTGCCCTTGTAGCCCAGTTCATAGTTGGTGACGGTTTCGGGCTCGTAAGGCAGGAAGGTCGCCACCCCCGGTTTGCCGTCGGCGCACAGGTGGTAGTTGCAGGAGTCGGTCTTGTCGGCGAAGCCGCCCGCCTTGTAGCCGGTCGATACCGAGCCGTAGGCCATCTGGTTGGCGTTGATCTGCTTTTGCAGGCCGACGCGCCAGGTGGTCTTCTTCCAGGTTTCCTTGTGGTCGTTCGAGGTCGGCGCCGCGTAGCCCGCGTACGCGCCAGGACCGCCGCCGGCCCCCATGTCGGTCGACAGGTCGTTGCCGTTGTGGACCCGGAAGCCCGGCGTGCCGGGGATGCCGCGGTTGTACCAGCCGCGGTAATACGCGGTGTCGCCGATCCAGTTGCGGCCATACACTTCGCCACCCTTGTCTTCCTTGCTGTCGGACGACAGGCGCGCGCCCAGGGTGGCGGTCCAGGTGGGCATGAACTTCCAGTCGGCCTGCGCGAAGGCGGCCTTGGCGTCGACCTGGCGGTTCGGCTGGTGATACAGCACGCTGCCAGGATCGCCGTACGGCTTCTGGATCACGTTGGTGATTTCGTAGTCGATGCGGTTGCGTTCGTGCATCCAGAACAGGCCCGCCACGTACTGCAGCGGTCCGACCGTTTGCTTGAGCTGCGCTTCGTGCACGGTCGACAGGTAGCGCGAATCCATGGTGCGGTGGATGACATCGTTGAGCGGCCATGTGCCCCAGTCGCCGCCGGCGATGTTGGGGTAGTTGCCGTTGATCTGGAACGGCGCGGCATGCTGCAGGCCCTTGTCGTCGTCGGTGGTCTCCCTGCGGCGCTGGTCGGCGATCTGGAAGCTGTAGCCGACGCTGGCGCTGTCAGTCAGATTCCAGTTCACGCCCGCGCGCACGGTGCGGATGTTCAGGTCCGTCATGCCCGGTACGTTGACGTTGATGTCCCACTTGCCGCCGGTGCAGGCGTAGCGCGTGCCGGCGCCGGATTCGCAGTCGCGAAAGTGCGACCAGCCGGCGCCGGAGTCCTGGAACTCTTCATGCACCAGGCGCGCGGTGACGTTCCTGTTGATCTTGAGCGCGGCGGCCACGCGCGCGGCCCACTGGTCCTGGTTGGTGTAGTAGTCCTTCTTGCCCACCTTGCGGTTGAAGCGCTGGTCGACGTCGGGGATGCCATCGGGGATCCAGCCGTAGGCGGGCGCGTTCGCTTCGCTCAGGTCGCGCATCTGGTTGGCGTAGCCGTCGCGCCGCACTTTCATGTAGGTCGCGCGCAGGGCCAGCATGTCGTTGACGGCGACGTTCTGGACGATGTTGGCCTGCTTCTTGTTGTAGTTGCCAAGTTCGATGTTGGCCTTGCCGTAGTTGCCCGTGAAGTCAGGCTTGGCCGAAATGACGTTGACGCTGCCGCCGGTCGAATTGCGGCCGAACAGCGTGCCTTGCGGGCCGCGCAGCACTTCAAGCTGGTCGATGTCGAACATCAGCGCCTGCGCGCCTTGCGGGCGCGGCGAGTACAGGCCGTCGACGTGAAAGCCGACGGCCGGGTCGCCCGTTTCGGTGAAGTTGGTCGAGGTGATGCCGCGGATGGTGATCTGCACGGCCGAATCGAGGCCGGTGTTTTCGATGACGACGTTGGGGATGTCGCCGGCCAGGTCCCTGAGGCTGGTGGCGCCCTTGCGCGTGAGCTCGTCCTGGCTGAGGGCCGTGACGGCCAGCGGGGTGCGCAGCAGCGAGGTGGAGTGGCGGGTGGCGGTGACTTTGACTTCCTGGATCTGATTCGGGTCGTTATTGGCGGGTACGGTGGTGTCGGCGGCGCTGCCGGCGGTTTGCGCATGGCCGGGCAGGACCGTACAGCCGAACGCGCTGGCGACTGCCAGACTGGTCAAGGTCCGTGTCGTTGGGAATAGCATCTTGTCTCCTGTTTTCCATTTGGATTATGTGCGCGCGGCTTGGCGAGCCCGCCTTACGCTTATATGCAACACAGTGGTGACCCGCCAGCTGTGGCAAGCGATGCAGCCTTGCAGGGATGGACGAATCGACTGAATCGAGTATTGCATTCGGAAATTCGGAGGGTCAAACGAATCCCTGAAACAGCGCGCAGTTTCATGGGATTTACTAAAGAGGGGTGCGATGCGCCGGTTGGCTTGATGCGTTGACGCGCAACGGTACGTGTTCTACTCAGCGTAGCCTCGCCGGACGCCTACAGTTATTCAGAGAACGTGGATGACATTCGTGCCCGATGAGGATGGCTGTCCCATCGCATCAGGTCAATACCATCGAGTTCTCGGACTCGAAAGTAGCCGCGGATGCACTCGTGGTTTCGGACGCAAATTTGCATGTGGTTCTTGTCTGTAATGCCGGCGTCCTCGTAGAGATCCTCGCCTTCCCACAGCGCCCCAATAACGGTGTCATAGTCAGGTAAGCCCGCATCCTTGCGCATCTGATGGAGGTGTTCGAGGACAGCGCAATCCAGGGTTCGAACAAGATATGCACCACTTTTGTCCTTGAATTTGTTACTCCGCAGGTGTTGCCCTTCAGCTTCCGTCAGGGTCTTCAGCATGCGATGTGCCCTTTTCATTTCAGACAGACCTGCATGGTCGAGCAGATTGAGGCAATTGCCCAGCTCAATGACTGCACCGACGACATAAGGATAACGAATTCTCCCTTGGGAAATTTTTCGGCGAACCTTGGCATCGCGCGCGAACTCCAGTCCGCGCTCAGGGCTCGATTCCCAAAAGTAGATGCCGTGACCAAGCCAGTCGTAGTCGTTGGTGCTCGATTTTAAATGCTGAACGTGGGACGCAAGCACTGCCTCGCCGATGCGGCGGTCGCACCCGTGGAAACCGTAGATGATGCCCGGGCGCCCGTACATCAATCAGGGTGCAGGCTTGGAACTGATGACTTTATCGTATGGTTTTGCGACGGCGAGTTTGCCGTCAGCAGTACGGACGAATATGCCGGCCCCAATCAGGGTTGCTTGACGCAAACTGGCATCACTCATGACCCGCTCGTGATGAGCTCGCAAGATATCCATTTCCTGCTGATGTTTGGTTAGCTTGGCGTGTGAGTTCAGAGACTGCCGAAGATTTTTTGACATGATCCAATGCTCTCTCAGTTACCAAAACAGGGAGGACAAAAATATGCAAATAATGCCAGCGCAAGGTGCGCCGGAGTCCGATAACTTTAGCACACTACGCTTCATTTTCCCGGGTCAACCAGACGAATGCTGATCCTGTAGCTGCATGGCTCATCGCCCTGCATTGTCCGGGGTGGGTGTTGTCACGCGCTCTAACTCCCCCAGCCACTGGATCGCATGTTCGCGGCTGGTCCCGCACATCTCTTCGGACGGCTGCAGCCCGCCGCAAAACGCAGGCCGTTCCGGCTTGCCGAAAATGCGGCACAGATTGTCGTCGGCCAGCTGCACGCAGCGCACACCCGCGGGTTTCCCGTCCGGCATGCCGGGAATCGGACTGGTGATCGACGGGGCGGTGCAGCACGCGCCGCAATTGTCACGGCAATTCATGCCATCTCATTTCTGTGGGTAAGTCATACGTGGCCCAAGTATACACCGCATCGAATCATAAGATGTCGTACAACTAATCGGGTTGTATAATACGGCCATGACATCCACCTTCACTGCCCAAACGCTCCCGCCACCCCGCAAGAAACATCGCACCCTCGCCCAGGGCGTGGTCGAGCACATCACGGGCAGCATCCAGCAGGGCGTGCTCAAGCCCGGCGACAAGCTGCCGACCGAATCGGCCATCATGGAGCAGCACGGTGTGAGCCGCACCGTGGTGCGCGAGGCGATTTCGCATTTGCAGGCAGCCGGCTGGGCGCAGACCCGGCACGGCATCGGCACCTTCGTCATCGAGCGCAGCAATGCGGGCCTGGCGATCAATGCCGAGAGCATCGTCACCGTCATGGATGTGCTGGCGATGCTGGAACTGCGCATCAGCATGGAGGCCGAAGCGGCCTGGCTGGCAGCGGCGCGCCGCAGCGAAGCGCAGGTGGCCGAACTGGCCAAGGTGCTCGGCGCCATGCAGCGCAGCGTGGCGCGGGGCAGCCCCGCCGTTGACGCCGATGTGCAATTTCACCTGCTGATCGCCCAGTCCACCGGCAACCGCTATTTCGTCGACATCCTGAGCCAGCTCGGCACCACCATCATCCCGCGTGCGCGCATCAACATGCCGCAACTGGGGCATGACGATCCGACCGCCTACCTGGAACGCGTCAACCGCGAGCACGAAGACATCTTCAACGCGATCCTGCGCAAGGACCCGGAAGCGGCGCGCGCCGCCATGCGGACCCACCTGAGCAACAGCCGCGAGCGCCTGCGCCAGGCGCAGCAGCAGCTGGAGTCGAACGGGGCCTGACCGCCCGCCCCATCGACCCGCCTCGCATACGGGCGCGCTGCCTCCCGCAGCGCGCCCGCTGGTCCGGTCTTCCTCCCGCCCCGCCTTCGTTTCTCCGCACCTTCCCGAACTCCTCCCGCGGGGCCGTCATCCGGCCGCCAGCCGTCTCAACGTTGTGCTTGCTTATGTCAAAGACTAGTTGTACGATGACGTATCACTATCACCAAACAACCCGCCTATCTCTGGAGATCGCATGAATCCGCAAGAACTCAAACACATCCTGTCGTCCGGCCTGCTGTCGTTCCCACTGACCGACTTCGACGACCAGGGCAATTTCAACGCGCGTACCTACGCCGAGCGCCTTGAATGGCTCGCTCCGTACGGCGCCAGCGCCCTGTTCGCGGCCGGCGGCACCGGTGAGTTCTTCTCCCTGACGCCAAGCGAATACGCGGATGTGATCCGCACCGCGGTCGATACCTGCCGCGGCAAAGTGCCGATCCTGGCCGGCGCCGGCGGCCCGACCCGCACCGCGATCGCCCTGGCCCAGGAAGCCGAGCGCCTCGGCGCCCACGGCATCCTGCTGCTGCCGCACTACCTGACCGAAGCGAGCCAGGACGGCCTGATCGCCCACGTCGAAGCGGTGTGCGCGTCGGTCAAATTCGGCGTCGTCGTCTACAACCGCGGCCAGTGCCGCCTGAGCGCCGACTCGCTCGAAAAGCTGGCCGCGCGCTGCCCGAACCTGATCGGCTTCAAGGATGGCATCGGCGACATCGAACTGATGGTGCAAATCTGGCGCCGCATGGGCGACCGCTTCAGCTACCTGGGCGGCCTGCCGACCGCGGAAGTCTACGCCGCCGCCTACAAGGCGCTGGGTACCCCGGTGTACTCGTCGGCCGTATTCAACTTCATGCCGAAAATGGCGATGGACTTCTACCATGCGGTTGCCGCCGACGACCACGCGACCACCAACCGCCTGCTGGACCAGTTCTTCCTGCCTTACCTCGACATCCGCAACCGCAAGGCCGGCTACGCGGTGAGCATCGTCAAGGCCGGCGCGCGCCTGGTCGGCCATTCGGCCGGTCCCGTACGCGCTCCGCTGACCGACATGACGGCCGAAGAAGACGCCATGCTGGAGAAGCTGATCACCGCCCAGGGCGCCCAATAATCCCGTTCGAGGAAGAGCATATGCAAATCAATGGAGAAATGGTCATCGGCCAACGCACCGTGCGCGGCACGGCCGGCGTGGTGCGCGCGATCGACCCGTCCCGTAACGACTCGATGGGCCCGGACTTCGGCCTGGCCACCGACGCCGACGTCGATGCCGCCTGCGCCCTGGCGCAAAGCGCCTTCGACGCCTACCGCAACACCACGCCGGAACAGCGCGCGGTCTTTTTGGAGACCATCGCCGAAGGCATCCTCCAACTCGGCTCCGCGCTGATCGAACGCGCCGCGCTCGAAACCGGCCTGCCGACGGCGCGCCTGGAAGGGGAACGTGGCCGCACCGTCAATCAACTGCGCCTGTTCGCCAAGGTCGCGCGCGACGGTTACTTCATCGACGCCACCATCGATTCGGCCCTGCCGGAGCGCGTGCCGCCGCGTCCCGATCTGCGCCTGCGCAAGATCCCACTCGGACCGGTCGCCGTCTTCGGCGCCAGTAACTTCCCGCTGGCGTTTTCGGTCGGCGGCGGCGATACCGCCTCGGCGCTGGCCGCCGGCTGCCCGGTCGTCGTCAAGGCGCACGGCGCCCATCTCGGCACCTCGGAACTGGTTGGCAAGGTCATTGCCCAGGCGGTGGCCGACTGCCAACTGCCCGAAGGCGTGTTCTCGATGCTGTTCGGCGAAGGCCGCCAGATCGGCCAGCGCCTGGTCGACCATCCGGCCGTCAAGGCGGTTGGCTTCACCGGCTCGCGCCAGGGCGGCCTGGCGCTGATGCGCACCGCCGCCCTGCGCGCCGAACCGATTCCCGTGTACGCCGAAATGAGCAGCATCAATCCGGTGTTCCTGCTGCCGGCCGCCTTATCAAACGACCGCGCCGCCGTGGCGCAGGGCTTCGTCGATTCGCTGACCCTGGGCGTGGGCCAGTTCTGCACCAATCCTGGCCTGGTCATGGGTCTGCAGGGCGACCACTTCGACCAGTTCGTCGAAGCGGCTGCAAGCGCGCTGCAAGGCAAGGGCGCCGGCACCATGCTCACCCCGGGCATCCACAAGGCCTACCTGGGCGGCGTGGAACAGCTCTCCGGCATCGACGGCGTGACCCTGGTCGCCAAGGGCAAGCCGGAAGGCGCCGGCTGCGCGGCGCAAGCCTCGCTGTACGTGTGCGAAGCGGCCACCTATCTGTCCACCCCTGCGCTGGAGTCCGAAATCTTCGGACCGTGCGCCTTGCTGGTGCGCTGCCGCGATGCGGAGCAGATGCAGCAGGTCGCCGAACACCTCGAAGGCCAGCTGACCGCCACCGTGCACGCCCTGGCCGCCGACCGTGCGCACGCTGCGGCGCTGCTGCCGGTGCTGGAACGCAAAGCGGGCCGCATTCTGTTCAACGGCTACCCGACCGGCGTCGAAGTGGCGCATGCGATGGTTCACGGCGGCCCGTTCCCGGCCACCTCGGACAGCCGCAGCACCTCGGTCGGCGCGTCCGCCATCGACCGTTTCCTGCGGCCCGTGTGCTACCAGAATGTGCCGGCGGACTTGCTTCCGGACGCACTTGCCGACAATAATCCCCTGGGCCTGACCCGCCTTGTCGACGGAGGCATGCAGCTCCCGCAGTAACAGCTGGTTGCGCCGCCGGAGAACCGGGTGTGGAGACACCTTCCGGCGGCGCTGTTTCTAAAAACAACCATAAAGAAGCGACCGATGAACCAGCAAGTCATAGGCAAGTACCGGTGGACGATTTGCGCCCTCCTGTTTTTCGCCACCACCATCAATTATCTGGACCGCCAGGTCCTCAGTCTCCTTGCCACCGACCTGTCGAAGGAATTCGGCTGGTCCAATACCGATTACGCCAACATCACGGCGGCCTTCCAGTTCGTGTACGCGTTCTCGATGCTGTTCGCCGGCCGCGTGATCGACAAGCTCGGAACCAAGCGCGCCTTCGTACTGGCCATTACCATCTGGTCGCTCGGCGCCATCATGCACGCTTTCGCCATCGGCATCGGCGAAGGCATCAACGGCATCCTGACCAGCCTTGGCATGACCGTGGTACCGGTATCGATCGCCGGCTTCATGATGTCGCGCGCGGTGCTGGCGCTGGGCGAAGCGGGTAACTTCCCGGCCGCGATCAAGGCCACCGCCGAGTACTTCCCCAAGAAGGAGCGCTCGTTTGCCACCGGTATCTTCAACTCCGGCGCCAACGTCGGCGCCATCCTGGCGCCGCTCACCGTACCGGTGATTGCCGCCGCGTGGGGCTGGCAGATGGCGTTCATCATCATCGGCGGGATCGGCTTCTTCTGGATGGCCGCGTGGATGGTGTTCTACGATACCCCGGCCAGCCAGGCGCGCATGGGCAAGGCGGAACTGGACTACATCAACAGCGATTGCGCGGTGGTTCCCGATCCTGCGGCGGGCGCTCCCGCGGCGGGCATCGTCAAGCCGAAAACCTCGTGGTTCAAGCTGCTCGGCTACCGTCAGACCTGGGCCTTCGCGCTCGGCAAATTCATGACCGACGGCGTGTGGTGGTTCTTCCTTTTCTGGCTGCCCAAATACCTGGCCGCGACCTATGGCCTGAAAGGCACCGACATCATCGTGCCGCTGGCCGTCCTGTACAGCATGACCATGGTCGGCAGTATCGGCGGCGGCTGGTTCCCGACCTACTTCATCAACCGCGGCGACAATCCCTACGACGGACGCATGAAGGCCATGCTGGCCATCGCGTTCATTCCGCTGGTGGTGCTGCTGGCGCAACCGTTCGGCTACATCAGCTTCTGGGTACCGGTGATCCTGATCGGCATCGGCGCATCGGCCCACCAGGCCTGGTCGGCGAACATCTTCACCACCGTCTCCGACATGTTCCCGAAGCATAGCGTCGGCTCGGTGGTGGGCATCGGCGGCATGGCCGGCGGCATGGGCGGCGTGCTGCTCACCAAGCTCGGTGGCTGGCTGTTCGATTACTATGGCGCCATGGGCCAGATCAGCACCGGCTACATGATCATGTTCTCGATCTGCGCGCTGGCCTACCTGGCTGCATGGTCGATGATGAAAACACTGGTGCCGCGCTACCGCGAAATCACCGATCTGTAAGGGAAATATGAGCAAGCAAGCCAGCATCGAAAAAGTACCGGGCGTGAGCTGCAAGGTGGGCGAAAGCCCGCTGTGGAGCGCGCGCGAAGGCGCCTGGTATTGGGTCGACATTCTCGGCAGGCGCGTCTGGCGCCTCGATGCGGCAAGCGGCGAGCAGCGTATCTGGTTCACCGCCGAAATGCCGGCCTGTCTGGCGCTCACCGGCAGCGGCACCCTGCTCGCGGGGATGGAGACCGGCGTGTTCGAGCTCACGCTCGATGTCGAGGTGCATGCGCATGCGTCGCTGCTGGCCGCGCTGCCCGACCTGAAGAAGGGCATGCGCTTCAACGACGGCCGCTGCGACCGCCAGGGACGCTTCTGGAGCGGCACGCTGGACCTCGACCAGCCCGAACTGCGCGCCGCAGGTTCCCTGTACCGCTACACGCGCGAGCAGGGCTTCTCGGCGCCGGTGGTATCGAACCTGGTGGTGCAGAACGGCCTGGGTTTTTCGCCGGACGGACGCACCATGTATTTGTCCGACTCGCACGTCTCGCGCCAGATGATCTGGGCCTTCGACTACGACACCGACAGCGGCACGCCGCACAACCAGCGCGTGTTCGTCGACATGAACGCGCACCAGGGCCGTCCCGACGGCGCGGCGGTCGATGTCGACGGCTGCTACTGGATTTGCGGGAACGACGGCGGCTGCCTGCTGCGCTTCACGCCAGAGGGCAAGCTCGATCGCACCATCGACCTGCCGCTGCTCAAGCCATCGATGTGCAGTTTCGGCGGCCCCGATATGGACACCTTGCTGGTCACCTCGATCGCGGCCGGCAGGAAGCCCGAGGACACCGAATCGGGCGCGCTGCTGCTGGTGCGCCCCGGCGTGCAGGGCATGCCCGAGACGCGTTTTCGCGACTGAGGCGGCTAAGGTGAACATCGCGCGACTCGATCCTGCGCACGCTGCGGCGTACCGGTCGATCACGCTCGAAGCGCTTGCGCTCCACCCCGACGCCTACACATCCGGCGAACCTGAGCGCGCCGCCTTGCCGGCATCATGGTGGGAAGCGCGCCTGAACCCGGACCCGGCATCGAACGAAGTGGTGCTCGGTGCGTTCGGCGCCGACGGTACGCTTGCCGGCACCGTCGGCCTGTCGTTCGAGGTGCGCGAAAAAGGGCGCCACAAGGTCACCTTGTTCGGCATGTACGTCACGCCCCTGTACCGCCGCGGCGGGCTTGGCGGGCAATTGCTCAACGCCGCCCTGGACTACGCCCGTTCGCGTCCGCACGCAAAAATCGTCCAGCTCACGGTCACCGAAGAAAACGGTGCTGCCCGCGGCCTGTACGAACGGCTCGGTTTCACCGCCTTCGGCGTGGAGCCGTTCGCCATCGCGCTGGGCGAACGCTATCTCGCCAAGGTCCACATGTGGCGCGCGCTCGCTCCCCTGGAGGCCCGGGACTAAAAGCCTGGTGCGGTGGACAGGCGTGGCAGCTGGCGCGGCTGGCGCACCCGGTGAGCCGGGGCGGCCTTGCTCGTCGTCGCATGGCTGGACATGCGTTTTGCTTGCGGCTCGTGTGCCGCAGGCGCCGGATCGACGACGAAAAATTCGACGACTTGCGCCAGGCGTTGCGCTTCGCCCTTCATCGTCTGGGCGGCACTGGCCGCTTCCTCGACCAGGGCGGCATTCTGCTGGGTTACCTGGTCGAGCTGCGCAACAGCGCGGTTGATCTGGTCGATGCCCGTCGCCTGTTCCTGGGTGGCCGCCGAGATTTCGTCAATGACTTCGTTTGCCTTGATGATGGCGCCAACGACGTCACGCATGGTGTCTCCGGCGCTGCGGGCAAGTTGCGTGCCGGAGGACACCTGGTCCAGCGATTCATTGATCAGTTGCTTGATCTCTTTCGCCGCCGCGCTGGAGCGCTGCGCCAGGGTCCGCACCTCTGTTGCGACCACCGCGAATCCACGGCCATGCTCACCGGCGCGCGCAGCCTCGACCGCCGCATTCAGCGCCAGGATATTGGTCTGGAAAGCGATGCCATCGACCACGCTGGTGATATCGGCGATGCGCCTGGCCGACGCCGAGATGGCGTCCATTTTTGCAACCACTTGCTCCACGGCGCTACCACCGATCCGGGCGGTATTCGATGCGTCCCGTGACAGGGCTTGGGCATGCAAGGCATTTTCCGCGTTATGGCGCACGCTGGCATTCATCTGCTCCATGGACGAGGCGGTCTGCTCCAGCGCGGCGGCTTGCTGTTCCGTCCGGCTCGACAATTCCATGTTTCCAGCTGCGACGTCGGCCGAGATCGATGTAATTGCATCGGTTCCGGAGCGCACTTCGGTAACCACCGATGCCAGGCGATCGGTCATGCTCTGCACCGAGGCCAGCAAGCGCCCGCTTTCGTCCTGCGACGTGATCTGCACGCGTCCCGTCAGGTTGCCCGATCCCACCGTTTCCACAGCGCGCAATGCATTTCCAAAAGGCTGCACAACCAGCTTTCGTACAATGAAATACAGCATCGCCGTCACGATCAGGACCATCAGCAAGCCCATCAAGGCAGCCTGGTTGCGCTGGCGCGTGGCGCCGGCGGTGACTTCGTCCAGATAGGCGTCGCCGACGATAAGCAGCTTCCAGTCCTTGACGGTGCTGAACGCCGCGATGCGAACGCGCGCGTCGCGCCCCTCTTTACCTGCCTCGGCGTAGCGCAGCACGCCGTTGGCCTGGGTCAGCATGGTTTGCACGTAGGGTTGTCCCGTTTCATCGCGTGCGTCGAGCAGGTTCGCGCCTTCTTGCTGACGGTGGACAAGCGCTTTGCCAAGCTCTTTTCCGGGCCGCGCATTGAGAACGTAAAATCCGCCCTCGCTTCCCAGTTTGATCGACTTGATGCCTTCCCCGAGCAGACGCATGGAATCGGTGAAATTGATGCCCACATACAGCACCCCGATCACTTTTTTGGCGGTATCGACGATGGGCGTGTAGCGCGTCATATACTGGCCGCCGAACAGGCTTGCCGACCCGGCGTAACTCTGGCCGTCCAATAGCACCTTGTACGCGGGGTGGGCGTGGTCGAGCGCCGTGCCGATTGCCCGCTTTCCATCTTCCTTTTTATGTGACGTCGTTACGCGGAAAAAGTCGTCCCCCTGCCGTACAAAAATCGTCGCGTAGGCGCCGGTCTGTGCCGTGAACGCATCCGGGATACCGAAGTCAAGGTTGACGGCTTTGCCATCGAGCGTCATGACCGATACCTGTTTGCCTGCCACATCGACCATGTTGGCCGGATCGACAGCGAATTCGCCCCGCAAGGAATCCGCAAATACTTTTGTGTAAGCGCCGACCTGTGTCCGAAGGCTTTGATCGAGCACTTCGACGGTGGTTCTGAAAAGCCGGCTTTTTTCGGTCACGTTCAGGACCGCTTCCTCTTCCGCTTGCTGTTGACTAGTCACGTTCGTGAGCACCACGAAGATGCTGAACAGGCCACCGACGGCCACCAACATCGCAGCAGCGACCTTGGTACCGATTTTAGCGCTTGAGAATCCGAAAGTTTTCATGTTGACCTCATTATTTTGATAAGACATATTGCCCTGAGGAATCATAAAGCGCAATCGAATTTTCGCATTTTTGTGCGAATTTCTCACTTTCACCAAATTCAGCACTTTTTAACCGCGACAACAATTGCACATGGGATATAATTCTCTTCATGTCGATCCTTCCCCCCCACCCTCCAGCTCCCGTCGACCCGGTCCTTACGACACGCGAGGCGGCGTATGAACTTGGCGTCAGTATTAGTACTGCTCAGTTGTGGATGGAGAGCGGGGCGCTTCCCTCATGGAAAACTCCCGGGGGACACCGGCGCTGCCGCCTCAGTGCAGTGGTGCGTCTGCAGGGCAGCAGGCAGGATGGGGCCGCGCCGCGGCAAGCGGAAAAGCTGGCGGAGGAATTCGTCAAACCGCCGACAGCGTCCTATCCGATGCTGGAAACGGAACAGCAACGGCTCAGTGCACTGTCGGCCAGTGGCTTGATCGGCAGTCCGCCTGACCCTGCATTCGACCGGCTGACCTGGCTGGCGTCGCACATCACGGGATGCCCGATGGCCGTGGTGTCCTTGTTGACGTCAGAGCGTCAGTGGTTCAAATCCCGTGTCGGGCTCGACGCGGCGCAAACGCCGAGGGACGCCGCGTTCTGCAGCCATACGATCTTGTCGCCAGAGGGAATGGTGGTTGAGGATGCGTGGACAGATGAGCGTTTTGCCGCCAACCCCCTGGTTCTGGGGGACCCGCACATCCGGTTTTATGCTGGCATACCTGTCACTGATCGGGAGTCGAACCGGCTCGGTACCCTTTGCGTGCTCGATTCGGCACCGCGTCAACTCACCGAGGACCAGCACCGTGGCCTGAAGGAATTGGCAGCGATCGTCACTGGCGAGATTTCTCGCCCAAAGTAGACCGGCCGGTATCGATGACGCAGCGGTTGCAGCGGTGCGCTGACTACTTCGCCTTGCGCGACGACCAGTGAAAATGCAGCACCACCCAGCCGTCGCCCTTTTTCTCCAGCAGCGCCGTCTCGGTTCCCACCGCATTGATCTTCTTGCCCTTGAACGTACCCTTACTCTCGGTTTCGTCCAGGATGATGGCGATGTTGCCGTCGATCCGCTCCTTGTGCCGCAGCACCCGGCGCGTGGTGGCCCTGGCGAACGCAATGTCGTCCGCCAGGTGATGGTCCGCATATTCGCTGCGCGAACGTTCTATATGACCGGCCTCGTAAATGACCGCATCGGGGCTCAGGAGCGCCATCGCACGCGCCTGGTCGCCCGCGTGCAGCGCGGCGTGGAAGGCCGCCAGCGTCTCGCTGGGCGTCGCCGCCCGGGCATGTAGCGATGCCAGTCCGAGGACGGCAAGCAGAACGTATTGACGCATCGGCTTCTCTCAGTCGTTGAAAAAAGCGTCAGTGTGCATGATTTTTGCCCGGTTTGGTCACTTGCAGCACCTTCTCGCCAGGTTTTGCCGCCATCCTGTCGGCATCCGGCGCGCGCACCGGCTCCGGTTTGGCGATGCCGCCTTCCTTCCATTCGTAGGCCACCGTTCCGGGCGGATGCTTGTACCAGCCCGGGTCCTTGTAGTCGCCGCGCGCCAGCCCTTTGCGCACTTTCATCATGGTGAACATGCCGCCCATGCCGATGCCGCCGAACGGGCCGCTCCCGGTCATCATCGGCAGCGTATTGTCCGGCAGCGGCATCTCCATTTCGCCCATGTCGGCCATGCCCTTGTCGCCCATGACCATGTAGCCCGGCACCAGCTTGTTGATCTTGCCGAGCACCTCGCGCTGGTCGACGCCGATCAGGGTCGGCACGTCATGGCCCATGGCGTTCATGGTGTGGTGCGATTTGTGGCAGTGGAAGGCCCAGTCGCCCGGCTCGTTGGCGACGAACTCGATCGCGCGCATCTGGCCGACCGCGATATCGGTCGTCACTTCCGGCCAGCGCGACGCCGGCGGCGTCCAGCCGCCATCGGTGCCGGTGACCACGAACTCGTGGCCGTGCATGTGGATCGGATGGTTGGTCATGGTCAGGTTGCCGACCCGGATGCGCACCTTGTCGTTCTGCGCGATGACCATCGGGTCGATGCCGGGAAAGGCGCGGCTGTTGAAGGTCCACAGGTTAAAGTCGAGCATCGTGTTGACCTTGGGCGTGTAGCTGCCCGGGTCGATGTCGTACGCGTTGAGCAAAAAGCAGAAGTCGCGGTCGACCCGCATGAAGTTGTGGTCCTTGGGGTGGGTGATCCAGAAACCCATCATCCCCATCGCCATCTGCGTCATTTCGTCGGCGTGCGGGTGGTACATGAAGGTGCCGGGACGCCTGGCCACGAATTCGTAGACGAAGGTCTTGCCCGGGTCGATGCCGGGCTGGGTCAGGCCGGTCACGCCATCCATGCCGTTGGGCAGGCGCTGGCCGTGCCAGTGCACGCTGGTGTGCTCGGGCAGCTTGTTGGTGACGAAAATGCGCACCCGGTCGCCTTCCACCACTTCGATGGTCGGTCCCGGCGACTGGCCGTTGTAACCCCACAGGTTGGCTTTCATGCCGGGCGCGATTTCGCGCACCACCGGTTCGGCCACCAGGTGGAATTCCTTGACGCCGTCCTTCATCCGCCAGGGCAAAGTCCAGCCGTTGAGGGTGACCACCGGGTTGTACGGGCGGCCGTTGGGGGGCATGAGCGGCGGCTGGGTCGCTGCCTTGTCCATGATGACCGCTTCCGGCAGCGATGCGGCGCCGACGCGCGAGACCAGTGCCGTGCTGACGGCAACCGCGCCCGCGCCGGTGAAGAAATTTCTACGTGAAACCATGTTGCATGTCCTTTCAGTGTTGGGCCGGCGCGGCGCTGGCGGCGCGTGGCGCCGGGGTTGCGGCTGCGGCGCTGTCGCCGGCACCGGTCAACGCGGCTTGCAGGGCGGCGTCGGCGATCCAGTAGTCGCGCTGCGCTTCGATGGCGGCGTTGACGCTGACAACCTGCTCGCGCGCGTCGGCCAGCAGTTCGAAGACGCTGATCAGCATCCCGTTGTAGCGCAGCAGTTGCTCGTCCGCGATGCGTTTTTTGAGCGGCACCACTTCGTCGCGGTAGTGGCGCGCCAGGTCGTAGGCGGTGCGGTAGGCGCCATAGCTTTCGCGCACCTGCGAGCGGGCGTCGACGGCAAAGCCGGCGGCGCGGTGCACCGCCTGCATGTACATCGCTTCGGCCTTGGCCACTCTGGCGCTGCCCCAGTCGAACAGCGGAATCTGCAATTCGATCTCGTAGCCGGTGGCGCGCTCGCCGGTTTCGCCGGTGTTGCGCAGGTAGCTCAGGTCGAGCAGGTTGACGAAGCGTGTGACGCGCGTCAGGCTAAGGGAGGAGGCCAGTCCGGCCAGTTCCTTTTGCGCCATCAGCATGTCGAGCCGGTTGTTCATGGCCTGCGCTTCGGCATCCATCACCTCGCGCGGGGCCGCCGGCAGGTCGGGCAGGCGTTGGGGCAGGGTCAAGGCAGCCGCGCTTGAAAGGCCCATCAGGCGCGTGAGCTTTTCGCGCTCTAACGTGCGGGTCTGGCGCGCGCGGGCCAGCTGGGCCACCGAATCGGCGTAAAACGCCTGTTCGCGCGCGTGCTGCAGTTTGCTCCAGTTGCCGGCCACCGCCATGCGGCGCGCCAGTTCGGCGCTCGCTTCGGCGGCGTTTTTCACCTGCTCCATGTACTCGGCGCTTTGCTGGGCCGCGACCGCGCCGTACCAGGCGCGCCGGGTGGCGTCGGCGGTGCGCAGCACCTCGCCGGCGGCGCGCAATTGCGCCTGTTCGTAGCGGCGCCGTTCGAGGCGCGTGGTGACCGGCATGGTCAAGAGGCCGATCACGGGCAGCATCAGCTTGCGTTCGATCTCGATGCCCTCGTGGCTTTTCAGGCGCCCGAAACTGAACACCGGGTTGGCGATGCGCCCGGCCTGCACCAGGTCCGCTTCGGCGATGCCCAGTTCCGCGTAGCCGGCCTGCAGGCTGCGGTTATTGAGCAGGGCGACGGTCACCGCATCGTCGGCCGACAAAGGCTTGGCCAGCAGCGCGGCGACCTCGCGCTCGACGCTGCCGGCGCCCGGTGCGGTGGCGGGAATGGCGTTGCCGGTGCGCTGCTGCGCGAGCTGGCGCACCTCGGCGTAGCCGCCATCGGGCGAGAACGATGCGCAGCCGGCGGCGCCGGCGCAGATGGCCGCCAGAGCGATGCGGCGCAGCGGAGTCGATAATCGTTGCATCGTCATTCCTTGTGGTGGTGGCCGTGGTGCGGTTCGGCCTTGGCCTCGGCCTTGGCCTCGGCCTTGGCCTTGGCTGGCTCCGGGCTCTTTTTCATGCTGCTCATGTCGTGGCCGGCATGCGGATCGTCAACCTTTGCTGCGTCCGGTGTTTTGGCGGCGCTCATGTCGTGACCGGCGTGGCCCATGTGGCCCATGTGGCCGGGCGCCTTGCGCAGCTGGTCGTTGGTATCCTTCCAGGATGCCGGTTGCGGCTCCTGGTAGGTGCGGTACCCGGCAAAGGCCGAGTCGTAGGCAGGTGGTGCGGCGCTCGTTTGCGCCAGCGCCGGCGACGCGGCGGCAAGCAGCAGCGGCCATATCAGGCGAAGGGAATTCATGACAACCTCAATCGTGTTGGTTAAAAGTCGCTGGTCCGCGGACGGACCAGGGGCATTCAGGCGATCGGGGAATGAGGGGGACGTTCCAGGCCGCCGGGAATATGCGCCGTCACGTGCACGGCGGCATAGGCAATCCGTTCGGATGCAAGCGCTCGCGCATCGGCCAGCGCGGCAAAGGCCGGGGCAATGGCCATGCCCACGCAGCAGAATGCACAGTTACTGCACTTGGCGGGGCTGTCCGGCTGGTGGCAATGACTTTCGTCCATGCTGACGACCGGTGCCCTGGCCGCCTCGCACAGCGCCGACGAGGCTGCGGCGAAGCCCTGTAAAGGGATCGCGAGCAGCAACAGCCAGACCAGCAATGTTCTCAAGGACGTCATGGGCAAAGTCTAGCACATGGAAAATCGGCGCCGCACCGGTGCTTACCGGGCCACTGTCGCAGGGTAGCCGGCATCGGCCAGGCTGGCGACAATGCGCTCCTGCGCCGCTGTCGTGTTCAGCAGGGCCGTGCGCGCCGGCATGTCGAACGCGATGACGGCATCCTGGTCCAGCTCCTTGACGGTCTTGGTAATGACGCCTGCGCAATGGCCGCAGCTCATGTCGGGGATACTCAGCTTGATCATGGCGGAACTCCTGGTGGTGGATGTGACAAACGCCATTGTCGACGTTCCCACCGTGGGAAGGTCAAGCGGTTTTTTCGCTTGACCTTACTATAATGGGAAGCTTGATCATGGCGGCATACGGTTGTATAGGAGCAAGAAATGACTACCACGACAATGCAGGACAAGCAGGGCGCCTTTGAAACGTCGCTGGACGTGGGCGGCATGACGTGCGCCTCGTGCGCCGGACGGGTCGAAAAAGCGCTGCGCGCGGTGCCGGGCGTGCAGGGCGCCACCGTCAATCTGGCCACCGAGAAAGTACTGGTCACCGGCGCCGGCCAATCGCTCGACCCCGCCCAGCTGATTGCGGCGGTCGAGCGCGCCGGCTACACGGCCAGGGCGCCTGCCGAGACAGCGCCACCGCCCGCGCCGCCACGCGCGCTGTCCGAACCGGCGGAAATCGCGATTGCCGCCGCCCTGACCATCCCCTTGCTGGCACCGATGCTGTTGGCAGCGGTGGGCATCGACTGGATGCTGCCTGCCTGGGTGCAATGGCTGCTGGCCACGCCTGTGCAGTTCTGGATCGGCGCGCGCTTCTACCGTTCCGCATGGAAAGCGTTACTGGCCAGAAGCGGGAACATGGATTTGCTGGTCGCGCTCGGCACCTCGGCCGCGTACGGCCTGAGCCTGTACCAATGGCTCGGGCAGCCGCAGCATCATGGGGCGCACCTGTACTTCGAGGCGGCCGCCGTGGTGATCACCCTGGTGCGCCTCGGCAAGTGGCTGGAAACGCGGGCCAAGCGCCAGACCACTGAAGCGATCCGCGCCTTGCAGTCCCTGCGGCCGGCAACGGCGCGCGTGCGCCGCAACGGCGTGGAGAGCGACATCCCGATCGCTGCATTGAAGGTTGGCGACGAGGTCGTGATTCGCCCCGGCGAGCGCATTCCGATGGATGGCACCGTCATCGAAGGCGCCAGCCATGCCGACGAATCGATGCTGACCGGCGAAAGCCTGCCCGTGAGCAAGGCCGTGGGCGCGCGCGTGATCGGCGGGGCGGTCAACGGTGAAGGCATGCTGCTTGCCCGCGCCAGCGCCATCGGCACCGAAACCGTGCTGGCGCGCATCATCCGCGCGGTCGAGGACGCGCAGGCGGCCAAGGCGCCGATCCAGCGCCTGGTGGACAAGGTCAGCGCCGTGTTCGTGCCGGCCATCATCGTCATCGCGCTGCTCACCTTCTTCGGCTGGTGGCTGGCCAACGGCGACTGGAGTGCGGCGCTGCTCAACGCGGTGGCGGTGCTGGTCATTGCCTGCCCCTGCGCGCTGGGGCTGGCCACGCCGACGGCAATCATGGCCGGTACCGGCGTTGCCGCCAAATACGGCATCCTGATCAAGGATGCCGAGGCGCTGGAACTCTTGCATGGCGTCACCGTGGTGGCTTTCGACAAGACCGGCACGCTGACTGCCGGCAAGCCGCGCCTGACCGCGACCGTGGCGGCGCAGGGCGACGAGCAAGCCTTGCTGGCGCTGGCGGCCGCCGTGCAGCAGGGCAGCGAGCACCCGCTGGCCCGTGCTGTCGGGGACGCGGCGCGGGCGGCGGGCGTCGTCACGGTGACCGCCTCGGGAACACGTGCGCTGGCCGGGCTGGGCGTGAGCGCGACGGTGGATGGCCGGCAGCTGTTGCTGGGCAATGCGGCGCTGATGCGCCAGCACGGCATCGACATTGCCCCGCTGGCCGCGCAGGGGGAGGCGCGCGAGGAGGCCGGCGAGACCGTGTCGTGGCTGGCCGACGCCGGGCAAAGCCCGCGCCTGCTCGGCATGCTCGCCTTTGGCGACGCGCTCAAGCCGGAAAGCAGGCAGGCCATCGAGCGCCTGCACGCGGCCGGCATCCGCACGGTGATGCTCAGTGGCGACAACCCCGGCAGCGCGCGCCATATCGCGGGCCAGCTCGGCATCGACGAGGTGCACGCGCAGGTGCTGCCCGAGGGCAAGGCAGCCATCATCGCGGCCCTGCGCGCCAAGGGCGAACGGGTGGCCATGGTGGGCGACGGCATCAACGACGCGCCGGCGCTGGCGGCGGCCGATATCGGCGTGGCCATGGGCAGCGGTACCGACGTGGCGATGCATACGGCCGGCGTGACCTTGATGCGGGGCGATCCGCGCCTGCTGGTCGACGCCATCGATATCTCGCGCCGCACCTACAGCAAGATTCGCCAGAACCTGTTCTGGGCGTTTGTGTTCAATGTGATCGGCGTGCCGCTGGCGGCGTTCGGTCTGCTTAATCCGATGATTGCAGGGGCGGCGATGGCGTTTTCCAGCGTGTCGGTGGTGAGCAATGCGCTGCTGCTCAAGCGCTGGGTTGCGGGAGGGAAAACATGATGATGAATATCGGCGAGACGTCCAAGGCGTCGGGGGTGTCGGCGAAGATGATCCGGCATTACGAATCGATCGGGCTCATTGGCGAGGCGCAGCGCACCGATGCGGGCTACCGGGTGTACGGGCCGCGCGATGTGCAGGTGCTGCAGTTCATTCACCGCAGCCGGGAACTGGGGTTTGCGCTGGAGCAGATCAAGACCTTGCTGGCCTTGTGGCAGGACAAGCAGCGCGCCAGCAAGGACGTGCGCGCGATGGCGAAGCAGCATATCGCGGAGCTGGATAAAAAAATCAACGACATGCAGTCGATGAAGCGCACGCTGGAAAAACTGGCTGGCGCCTGCCACGGCGACGATCGCCCGGACTGCCCGATCCTCGACGATTTGTCGCTGGGTTAAGCCTGCATTCATGAATGGCGTGCCTGAACCTGTCCGACGTTCGGGCTGCCGCCAGCGCTTGCGGGTCTAAAGAACGAGTCCGGATGCCGTTCCAGTCCTGTGCAGTTTCTGAAACGTCGGCGGTTCCTACCGTTTCTTCATTTCCTTGGTCGCGACATCCGCCGAAAATTTTGGATTGCGACAGCGTTCCAGTTCCGCCGGGGACGATCCGATGCGCTCCCCATATTCATCTTTCAACTGGAATGAAATTCTCGACAACGAGACGTCTTTTGGATTGGAAAAGACATTCAGCGTCGGGATTACAGCAAGGCATTCAGCGGCACGGGAGAGCGACATGGTAAGGTTGTCGGCATCATCAATTCCTGTTGCAGTCACCTTGGACATGACGTGAAGCGCGCATTCGCGGTAAAAAGAATACACCGCGTAAGGTACCCACGCTCGCTTCAGCTCATGCTGATTAGCCAAAATTGCGGCACCTTGAGGTAACTTCACAGCCACAAACCGGAAGTCGGCAGTATCACTGACCAAAACGATGCCGACAGGAACGCCAGTGGGCAGTGTGCACGCCAGGTTAATCTTGCCCAAATTATAGTCATCCAAAAAAACCACCGAATAGTTTTTCCGGTGAGTCAGTTGGTGTGCGTTCGGCAAATCCGCGGCATGGCTTGATCCAGCAAAGAGCAGCACAATAAGACCATGCAAGAAAAATCGCATATTCACTCCTTCATGGACGTGCAATTTGCGTCGGTAATTCGCCCCAGTACGATGGGACTGACTTCGATCGAACGGTCCGCATCGTTGCGTTTGATATCAATTTTATTTTCGGACTTCAGCGCATCGAACGTGCCTGCGGAATTGACGCCATCGAGCCTCACTGTGCGCCGCTCGCGGCATTCGCTCCGCAGTTCGAACAACACCTTCGGAAAATTGAGGACGTCGCCCGAACGGTGGACAATGACCTTGAACTCGTAGGAGCCGTCGGATTCCACGCTCAGCGTCTGCGGCAAGCTACGCACGGCCAGCACGTTTTTAATATCAATATTTCCAGCATTTACCGCGCCGCGCACAGTCCACACTTCCACTTCTCTGGCCTGAAACCAATGTTTGTTTGCACTCAGGACCATTAGAGCCACAACCAGATAGGCGGCGAACGCGCCGCCGAATTTCCAGCGCATGCCATACAGTGTTCCCTCGCCAGCAGCGCTGTTGTGCGGTTGGGGAAATGCCTTGAATATAACAACGGCTGGGATAATCGGTAGCAAAACCAGAATGCAGCTCGTCAATAAAAATTGATAGTAGCTGCTCATTGCACATCCCCCGAAGGTTAGATAGAAATGTTGCTGGTTATCACGCCGAGGTCTTTATCTTGATGAATTTACGCGCTTGGGTGCTTCCGCGCTGCCCGACTTCAGCAAGCACGTCAGCTCGCACTTTCGCCATGGAAAACCTGCATTCTCAAGGCGCTCCACCATGTTCGATCTGTCGAAGGGGGATTCTCGAAACCGGAGACTGAATCGCATCTCCATGTGAGTGAATATATACCCTCATTGGGGATAGTAAAGCATCTTTTTTGCAACATGCATCAAATCTCGTGGACGAACTTCGGGCCTGATCCGGCATGCTTCGTCGCCTTCCCATGGCCGTCCGCCGGTTCTGCCCGGCTATCGATCAAGGGCTGACCAAATGGCCTTGAATTTCGTCATTGCGCGCGCTGAACTGTCCTCGCCAGCGTCGCCGAAATCGCTGTTCGTCAGGAAGATCTTTCCCGTTCCCTGTACCGGATCGAACGCCATGAACGTCGTCACGCCCGGATCGCTGCCCGAGTGCCCGATCAGCCCGTTGGCCTCGTAGCGCCAGAAGATACCGCCATTCGGTTCGCCTTTTGGACTGCCGGCCGGAATGGCGTCGTCGGCGAACTGCTTGTCGAACAGTAGCCGGAACGATGCTTTGCCGAGCAAGGCCGACTCGCCCCGATACCCCTTGATCATTTCCACCAGGAAGATGGCCAGGTCGTCGGCGGAAGTGATCAGGCCGCCATCCGGATAGGTGATGAGCGAATACAGCGGATATGCCTGTTTCCCGGTGTCGTACAGCCGCGCATGGCGCGCAGCGAGCTCATCATTGATGGACCATCCCGTATGGCGCATGCCCAGCGGCTGGAAAATATGGGTCTGGCAGAACGCATCGAAGCGCTGTCCGCTCTTGAGTTCGACCAGATAGGCGGCCAGCGCCGCGCCGATGTTGGAATAGTCGTAGGTGCTGCCGCTCGGCGCCGCGCTGAAATTGCTCGCCTTGAAATCGCGCCCGTCCGCCGCCAGGTAGCCCCGAAGAAAACCGCCGAGCGACGTATCGGCACGTCCCGGCACGGTGTACTCCTGTGTGAAACGCTTGAGCAAGGCACTGCGGCGGTCCGAATAGGCGTTCAGGTAGTACGAGTGCCCGTAAGTCTCGTCGTCGTCGACGATGCCGGACGTATGCGTGACCAGATGCCTGATCGTGATCGGTCCGGCGCCCGCATGCGGATTGTCCACGCGAAAGGGCAGTACCGCATTGATTTCGGTATCCAGGGTGAAGTAACCCAGCTCGATCGCCTTGGCCAGCGCCACCCCCACAAAGGTCTTGCTGACCGAACCGACGTTTTGCACGGTATCGGTCCGGTATGGCCGCCTGGCGCCCAGGTCGGCGTAGCCGAAGCCGTGCCGGTACGTCACCCCATCCTTGCTGACGGTGGCCACCGCAAACCCGGCAAAGCCCGCGTCCCGATGCAGCGCCTGCAGCCTGGCGGTCAGCGCCTTGTGGTCCGGCTGCGCCTGCGCCACGGCGCAGCAGGCCAGCATGATGGCCAGTAGTACTCGTCGTCTCATGTGCATCCCACCTTCTTGTTCAAGTAGCGCATTTTCACATTTCCTGTCAGGCCGCGTCGATGCGGTATGTCGTGACGCTATTTCGCGGTGGCTGGGCCGCCGCACGGTCATCGAGGCGCATGGCGGTAGAATCGAGGCTGGCGCGCCGCAGGCGAACACCCCGGCGCCCGCTCCAGAACCCGAACCCGCTTGATACGCCCGATGACCACTTGTCCTTCCACCGCCCCGATGCCGGGCTAGCCCGCACGTGATCCATTCCCTCATCGATGCCGAAAACACCCTGGCCTCGCCGGTCTGCGCGCTCGCCGGCCGCGCCGCGCAGCGGCTGGCGCTGACCATCCTGTGGCACCCGCAGCCGCAGCGTATCGGCGACCAGTTCATCGCCGCGCCGGGCAGCGGCGACATGGAGCTCAACCGCTTCGCGCCGCTGTTCTGTGGCCCCGCGGCCAGCGCGGCGCCGCTCGGACACCGCCGCATCGCGCGCGATTCGCTACGGCTGCGGCGCCATCGCGACCATGGCGTGAGCCTGCTGCTGCCGCAAAGCCGCATGCAGGTGGAATTGAACGGCGCCTTGCTGGCCGGCGCGGGCACGCGCTGCACAGCCGAACAGGTGGACGCGGGCCTGGTCATCGCCCTCGGTGGCGTGGTGCTGCTGTGCGTGCACTGGATGGACCGCCTGCCGCAGCACAGCGCCATCGCCTCCGTGCGCGGGGTGAGCAGCGCCGCGATCCGCGTGCGTGAGCTGATCCGGCAGGTGTCCGCGGCCGACCTGCCGGTGCTGCTGCTGGGCGAAGCCGGCAGCGGCAAGGAACTCGCGGCGCAGGCGATCCATCAAGCCAGCGCCCGCGGGCCCGGCCCGATGGCGACGGTGAACATGGCGACCCTGGGCGAAACGCAGGCGGTGGCCGACCTGTTCGGCGCGCAAACGGGCGCCTTCGCGCGGGCCGGCGGCGGCACCCTGTTTCTCGACAAGATAGGCACGGCGCCGCAGGCGGTGCAGGCGCTGCTGCTGCGCGTGCTGCAGACCGGCGAGTACCGCCCGCCCGGCGCGCGCGTCAAGGAGGCGACGCGGGCGCGCCTGATCGGCGCCAGCGACCACGATCTGCAGCACGGCGGCTTTCATCAGGGCTTGCTGCGCCGCCTCGAAGCGCTGGTGGTGCACCTGCCGCCCCTGCGCGAGCGGCGCTGCGATATCGGCGTGCTGGCGCTGCACTTCATGCAGGCGTGGAGCGCGCGCACCGGCAGCGCCGCCGAACTGCCGCTGGCCTTCATCAGCCAGCTGTGCAACTACGACTGGCCCGGCAATGTGCGCCAGCTCGGCAGCGTGGTGCAGCGCGCCCTCAGCGCCGCGCAGGCGGGCGAGCCGCTGGCCTTCGATGCGCTGGTGCCGGGCGTGGCGGCCGGGGTGGCGAGCCGGCCGGCGCGCGTCAGGCTGGGCAAGGTGAGCGGACAGGCGGTGCTGGACGCGCTGGAGGCGAACGGCTGGCTGATCCGCAATGCGGCGCTGGCGCTGGGGGTGTCGCGTCCATCGATGTACAAGCTGATCGAGGCGCATCCCGCCATCCGCCAGGTCGACGCGATCGCACCGGCCGAGATCGAGGCGGCGCTGGCGGCCAGCGGCGGCGACGCCGGACGCTGCGCCGCCGCCCTCAGGACGCCCAGCGAAGCGCTGCGGCGTTATCTGCGCCGGCGCGCCGCAGGCAAGGTGTTGTGAAGCGGGGATGGGGCGTTGGCGTAGAATGCTGTTTCTATAATTGAAATGGAAACATTGCCATGCGCACCCTTCCGCTCCTGTCCGCTCTCGTCCTGGCCACGGCCAGCCTGACGTCGTTCGCCGCACCACCCGACATCAACGACCTGCCCGGGAATTACTTTCTGCAAGGGGTGAGGGAAGTCGGTTCGGAGCTCTGGCTGGGCAAGAACGGCAAGTTCCAGTTCATGCTCATCTACGGTTCGCAAGACGATGGCACCGAGGGCGTCTGGGAGATCAAGAACGACCTCATCGTGCTCACGCCGGTAAAGAATCCGATGGTGTTCCGCCTCGAGACCGACAGCGAGTTCAAGGCGAAGAAGGAACCCGAGGCCGGCACCTGGGTGGCGGTCGCCAGCACGGCGGACATTTTGTTGAAGAACATCGAAGTCAAGTTTGAAGCGGCGTCGGGCAAGAGCGCGGTCGCCAATACCAACCCCAGGAATGGCGAGGCGACCGTGACCATGCCGGCCGGCGAAGTCTGGGCCCGTACCGGCCTGCGCCGCAGCAACAGCCAGGAAGAGTGGCAATGGCTGGCGGTGACGCCCGAGCGCGCCAAAGCCCGCATCGCCGGTTTCCGCCTGACCAATCCCATCTCGGCCATGACCGCGTTCGCGTCCCTGGAATTGAAGGTGGGCAAGGATGGCCTGGTGGTGGCCGATGAACAGTCCGCCCTGGCGGACGGCGTATACAAAAAAGCAAAAACGCGCTGAGCGCACATATCCGGCATCCGTTCAGCAATCTGGCTGGCACACCTGGCAGCACGGCGAGCGCCGGCTGCCTGCCGCCACTAAGCCACTAAAGGAGACAAAGCGTGGGAGAGACCGATCATGTCCTGATCGTGGACGACGACCGGGACATTCGTGAGTTGCTCAGTACCTATCTCGAAAAACAGGGCCTGTGCTGTACGGCGGTGGCCGACGGCCGCGAGATGCGGGCGGCGCTGCAACGGTCGACGCCGGACGTCATCGTTCTCGACATCATGCTCCCTGGCGACGACGGGCTCGTTTTGTGCCGCGAAATCAGGGCGGGCAAGCACCGCGCCATTCCGATCCTGATGCTCACCGCGCGCGACGATGAAACCGATCGCGTTGTCGGTCTCGAGCTCGGCGCCGACGACTATATGGCCAAGCCGTTCGCGGCGCGCGAACTGCTGGCGCGCATCCGGGCAGTGCTGCGCCGCACACGGATGCTTCCTCCCAACATGCAGGTGACCGAGTCGGCGCGCCTGATCGGCTTCGGGACGTGGCGGCTCGACGTCGTGGCACGCCATCTGCTCGCCGATGACGATGTCGCGGTCGCACTGAGCACTGCGGAATACCGGCTGCTGCGGGTCTTCCTCGACCATCCGCAACGGGTCCTGACACGCGATCAGCTGCTGGAGCTGACCCATGGCCACGATGCGCAGGCATTCGACCGCTCCATCGACATTCTTGTCAGCCGCCTGAGGCAGCGTCTGCGCGACGATCCGCGCGAGCCGCGCTACATCAAGACGCTGCGCAGCGAAGGGTATGTGCTGTCATGCCCGGTCACGCCGCTCGCGGGCGCGATGTGAGCCGCCTCATCGTCCTTTTGCGCAGGCTGGCGCCGGCCAGCCTGTTTGCGCGCCTGTCATTGATTTTGCTGGCGGGACTGGCTGCCGCCCAGTTCCTTTCCGCCCATCTGACGATTGAAGAACGCAACGATGTGAGCATGGGGGCGATGATCGATTACGTCGAAGCCGACGTGCGCACCGCCGTTGCCCTGATCGACCGCTTGCCCCACGCGGAGCGGGCGGCCTGGCTGCCGCGCCTTGCCCGCGGCGGCTACCGTTTTTCGTCCGGCACCGGCAGCGACGGGCCACCGGTTCGCGCCCCGCACTCGGCACGCTTGCTGGCGTCGGTCACGCGCGCGCTGACACCGGGCTACGCATTCACCGCGCATGCGGTCGAAGGCGGACCCGAACGATTCCAGGTGCACGTGCAACTGTCGGACGGGCAGCCGCTGACTGTCGATTTCCGTCCGCGCCGCGGCCTGCCCCTGTCACCGCGCCTGCCTTTCATGCTGGCGGGGCAGCTGGCCTTGGTCGCGCTGGCCTGCTGGCTGGCGGTACGGCTGGCAATCAAGCCGCTGCGTACCCTCGCCCAGGCCGCCGACGCGCTCGGGCCCGACCTGCGCCCGGTCCCGATGCCGGAACAAGGACCGTCGGAGGTGGTGCGCGCGGCGCGTGCCTTCAATGCCATGCAGCGCCGCATCGCCGCCTACGTCGACGAACGGCTGCGCATCCTGGCGGCGATATCGCACGATTTGCAAACCCCGATCACGCGCATGCGCCTGCGCGTCGACCTGATGGATGAATCGCCGCAGCAGCAACGCCTCATCGAGGACCTCCAGCAGCTCGAAGACCTGGCGCGGCAAGGGATCGGCTATGCGCGCGCCATGCACGGCCTGCTGGAACCGGCGCGCGCGATCGACCCCAACGACCTGCTCGACGCCATCACGCTCGACTACCTCGACAGCGGCGCCGACGTCGGCTTCAGCAGCCAGCCCGGCGCGCCGCTCGTCACGCGCCCCGGCGCCTTGCGCCGCGTCGTGACGAACCTGGTCGACAACAGCCTCAAGTACGCAGGCCAGGCACGGATCGTGATGGAGCGCTCGGGAGATGCGCTCATCACGATCCGGGTACTCGACGAGGGGCCGGGCATTCCGGAGGCGGCGCTGGAGGCGGTGTTCGAGCCGTTTTACCGGATCGAAAGCTCGCGCAACCGCGACACCGGCGGCACCGGCCTGGGGCTTGCCATCGCACGCCAGCTGGCACTCACGCTCGGGGGGGCACTGACCCTGCACAACCGCCCCGAAGGCGGCCTGGAAGCGCGGCTGGTGTTGCGCGCCCTGGAGGCGCCGGCCGCGCCATGACCGGGCAGGCGCGCTGCCGCCGTGCCGTCATCCGAAGGTAAAGGCATACACGTCAGCCCCGCTGTCGAGAAAACGGATCTCGACGCGCCGCTGGCGTACGGTTCCGGACTGCCGGATCAGCTGGTAGAGGCGGGTGTCCGTGACGAGGCCGTTTCCGTCGGCATCGATGTCGGCCCCGTGGTCGGCGCCCGGAGCGCGGCCATCGATGGTGACCTTGATGCGCGCCCGGCGCCCGGGTGCGCCGGCGCCCATCACAAGGTGCAGGTCGCGTGCGCTGAACTGGTGGATGACGCCGCTTCCGGCTTGTGCGGCCACCGCGGACTCGGCATTCACGCTCCAGCGTCCGGACAGGCCCCACTGGTTCAGGGCGAGTGCGCCCACCGAGTAGTCATGCGGCACGCCGGAGCGGACCCGTTCAGGCGAGCGGAAGTTCGTGGCCCGGCTGTATCCGACATAGGTCTCGGCCGAATCGAGCTGGCGCAGGTCGGGCGCGAGCTGCTCGCCGGGCATGGGGGGAGCGACCAGCGCGGTATCGACCGGGCCGCCGCGCGCCTCGGCCAGCAAGGACTGGATCGCCCGCTCCAGCTTGTCATACCCGCCTTCCCCCAATTGGCGGTAGCGGATCTTGCCGTTCGCATCGACCAGGTACCAGGCGGGCCAGGCGCGGTTGCCCCAGGCCTGCCAGATGCGATGGTGACTGTCGACCGCAACGGGGAAATCGATCTGGAAGCGGGCGACGGCGGCACTCACGTTGGCCAGGTCTTCTTCGAACTTGAACTCGGGGGTATGCACCCCCACCACGGCCAGGCCCTGCCCGCGATACTTGTCGGCCCAGGCGCGCACATACGGCACGGTGCGGATGCAATTGATGCAGGAATAGGTCCAGAAATCGACCAGCACCACCTTGCCGCGCAGTTGTGCCGGCGTCAGCGGCGCGCTGTTGAGCCACGTAACGGCGCCGTCGAAACCCGGCATGGCGCCCTGTACCGGCAAGTCGCTGCGGTAGGGGCTGGAGGTGGCGGCACGGCTGCCGGCCGGCATCGAGAGTGTCGCCACGCCGAGCGTGACGGCGACTGCGAGTGCGGCCATGGAATAGCGGTTCATGTTGCTTCCTTGGCAAAATATTACTTGTCGAGAATGACGATGGGCTTGTTCTTTTCCACCAGGTAGGTTGCCAGTTCCGCGCTGACGCCGGCCGCGACATTCTTTGCCGAATGCGCCACGCCCGCCGGAATGTACAGCGACTCGCCGGCCTGGAGCCGGATGGTCTCGCCATTCATTTCATACTCGACCGTGCCGCTGAGGACGTAGGCGATTTCAACGCCAGGGTGGGCGTGTTTCGGGAACGAGGCGCCCGGCCCGAAATCGACACGCACCTGGATCGCTTCCCTTTTGCTGTCGAACTCGTGGCGTACGGTTTCCGTGCGGGCGATGCCGTTGGGACCGAACTTTTGTGCGCTTGCCGCCGACGACAGCAAGCCCGCTCCCGCCATCAACATGATGCCTGCTGCGGTTCGTACAAGCGATGTGGCGCTGCGGATTCGAATGGTATTCATATGTTCTCCTGTGAGTGAGCGTCGTCGTGGCCCGCCGGGATGGCAAGCTGCGACAACGAGGACTCATTAAACCGCGTCCTTGTTTCCGGACGATGTGGAGAACCCGCCTGAAATCGAGGCTAACGTGTCCAAAGGGACTCTGGAAACAATTCGACACAAACGAAGGTGCCGGTTGTCAGGAAACCGGATGCACGCCCTTCACGGTTTCCTGGACCGCGGCCCGCAACGGCAAGCTCATCGTTGCCCGCGTTCCTTGCGCCAGCGGTTCGATGAGCAGCGCGGCGCGGGCGCCGAACCGGGTTTCCAGGCGCGTGCGGATATTGATCAGCGCCACGCCGTTGCCGGCGCGGGCGCCGCGGCGCGCGTGGCCGATGCCGACGCCATCGTCGTCGACCACGATCTCCAGCGCGCCATCGCGCACGATGGCGCTGAGGCGAACATGGCCGCCTTCCAGCCTGGGAGCGACGCCGTGGTGCACGGCATTTTCGACCAGTGGCTGCAAGAGCAGGGGCGGCAGCAGGGCTTGCCGCACGGTCTCATCCGCCTCGATGGAGAAGGTCAGGCGGCTTCCCATGCGGATCTGCATCAGCAGCAGATAGTTGCGCGCGGTCTCCAGTTCCACCCCCAGGCTGCTGTCGCTGGCGCGCATCTGGCCGAGACTGGCGCGCAGGTAATCGGTGAACGTTTCGAGCATCAGCTGGGCGCGCGGGGCGTCGGTGGCGATCAGGCTCTGGACGTTGGCAAGGGTGTTGAACAGGAAGTGCGGCTCGATCTGCGCCTGCAGCATGCGCAACTGCGATTCGGCGGCCTGCTGCGCCAGGGCTTTTTCCTTGGCCCGGAACTGCCACCAGACCCAGTTGGCCGCCAAAATCAGCGCCGCGAAGATGGCGAACTTGAGCTGCACCATGGGCGCGCCCGACAGTTTTTTCCACATGTCGTAGGCGTAGAGCTGTCCCAGCACCACGTAGCCGGCGCGCACGCCCAGCGCCGCCCCCGCGAACAGGATCGCACTCATCAGTGCGAGCGGGCGCCACTCGGGTCCTGCGGCCAGGGCGCTCAGCCACGCCTGCGGCAGCAGCCATTCGCCCACGCGCATGAGCAGCAGCATGGCGGCAGCGGCGCAGATGCCAAGCAGCAGGTTGTTGGAGAGCGAACTGGTCCACCAGCTCATCTCGGCCTTCGCCATCAGGAAGACCGAGGCCAGCATCAGCACCAGCGCCACCGCGAGCGCCAGCGCGGCGCCGACCACCAGGCGCGCCCAGAGGGGCTCCTCGCGCCGCTTTTTCAAGATCAAAAAACTGCGCAAGGCCTGCTTCAATGTGTTGCTGATATCCATGGGAAAATAGTGTAGCAGCTTCGCTGGCTCATCCTTTCGGGTGCGGGATGTCGGCAATCGCGGCGCGGCGCGCGCGTTCGGCCTGCTGCGCCTGCGCCAGTTCCAGATCGAAGGGACCCGGTTTGGTCTCGGCGGCCGCTGGCGCCACGATATCTTCGGCCACCCGGAAGCCTTCCAGCGCGCCGATGAAATCGGCCGGCAGGGCGCCGCGGTGGCTGGCATGGAAGCCGCGCCAGTGCCAGCTGCCGCCGCGCAGGGCGCGCGCCTTGCACTGGACGTCAACCCAGGCGCTGCCGTCGGTGGGGGCGCCAGCGTAGGTGTCGTGCTCGCAGTCCTGGACGAACTCCGCGATATTGCCGAGCGTGTCGTGCAAGCCGAAGGCGTTCGGCTCGTACATGCCGACGATGCTGGCGTAGCCCGCCTTGTCGTCGCAGGGAATCACGCCCGTGTGCTCGCGCGCTTCAAGGCCATCGAAGTCGCGCCGGATCGCCGCCTCGGCGGAACGGTCGGCCAGGTTGGCGTAGCGGCAGGCCTGGGTTTCATCGTTGCCGAAAAAGTAGCGGCCGCTGCCGCCGGCGCGGCTGGCGTATTCCCATTCCGCTTCGCTCGGCAAGCGGTATTTCTTGCCGGTTTCCTTGGCCAGCCACTTCACGTAGGCGTCGGCGCCGTTCCAGCCGATGCAGGTGGCCGGTTCGAACTTGCTGAGCGACTGCAGGGTGGCGGCGGCGACGAACTCGTTGGGTACGCTGGCGAACCAGCGCTTCGACGCCATTTGCAGGCACATGCGCGGCGCCTTGTACCTGGTCGCCTCGGCGAAGCGCTGGAACTCGGCCGCGGTGACTTCGTATTTGCCGATCCTGAATGCCTTGAGCGTCACGCTGCGCACCGGCTGCGTATTGGCCGCGCGCGCGCTGCCCATCATGAATTGGCCGGCCTCGATGGTGACCATCTGCGGCTCGATCGGCGCCAGATCGGGCGCCGCTACGGCGGCGATCGGGAACAGGCAAAGGGAAGCGGCCAGCGTGCGTCGGATGAACATGGAATGCCTGCGTGTGGTTGAGATGGCCGCAGGATGGCAGAGCGCGCCGGCCCGGCCATCGGCCGGGCGACGGATCGACGAGCGCAACGACGAATCGACAAACGTGGCGACGAATGGGCGGCCGCCCGTCGCACCCGGCGTCGATTCGTCGCACCGCGCTGGCGGTGGCGCGGCCGGCGCCACTACAATGGCGCCATGACATCCTCTTCCATCTTGCGTATCCGATGCGCGCCCTGATCGCCGACGACGAGCCGCACCTGGCGCTTTACCTGCGCCAGCAGCTGGCCATGCTGTGGCCGGAACTGGAAATCGTGCAGGTGGCCGTGAACGGCGTCGAGGCGGCGCACGGCATTGCCACCTTGCAGCCTGAGCTGGCCTTCCTCGACATCCAGATGCCGGGACTGACCGGACTGGAAGTGGCGCAGGGCATCGAAGGGCCGACCAGGGTCGTCTTCGTGACCGCGTACGACAGCCACGCGGTGGAGGCGTTCGAGCATGCCGCGCTCGATTACATTCTGAAACCGGTGAAAACGGAGCGCCTGGCGCGCACGCTGGAGCGCATCCGGGCCGCCTGCGCGCCAGCGCAGGACGATGCCCGCCTGTCGCGCGCGCTGGCGCGCCTGCTGGCCACGCCCGCGCAGCCGCGCCTGCGCTATATCCGCGCCGGACAAGGCGAACTGACGTTCCAGATCGCGGTGGAGGACGTGCTGTTCTTCCACGCCGACGACAAATACACGGTGGTGGCGACCAGGGCCGGCGAACACCTGATCCGCACGCCGCTCACCGAACTGGCGGCGCAGCTCGACCCGGAGCTGTTCTGGCAGGTGCACCGTTCCACCCTGATCAACCTGGCGTTTTTGGACGGCACCCGGCGCGATGAAAGCGGGCGCCTGTTTTTACGCATCAGGGGCCACCAGCGCGAGCTGCCGGTCAGCCGCGCTTTCGTGCACCTGTTCAGGGCGATGTAGGGCGGCGCCGCGCCCGGCGGCCGTCTTAGGGCGGCGTTTTCGGCTTACACATCGGCAGCGCCGTGTGCTGGGGTCGTGCGTGCAGAAATTGCGCTTGGGCGTAAAGGCCGTGAAACAGCCGCTGGTCGACACCAGCATGGCGGCCATCGCCAGCACGCTATTTGTGATACGGTTTTTTGGCGTACTGCGTCCAGCCGTGGCGGGCGATGTCGTCCATCCCGGCCCGGGTGGCGGGAATGTCCACGCCCATGAACACCTTGTCCGGATCGCCGATCTCGGCCGCCGTGTTCCAGGCCGCTTCGCACTCGTCGCAATGAAAAAACAGGGCGCCGTTGTCGCTGCGCTTGCAAATGACCAGGCGTCCCTGGCCGTCGCATCGGGGGCACACCTTGTACCAGTATGCTTCCATATCGCTCTCCTAAATCGCGGGGTAGCCCGTGATGAACTTGTGCGTTGCGGCCGCACCCTTGTTCATTTGCCCGGCCGGGGGGCGATGGCGTTCTGTCAGCCGAGCCAGGCAAACAGGCCGGCACCGGCGCAGGCGAGCAGCGTCGTGCCAACGACCACTTGCAGCGTGCGCCCCGCGCGTTCTGGCTCGGCGGGCTGGGCGCCGCTGCCCGCGGCGGGCATCGCTGGCGCCGCCACCACCACCGCCGGCAGTGGATCGGGGCGCAGCGGGGCAAGGCCGGCGGTGCCGGCCGGGGTGGCAAGGACGCCGCTCAGGTCGTCCTGCGGGTAGTGTTCAGTGCTGCTGGTGGACATGGGACAATTCCAGGGAAAGGGGGAAGTTACGCATCGACGGTGGCATTCACCGTGCAGATGACCATGCTGGTGCAGGCGCTCTTGTGGGCGTGCAAGGTCAGCGGAATCGATTCGTCCAGGGTCGCGCCATCGCCCTCGATAATGGGGTTGATGCCGTGCAGCGGGCAGCTGACCAGGTCGCCCACGCGGGCAACCCGGCGGCCGTCGATGGTGAAGCTGCCGCTGGCCTTGATGACCTTGCCGCCGTGGGTGGTCATGTCGCCTTCGCAGCAAATCGGGCGTCCCGTAGGGCGGTCCATCAGAAGGTATCCTTGACGCCGGCGGTGGACGGGAAATACGGACGCTTGATCGCCGCGTCTTTTTTCATCTGCTCGGCCGTGGGCGGCACCACCAGCAGCAAGGTGGCGCCCTCGTTGCGGCGCAGGTTGGCGACCAGGGTCGCGCCGCCGCTCTGGCGGCCCGCCATCGAGGCCAGCGAGACGCCGACGAAGGCGCTGGCGGCGCCGGTGTCGCCCAGGATGCGCGCCAGGTCGAAGCCGCGCTTGGGATCGAGCAGGTCGAATTCGTCATCGAGCGCATGCAGGCTTTGCACCAGCGGCACCAGGCGCGCACCGCCGTTGCGGTCGTCCCAGACGCTGCCGTAGTCGTAGAAGATGCGCACCGGCAGCTTGCCGCCGAGCGGGGCCAGCGCGGCGCGCAGGGCCGCTTCCATGCGCGCCGCTTTCTCGGCCGCCTTCACCGGCTTGCCGTCGGCATCGAGGTAGGACACCACCTGCGGGCGGTACACCGTCCCGAGATGCTCCAGGTGATCGAACTGGTCGATCTGGAAGGCAGTCCACGGCTTGGCCATGTAGGGGGTCGGCACAAAGGGCGTGGGCGGGTTTTTCTTCCAGCCGGCAAACTCCGACCAGTTGCGCGAGAACTGGCCGCCGAGATTGCTGATCCGCATGGTATCGGCGACGAACGGGGCGAACGGGCGCAGGCGCTCGACCCGCGCGCGCCGCGCCAGCACCAGCATGGCGTAGCTGTCGCTGATGGTGCGCGCCTGCTTGGGGCGGTACACCTGCTCGGCCGCCAGTTTCTCGTAGCGCGGCGGGTCGCTGCGGATGAAGCTCAGGGCGCGGTGCATGGCGCTGTCCTTGGCGTGCACACCGATGGCGGGTACGTCGGCGTTCTGCTCGAAGGTGGCGAACAGGGTTTGCCACAGCGGATCGGGCTCGTCGTTGAGCCAGGAGTTGACCACCTGGCCGCTCTGGGTCAGCAATTCGCGGAAGGAGCCGGGATCGGTGTAGTGGCCGCTCACCTTGGTCACCACCACGCTGCCCGCGTTCGTCTTGTAGCGCAACTCGCGTCCCGGACCGTCGGCCGGCTCGCCGAACGCGGGCGCCACGACCGAAATCGGCAGCGGGTAGCGGTCCATGAATTCGCGCACGGCGGCGTCGATGGTGTCCATATTGCGCTTGGCCGCCATCATTTGCCACTCCTGCAAATTTTTCGGATATTGCTTGGCGTCTTGCGAAACGAGATAGCTGCCGTTGCTGTCCAGCACCGCCTGCCACAGGTTGGACTTGGGATAGTCGGGATGGTTGCGCCAGGTTTCGACGGCCACGCCGACGCCGACCAGGTCCAGCGAGTCGATGGGCGGATAGGAGGTGTTGCCGGTTTGCGTCTGCGACATGAGAGGGTCCATCTTGTTAATGGGATTTGGCGGCGCACACAGGGCCGGGACGGCGCACAGCATGCCCGCCAGCGGCCAGGCAAGCGCGGCGCGCGGCGAAGGTGGGCGCAGTGCCATCGGCCGGTCCTATTGCGGGGCTTTCGGTTTGCATAAAGGCACGGCCGTGTCTTTCGGGTCGTGCGTGCAATAGTTGCGCTTGGGCGTGAAGGCGGTGAAACAGCCCGCCGTCGACAGCACGATTCCCATGATGGCCGCGCCGCACACGGCGCGGCGCGCGGCGCCAGGCGATAGCAGGTTCAATGGTATCCTCCCCGGGAAAGTTGGTGTTCATGATACAGCCGCTGCCGTTCTTCGGCGCGCGCCCCGGTCGTCTCCGAGACGACGAAGGGACTGAGGCTGGCAACGCTGCAGTTCAAGGTGAAATCGGGCAGCTTGCCGGGATGCTCGCCCCCGATTGCATGATAGTGGAAGTTGCCGTTGATGACCTCGCGGTCGCGGGCGTCGATTTCAGCGTCGAGCATCGCCACGATCTCGGGCGCCGGCGGCGGGAACGAGGCTTCGTCCGCCCCTTTTTCATCGGCCGAGCCATGCCAGTTGGTGCGCCAGTCGGCCACCGCGCGCAGGAAGTTAATCCACTTGACGTTATTCGTCTTGAGAATCTCGCTGATGCCGATGCAGACATCGTAGGCGGTCGCTTTCTCGGTATGGCCGGGATTGCTGACGATGCTCGAATGGTAAGAGTTATCGCCATCCCGGTTCATCCAGCGTGCCTTGGCCTGTTCCGCAGTATCTCCCGGCAACATGCCTTCCTGGCCCTTCTTCGTGTAGGGACTGGTGGCGCCGATGGCGGCGTCGATCGGGCCGTTTTCCAGCCTGGCCTCGCCCATGTCCGGCCGGAACGGCACGTTCAGCTGCTCGCCGTTGATGAAGCGCTTGCGCCCGAAGGTGTGGCCGACGTTCCATTTGAAGTGAATCTTGAATTCATAGGGCGCCACGCCGATCTGCCGGGCATCCTTGTTTTTGCCCTTCGGCGAGGTAAACATGCGCTGGAAAAAGCGGCTGCCGAGCTTGACGCGCATGTCTTCGTAGACGCCCCACCAGCCGATGCCCTGGATATTCGGCAAGCCGACCGTGGCGTCGTCCGGGCTGAAATAGAGAAACACCTTGCCGCGGTTGTCGCGCTCGAATCGGGCGGCCGGTTCCCAGGTGCGCCCGACCACGCCTTCGCCCTCGGTCTTGAGGGTGGCGAACGCGGGCACCGTGGCCGGCGCGGTGGTCATGAAGTCGGCCACGATCTTGCGCAGGGTTTCTTCGCGGGCGGCGCCGGTCTGCTGTTCGCTGCCGGTCTGGAAGGTTTCGATGAACGGTTCTTCGAGGCTGTAGGGCGGATTGTTGAGCACCACCGTGTCGGCCTTGATGCCGGCGCCTTCCTTGCCCAGCATGGCGTGCGCCAGCAGGGTGACGAAGCAGCCCTGGCTGTGCGCGATGATGTTGACCGGTTCGTTCGGCGACTTTTTGCGGATGATGCGCAGCAAGGCCGCCAGGCGCTGGGCCGCCAGGATCATGTAGGTGCGGTCGGGCGCGTCCAGCAGCGGGTGGGTGCCGTCGTCGGGATCGGCGCGCCGGATCGCCCAGTTGCGCCGGAAGCCTTCGCCGAACATGTCCGGAATGTTGGTGGTCGCGTTGGCGAACGGTCCGCCATTCTTGCCGAAGCGTTTATCGATGCGGTTGCCGTTGCGGTCGACGTATTCCTTATGCGGCAGATTGGTTTTGGCAAACTCCGTATCTTCGCGAAAGCCCCAGTAAAAGGGAATCACCGAGGAGGTTCCCTGGTCCGGCTTGCGCTGGAAGTAGACCTTGTCCGGATCGGCCAGCACGTCGGTGTCGACATAGGTGCCGGACGCCTTGGGATCCGGCACCACCCATATCCCGGACTGGAGGTCGGTGCGGCCCAGGCGCGTGTTCAGGCCGGCGCACAGGCCGGCTTCCTGCTTGAAGAAGGCTTCGCCCACGTCGTTGACCCCGTGCACCAGGATGGTGATGCAGGGCATGCTGCGCTTGATCGGCAGCGGCGCCGTCGACTTGCTGGTCAGCGTGCTCTGTTCCCTGCTGCCGGGCAATACCAGATTTTCCGGTTCGCTCATGGCTTGTCCTTCCACACCTTGATCTCGGCGATGCGCATCACGTCTTTCTCCGCCAGTTTGGTCAAGCCATCCTTGCCGGTCTTGCCTTCGATAACTTCACCGTCATCAAGCTTGATGCTGTAATTGTGATTGTCCAGTTTGTCGAGCTTGTCGCCATCGCGGTGCAGCATGAACTTGCGCCCGGTCGCGCCGACCTCGAAGGCGGGCATGTCCTGCTTCATGCTGCCCGGTCCGGTGAATGAACGCGAGGCCGACTTGAAGATCAGGTTGCCCGGGCACACGATTTCGATGTTGCCGCCCGACAGTTTGATGTAGGCTCCGCCGCTGGTGAGCGTGATGTGCTTCTCGGCCGCCATCAGGATGTGATCCTTGGTCGAGAGCACGGTGACGCTCTTGTCGGCCGTGATTTCGATGGCGTTGTGCTGCGCCTGCTGGATGATCTTGCCCTTGTTGGCAATGGCCCGGATGTCGCCGTCGAGCGCGAACTGCTCGATATCCTTGCCGGCCGTCTGCAAGATCGATTTGCCGGCATAGTGCTGCTGGTTGTGGCGCGCCACCGTGTCCATGTTCTTGCCGGCGAAGTGGGTCTGGTCCATCGGCGTGGCGCTGGCGATGCCGGCGGCGGCGGTGATGGCGACCACCGGCACGCCGCCCGGCATGCGGCCCTCGGCGTCCATTTCGTTGCCGCTGCCGTGGCCGAGCGCGCTGACCGCCTCGGTCAGCGACTCTTGCGGCTTGGAGTCGCGGGCGCCGCCCTCGTGCTGTTCGGCGGCCTCGCCCAGGCTGCGGGCCAGGTCGAGCGCCTGTTCGAGGCAGCGCACCAGCTCGTCGCGGCTGAGGGTGCCGCCGACCGCGCGCGCGCGCCCGTCGGTGGAAAGCAGCAGGCCGCGCGAGGCGCGCAGGGCGCCGGCGCCGTTGGTTTCCAGCGCGAAGCCTTCGCCGCGGCTATCCTTGCGCCCGATATTGTCTTCGATGCGCGTGATATGGCCGAGCGACAACTGGCTGTGCTGGTGGTCGCTCTTGAGCTGGGCCTGGATCTGGCCGCCCGAATCGTCCAGCACCAGATGGTTGCTGCGTCCGCCGGCGGCATTGCCGCCATCGGGCGTCAGTTCGCGGCTGCGGATGCCCATCAGGGCTTTTTGGTCGGACACCTTCCACGGCGGCATATTGCGTTCGTTATACACCGCGCCCGAAATGATCGGGCGGTCGGGGTTGCCGTCGAGCCAGACCACCACGACTTCCTGCCCGCGCCGCGGAATCGCATGCAGGCCCAGTTCGGCGCCGGCCCAGGGGGTCGATACCCGCAGCCAGGCCGAGCTGCGCTCATCGTTGTTGCCCTCGCGGTCCCAGTGGAACTGGACCCGCACGCGGCCGTAGGCATCGGTGAAGACATCCTCGCCGGCCGGGGCGGCCACGGTGGCCGTCTGCGGCGCCAGGATGCGCGTGGCGCTGCTGTTATAGCCGCGCCCCGGACGCCAGGGGATACGCTTGCGGATGCAGGTGAAGCGGTTGCTGTACTCGGCCGGCGTATCGACCTGCTGCAAATAATTATTGCTGACCGAATGGTGCACGCCGACGATCAGGAAATCGTTCTGCTGCGCATCGCCCGCGCCGTCGGGATCGTGGAAATGGTCGGCCAGGCGGAAGCTGCGGCCCGGCATGCTGAAGCGGTTGTTACCCTTCGCGGCGAAATGCTTGCCGCTCGCTTCCGTTTCTTCCATGCGCAGGCGGGCCTGGTCGACGCCGCCGGCGCTGTCGGTGAAACCGTAGGCGCCGGTGTATTCGTAGGACTCGATCTTGAGGACCGCGCCCTGCTGGTTTACGCTGGGCACGTCGACATGGACTGGATGCGGACTCTTGAAGTTGAAGCTCGACAGCGCGATGCTGGCCGCGACCAGGTCGCGCACGGGCGACCATTCGCCGATCGCATCTTCTTCCAGCGCGCCGCCATGGCGCTGGAAGCGCACCTCCGGCTTGCCGTCGATGGGCGCGGCCAGGGGCGACTCGTCCGCCAGGATCAGTTTGTGGCCGCTTGCCGTGTGTTCATACCAGTAATGCCAGCCGGCCGCTTCCCAGCGCCGGTGCAGGTAATTGTGGTCATCTTCGGCGAACTGGCAGGCCATCGTCATGCGCGGCTCGGCCGACCGGATGCGGCAATCCCAGTCGGGATGCGTGCCGTAATCGTCGAAGATGCTGGTGGTTTGCTCGCGCAGGGTCGCATCGTGGAAGACGTAGTTGTCGCGCCGCAGCTTGAGGTAGGCCAGCCAGGGTTTCAGGACCATCGAATAGAAGGCCACGCTGCCGTCGGTGCGCGCCAGCTGGAAAGCGAAGACGTAGCCGTTGAAGTAGCGCAGGGAGCCGTCGCCACGGACCAGCTCGATGGTGACCATCTTGCCCTGCATGTCCTTGAGGGCGATGCTGGCGTTGTCGGACAGGACTTCGACGGTGTACTCGAAGTCGCGCGACAATGCCTCGCTCGCCTCGAGCCGGTTGGCGAGCAGCACCGCGTCCGGTCCATCCCCCCGGGGGAATGTCAGACGTAAAAGTCGATTATGTTGCCGGCCCAGCGCTAAAGCCGCCACTGCCGCGATCATACCACCCATAAAATTGCGTCCTCAACCAAGAGTTAGACAACAATAAATCATAACAAAGTACTAATAGTATCATTGTTTTGTCGCATCTCTATTTTTGTCGGATGATGCCGCCGCATGCGGCGGCCGGCCGGTGTCGAGGGGCGGCAGGCGCGGCCGCCAGAGCGTGTGCGATGCAGCGCGCTGATGCGGTGCGCAGCCCGGCGGCTGGCAAGCGTCAGAGGCGGTCCAGCAACTGCTGTGCGGCGCGTTCGCTGAGCACCAGCACGAGCTTGAGCCGGGCGCGGGTCATGCCCACGAAGAGCTTGCGCAAGACCAGCTCGTCGACCTGGGCGAAATCGATCTCGGTGAAGATCACGGCGGGCGCCGACTGGCCCTTGAAGCGGTACACCGATTCGGCCAGCAAGCCGCCCTCGCGGTAGACCGGATTGCCGAACAGGTCGTATTGGCCGGTGAAGGAGTGGAGCGTGTGGGCCTCGCTCAACTTGTCGAGCCGCAGGATGGCCGACTTTTCGCGTCCGCGAAACGAGGCGATGGCGATATCGTGGCGCGCGAAGCCGGCGCCCAGGCACAGGGTGACCGCGCGCCGGGTCTGCGCCAGCATGGCCTCGGTATCGCCTTCGGGATACAGCAATTCCTCGATGTCGGCGCCCTTGAAGGGACTGCCCGCTTGCACCGGCGGGTGCGCCGCGCCGATCGAGGCCAGCATGTCGACAATCTGGCGCGGACTGCGGAAGTTGGTATCGGAATGGAGCTTGACCCAGCCCGGCAGCGGCACCGGGGGGCGGCCGTACAGGTTCTGGTTGGGGTCTTCCAGCCAGATGGCGCGGCCGTCGTCTTTCAGCATGCGCAGCAGGATGTCGCGCCAGGCGAGCGAAAAATCCTGCCCTTCGTCGACGATCAGCACATCGTATTTCCAGGTTTCCGGCAGCGCGGCGCCGGCCATGCGCGCTTCGATCTCATCCCACACCCCGGGCGCGGCGTAGTCGGGGATATGGCCCTGGGCGCGCAGGAAGGCGTCGCTGAGCATGTGGAAGGTGGCCACCCGTCCGCCGGCCGGAACCAGCCGCTCGATGTGATCGGCCAGCGGCCGGTTGTAGCACACGTACAGGGGCGACAGGCCGGCCTCGATGGCGGCGCCGTATTCCGCCAGTGCCAGCTGGGTCTTGCCGCTGCCGGCGGTGCCGGCCACGCGCAGCCGGAACGGGGTGAACTCCAGCCGCCGTGCCCAGGTGGCCAGGCCGCCGGACAGGCGCGTGACCATGGCGGCGGCGTTGCCGATCATGGCGCTGGGATCGGGGCGCAAGCTGAGCATGTTGCCGAGAAAACGCGTCACCTTCTCGAACTGCTCGCCAGGAGTGGTATCGGTCATGGGCAGGATGTCGCGGATCGCTTTCGCCAGCCGGTCCTTGTTGGTCGCGTCGATGATGTGGCGCGGGTCGATGCCCGCCAGGTGTGGGTTGCGCACGATGTAATCGGGGCAGTACAGCAGGTAATCGATGGACAGCTCGCCGCCGAAGCGTTCGGTAAGGCCCTTGATGGAGCGCATCAGGTGGTTGGCGACCTTGCGCGGCTTGCCCTCGTAATGCTTGACCAGGCCATCGGCCGTTTCGTTCAGCAGGCCGGATTTCTGCTCGATCAGCAGCACCCGCCCGCTGGGCGCGACGATGATGAAATCGATCTCGCCAAAGGCGGAAAAGCCATTCTCGACGTTGGTCCAGTGCACGCCGTGGTAGATGCGGTAGGGCGCATCGGCCAGTCTCGTTTCGAGATAGCTCAGTGTGTCGATCTCGCGCACGGCGGTGCCGGTGACCGCCATCTCTTGCCAGCCGGTTGGATGAATGTGGGCCATGGGGGCAGGGCGCGCGCGCCGTGGTGGTTAAAACAATATTGTAAACGCTGTACGGGGGAAGACCGCACGCTTGCCATGTCGTCCGGCAGCGCCCGCGTTACCTGGGCGCGACGCTGCCCGCCATCGTCAAGCCGCCGCGTCGCGAGGCGCCTGCTATTTTATTGACGATGCGGCGTTCGCACGACAGACTGGTGATGTTAATTCGCTAAGATGCATCTTTGTCCAGGAGACCACCATGTTCAAACCCTCGTTACTTATTGCATCTGCCGCTGCCGCGGCCGCGCTGGCGACCGGCGCGCACGCGGAGCCGCTCTCCCGTGAATTCACCTATACCGGCTTTTACCACGTGGAAGGGGGGCAGTTCCTGCCCAACGCCAGCCTGTACGGCTACTTCGACAGCGACGATCGCAACGGCGACGGTCGTATCGAGCTCAGCGAGGTCACGTCCTTTATCCTCAACAGCCAGCAATATGTCGGCTGGTGCGGCCCCGAAGTGTTCATGTGCGGACTGTTCGACTTCTCCTATGCGCCCGGCAGCGCCCTCAATTTTCATACGGCATGGAGCACCGATCCGTGGGGCGAGGGCGTGGCGGGGGGCAGTGTGATCAGCGGCGTTGAAGCGAAGGAGCATTCCTACTGGCCGGGCGGCTCGGCATCGTATACCTTGCGCTGGACCGAGGACACCATGCTCAGCATGAGCCCGGTGCCCGAGCCGGCAAGCTACGGCATGCTGGCGCTGGGCTTGGGCGTGCTCGCCCTGAGTGCCCGGCGGCGCTCGCGGTCGTAGCAGGCAGCGTGCCGCGTCCGCTGGCGCGGCACGCCAGGCGTGGCAGCCATGCCGCTGCATGGGCCTTCCAGCACGGGATACGTTGCGGGACGCTTCTTGATCCCGGCGACGCACACATTTTTAGAAATCCCCGAAACGATAACCGACGCCGTAGACGGAGAAAATGAATTCGGTGTCTCCGGTGTACGGTTTGATTTTCTTGCGAATGTTTTTTATATGACTGTCGACGGAGCGGTCATTGACCGCACGCCCAACGCAATCCTTTGCATTGAGCAGGGCTTCCCGTTCAAAAATTCTCCCTGGTTGGGACAGCAGTGTCCTGAATATCCGGTACTCGACTTGAGAAAGCGGTAACACCTTGCCCTGCCACCAAATGCGTTGCGCCGCTTCCTCCACGATAAATCCAAAGGTGTGCTGGTCGCTGGTCATCGGCCCGGCGGCCCGGCGCACCTGGGCACGCACGCGCGCAACCACCTCCCGTGGACTCACCGGCTTGCAAAGATAGTCGTCGGCACCGATGTCGAGGCCTTGTATCCGGTCGGCTTCGTCCACGCGAGCCGTCAACATGATAATCGGCACCATCGAAAACCTTCTCACGGCCCGGCAGACCTCGATCCCGTCGAGCCCGGGCAGCATGACATCCAAAATCAGAACGCCTGGTGCATGCTGCCTGACGTACGCCACCGCGCTGTTCCCGTCAAGGATGTGAGCAGTACGGAAGCCGTCCCGCTGCAGATACTCGGCTAATACCTGCGCCGGTTTGACCTCATCGTCAACAATGACTATTTCGTGCGCTGCAGGGTTCATAGCTTATCGGTGGACTTATCGGCGGAACGGGGCAGATCGATTCGGATTGCCAGGCCGCCCATCGGCGACGGCTCGGCAGTGATGTTCCCAAGGTGGGCATGGATGATGGCCTGGCATATCGACAGTCCGAGTCCGCTTCCACCGGCGCGCCGGCTGCGTGCGATATCGGCTCTGTACAGTGGCTCGAACAGGTGCTTTGCATCAGCCGGATCGATTCCGGGCGAGGTGTCCTCGAGGGTGATGGTCACGCGCTGCGGCCCGGCCTCGATCGACAGCGTCACATCGCCCGGCGCATCCGTGTAGCTGATGCTGTTTTGAACCAGGTTATCCAGCAGCTGCTCGAAGCGTCCCTTATCCCATTTGACCAACAAGGCACCGGCTGGCATGTCCACGCTAAAGCGCAGACCTTTTTCCTGTGCGTATCGCACATACTCGTGTTTTTTCTTTGTCAACAGCGCCTCAAGTTGCCAGCTTGTGAAAGTACATGGCAGAGGACGGAGATAGGTCAAGGCCACTTCATGCAAGTCCGACACCAGCCGGGATAGCCGCATCACTTCTTCATGGATGGAAGCGATGGCGCGCTTGTTGATCGTTCTTACGCCGTCCAGCAAAGCCTCGGTTTCGCAGAGCAAGGAAAAGAGGGGGATGCGCAGTTCGTGGCTGATATCGGCAATCCATCGTTTGCGGGCTCCTTCCAGGCGGGACAGCGACGCGGCCATCACGTTGACATTACTGGCAAGGTCAGCCAACTCTGGCGACTCCCCCGGAGCCAGGCGCACACTGAATTCGCCATTGGCAATGCGGCCAGTTGTCGTTTTCACGGCAGCCATGAATTCAGTGCGCTGTTGCGCTTCCCGTAGCTGGCAAGTACGTTGTTCAAGTTGCTTGGCCAACTCAGCGTTATTGACCTGCAGCGCTGTGTTGTACTTCTGCTCGAACGCCGTTTTTTCGCGTTGCAGGATGCGCACCCTGTCTTGCTGCGCCACGCCGAGGAGCACCAGTTCCGCGATAAACGCCAGCTGGCAGTAGAAGAAATAATTTTCATAACTCAGTTCCGAAAACCGCACCCCGGCAATTCCGATGAGCAGGGCCGCGTTATACACCAGCTGCGCTACCAGATACCAGCGCGTGAAAACCGCGCGGCCTCTGAGGGACAGTATCGCCACCACGGGGGCAATGGCATGCGTCAATAACAAGACGATCGTCACCTGGATCACCGCAACCTGAAGGCCCAGTGCGCGCAAAACGATTCCTGCGATGGCAAGAAGGATGACGCCGCTAAAATACTTGTCGAAACGAGGCATGAACTGCTTGGTCTGCAGGAACTCTCGCACGAACATGCAGTTGGCGATTGTCGCCAGCAAGAAGAATACGACCAGCATGAAGTTCGCGATGTCCGGCGTGTCGACAAAGACGTATTCGGCCAATTGTCCATTTATTCCCAGCCACGAGCCCATGATGGCGAGGACATAGCCTGCGTAGACCAGGCTGCTGGGAGTGCCGTTGATGAACCATCCACAGAGCGCATACACGACCAGGGCGCAGGGAATCCCGTAAAGAACGCCCATCAACAGCTGATCGTTCGAAATCTTTCGTAAAAACGTGACTTCATCGGACAGCGCAAAGACCAAATGCATCGGCGCCGCCTGTTTGTTCCGCAAACGTATGTAGACCTCCGATACCTGACCCGCTTCCGACGTGTGGCGAACGCTCGCGATGCGATACGGAATCTGCCGATCCGACATCAAGGTCCGGTCGCCACCTGCGGCATGGGTAAGCAGCGCGCCATTTGTAAAAATCCAGTAATCGACGTAGTCGGTGATCGGCATGGGATGCCGCAGCACCCACGTCATGCTGGCCTTGGAGGCGTTATGGACCGATGTCTTGAGCCAGTAGTCGCCACGCTGGAAACGCTGATTGACATCGCGCTGGCGCACCGCGGAAAACTGCCCCTCCGGCAGTTTTCTCAGTTCACCGATCGTCAGGGTCTGCCGTGTGTCACGCAGATAGCGCAGGCCGAGTGTTTCACCGGATAGATCGCCGGACTGCTTCAGGCTGACCGAAGCAACACTGTCCGTGGCCTCGGCCGAAAAGCACATCAACACGAATGTGGCGAACAGAACAAGATGGCGTAGTGCGTGGAGGGAGAACAACATAGAACGCTAAAGGTTGAACCGTTGAAGCAACGCCAGGACAGTCGATTGTGCTTCTCGTGGGAAGGGTCGGGAATGTCGTGCGTGGAAGGCCCGGTCAGGCAGCAATGCATCGCGTCCGTAAGCGCTGACCGACCATGATTGTGCATGGATTGTACGCTCGCTTCCGGTTACGGTGCGGCATTTTTCGAGAGTGTGCAAGGTCAGGAAATGGTTAGCGAAGAATCCACAATTCATCCACATTTTCCTTTCATACTTTGGCGCCTGGGAACCCAGCGCGTCATGAACACGTTGCGGGCGGCCGCCACGCGCGCGGCAAATTGCTCATGAAGTGAGGCGCGGTGACCGGTTCAAACATGACCAGCGGCGAACCGCATGGCCATGTACGAAACGGAGAAAACTGCCGCATTTCAACCAGATCCACGCGCCAACGACCTTGGCGCGCCGCTTTGCCATTACCAATCAGAAAATTCTCAAAAAATCGATTGAACAACGTGCCCATGTGGCGCAGGAGACTTATATGCATCGCCATCCCCGTTTTTACCGTGCCTGTACCGCATCCGTTATTGCCGTGGCCGCCGCTCTGGCTTCGGCCGCGCAGGCTGCCCCCGCCGCGCCGGCCGCCCACGCCCTGTCCATTGACGAGCTGCGCGCCATGGAAGGATCGCAGCGCTTCGACCGCACGCGTCTGATCGTCAAGTTCCGCAGCGACGCTACCGAAGCCGACAAGGAGCAGGCAATGCGTGCCATCACGCCGACCAGCCGTAAACGCTTGCACGGCGGGCGGAACGGTCGCAGCCTGGCCAGCGCCACGGATTTCAGCCTGGCCGGCGCCGCGGATCGCGCCCGCACGCGCGGCATGGATCGCTACGAACTGGTCAATCTGAACCGTTTGTGGAGCGTGCCATCGGCGATCGCGCAACTGCGCCGCAACCCCATGGTGGAAGATGTGCAGCCGGACTGGATGCTGGAGTTGCAAGACACCGCACCGTCCAACGATGCGGCATTTAACAACCTGTGGGGCGTGCACGGCGCCACAACCACTCCCGCCAATCCGTTCGGCACCGGCGTGGCCGCGCTCTGGCAGCAGGGCTATGCATGCAAGACGACACAGCCTGCGTACGTGGCGGTGCTCGATACCGGTGTACGCAGCACGCACGAGGACTTGAAGGACAACATGTTTATCAACGGCGGCGAAAAAGCCGGCGATGGTATCGATAACGATGGCAATGGATTCATCGACGACGTCAGGGGCTGGAATTTCTATAGCCACACCAGTAACGCGGAGGATGATCACTCGCACGGCACGCACGTGGCCGGAACGATCGCCGCGCGCCGCAACAACAGCCTGGGCGTGGCCGGCATCTGCGGCGACGGCGGGGTAAAGATCATTCCCGTCAAAGTATGCAGCGGCGGCGGCAGCTGCCCCTCGAGCGCGGTGATGGAAGCGCTCAGCTATCTGGTGGACCTGAAAACCAAGCGCGGCATTAACGTGGTGGCAGTGAACCTTTCGCTGGGAGGCCTGTCCGACACCGTCAACAATAACGGTATCGAATACTTTCAGGCTGCGCGCGACGCCAATATCATGGTGGCCGCCGCGGCCGGCAATAACGGCGCCAACACCGACGGGAAATTCATGTGGCCGGCGAACCTGGACGTGGAGAACGTCATCGCAGTGGGCAATCTGAAGCAGGATGGCATCTTGTCGTCGACCTCCAATTTTGGCGTCACGTCGGTGGACATCGCTGCGCCGGGTACGGGCATTTATTCCACCGTGATCAGTTCGGACAGCGCTTACAGCTGGAAGAACGGTACTTCGATGGCGTCGCCTCACGTCGCTGGCGCGCTCGGACTGTATCGCGTGCTGAACCCGACGGCCACAGTACAGCAAACGCGCAATGCCTTGCTGTCCAGCGCGGCGGTGGAACCCTCGTTGAACGGCAAGATAGCAGGATCGCGCAGGCTGGACGTGTCGCGTTGGGCTTGGGGAAAAACCACCAGCTTTCAGGCGCAATGCGGCGCCAGCCTGACCAACCGGGTGGGTTTGTGGATCCGCACGACGGCGTATAGCGATGGTTCGCTGCGCACACCGCTTGCACAGATGGGTGTCGCGTTGACTTTCACCAACGCTCAAGGCGGGTTGATGGGCAGCTACGCCCGCAAGACCGACGCCAACGGCCAGGTGCTCTGGTCGTTCAGCGGCACCCAGTTCCCATGGGGATCGCAGTTCTCGGTCAATGTCCGCACCGACGATGGCGGCAGCCGCACCTACACCAGCGCTGAGCTTGGTTGCTATGCCGGCCGATAAGCGCGGGTAAGGCAAGCCACGGGGAGGCGGACGGAGCTGCTCCGTATGGCGCAGGCACGGCGGGAGTGCCAGGATGGTTGTGCGCGCTGCCTCGACAACTTTTTATGCGAGGAGGGTGATGTCGCTTGTCCTGCGCGGTGATTTCCGTCCGATCCCCGCGGTGGATATGCACGTTGGACGACACATCCGGTTGCACGGCTGGGTTTGCTAAATCAGCGACTTAGGACATTTAGCGACACACCCGATTGCACGCGACGACACATCAGGTTGCACTATGCTCGCTGAGCGACACATCTCTTTGCACGGCTCCAGCAAAGTCCAGTTTCTGATTATTAGGGGGTCTCTTTACGGCGCCTGCTTGGTGATTAACGCGGTAGAGCAAGGCGTACAATCTCATGCCGTGCTTGCGGCACTATACGGCGTGCGTGGGCTTGCTGATGCGCAATGCGACGATAGCTTATGGTCGTTACGGTAATTGACGTTGGGGTCGATCAGCAGTGCGAGGCACCCCTTGAAACTCAACGCGGCCATGCATTCGGAGGACCGGTCCCAAGTGTTAAACATTATCAGGATCTTCTATGCGTTTCCAGCTCACGCCATCGAATACCAATAGCCAACGCTCGGCGACGACCAAAAGCTGTCCACTGACGCTGTCCAGGGCCACGCAGGAGAAACTCCCTTGCTTGGTATCGACGAGCTGAAGTCCGTGCGGCTCCAGCCTGTAAAGGCCTTTAAGACCGCCGACATACAAACGCCCCTCAAACCAGGTCATTGCGTAAAAGTCGTCAGTTACACCGGTATACAGCGCATGGAATCCCTTTTCATTGCCTTGCAAAAGGACTCCGGGCTGTCCAGCCGCATAGACCCAGCCATCACCGGCACAGTGCACGCATTGCAAATTTGCATTGGTCGATGATTCTACTGCTGACCAGCTGGTCCCATCGAAGCGAAAAATCAGGCCGTTGCGGCCAACACAATAAATTGCTTGCTCTGTACAACCGTGGATGGCATCCATGTTTCGGTGAGTATTCTCGGCAGCCTCCAGCGCTTCTTCCAACGCCATTCCTTGCTTCAAATAATCACCCAAACCGAGCGCTTTGAGGCCCTTGTCGAGAATTTCCCATTTCCCATCGGTGCGGCGCATTAATTTGCCGCCGTACCCGCACACATAAAGCGAATTTCCAATTTGCTTGATATCAGTTAGCGACGCAATCCCATGACCATCCTCCGCCCCAGGCAGTACCTCATCGACCGTGGCTTTAGCGCTCGGCCAGTAAACGCCGACGATACCCGATCCCTCTTCGAGTACAACGGATGCCCGCCTCGATTCCTCGTGCGTTGGTCGCATCACGCAAACCGAACTTACTTGCCAATTACGTTTCTGGTACATCCATTTACCTTTAACGTACCACTCAACGATTCCCAAATCGTACTCGTCATGGGGCTGTGAATCCAGCCTGCACGAAAAAAGGAAAATATCTTTCTCTAGAATACAACCATCCAGAAAGCTTACCGATGTCTTTGCGCTAACCATATATTTCTCCTGTTGTCATGGAATTCCGAGTGCTTTTTTACGCAAAACTTCGCCGAATTTCTCCATTGTAAGTCCGCTCTGCCCGTAGGGATCTGCTCTCAACAAGGTATCCTTGTCCAAGCCCAAAGCGTCATGCCGCTGTCGCAGCGTGTCTTTTATTTTTGCCTTATCGCAACCCGTAACAGAAGAGACGGATGCAGCGCCAATGGTCTCTAGTTGACCTAATGTGGCGGTGTACTTAGGATCAGCCGCTTCACCAACTACTTTTTCGGCTAGATCGTGCAGCTTGTGAACAGCGGTATGCTCTGCAGTCGTCAAACAAATACATTGCCCCTTTTTCTCATCCATTTTTCCAGCGTAATAGTAGCCGCCTCCGCGCCACGGCAAAACCTCGTCCAACATGGCATCAACTAGCGCACTGATCGATATCTTGCCGCTGTTGGGACCGCGTGTGCCTGGAGACCGCCAGCTTCGGTCGGGTACGATATGATGCGAACGGCCATCCGGGCATTCCTTTTTTGCGTCGCTGTATGGGTAAACCTTGCATTTATCCTTCTCTTCCTCGTCTTTGTTGTCTTTGTACCGATTCGTTAGGACGTTCGCCAAAGTTGATAAAAGTAAGAGGGCTACCCCCGGATCGAGAATGGTCGGTCCAGGCGAGGGAGACGGCGCTGCGGGGGAAGTCGGAAATTCATCGACGGGAAATCCTCCTGGCGGTCTCGGCACCGGAACGCCCCTCGGTCCTTTCGCTAAAAGGATTCCGCTCCCGGCCTGCTGGGTCATTACACCTTGTGCCACAAATGCCATGGCTGTCCTTAGCTCTTGTGGTTGTGGGTCATGAGGTCGAGGTGACGCGGCACGTTGTAGCCTTCCACAAAGACATTTGGAGACCACGATGTGAAGTATGCCTTGCCCTTAATGACGTTGGTCTTCACTCCTTTTTTGAAGGCCTCGGTGGCAGGCTCGTTGCCGGTGCTCGTGGCGATGCGGCTCTTATCGCGCAAAGCAACGGGTTCGCCGTACATGAATACGCTCGTGGAGCCATTTTCCAGGTCCTTGATCTTGGGTAAGCGGTCTATTTACCCCACCTTCCATTGCTAATTTTCGGCATCCAGAATCG
>NZ_JAVCWM010000014.1:0-223300 GCF_030846495.1 Massilia scottii | reverse complement strand
TATTCACATTACTTCATCCGAAAATTTTTTTGACGTTTAGACACTTCCCGTCTAACATCGTCGTGTGACTGATGGTGACGCTGATTGGCAAGAACTGGCTCGCTACGTTTGTTTCGTTGTGGTCGTCGGCACAGCAAAGGCAGCGCCGTCGGTTTGAATAATGCTTTCGTAAGCGAGGGGCACAAATTGCTGGAAATTGTTGCTGGGATAGTTTTTGCGTTGGTCGCGTATCAGGTATACCTACACCAATATTTCAAGGGGGCGAGGTTCTTGCTTGTGAGAGGCGGCATTGCTCGACATACTGGGGATTGCAACGATCTGAACCAACATGTTGAAGACCTCAAGTCCACTTATGCCGACGTGAAGTCGACCGATTACGGCCGTAGCGACCTTTCCGATACGAGTCACTACAATATGAGACGTCGGACTTGGCAGGAGTTCGGGACAAGCAATCGCGTGCATAATTGCTCCGGGTCCGTATTAAAGAATGCGAGCAGTCAGCCCTTCAAATACCTATGCAAGTACTTCGACATTAAGGGAGACGAGGAAACACTGTCCAGGTTTGAACACGTGCTCAACAATTTCGCGGCAGCCGAGCAAGGCAAATACTTGCTAGAAAATGAGCGCAATCACATCATTTCGATGGTTGACGACAACATCCCCAAGATTATTTCTGCATTCAGCAAAAAACGACTGATTCGGGAGCTCGGGTTCCGGCCGATCGATCTCAGCAATTTGTATTTTCCCGTTTATACGTTCCGCTACATATCCGCAGGCGGCAACAGTTCTGCCAAGTGTGATATCAAATTGGATATCGCGAATCTAGATAAGTTTATTGCTTACTTGAGCGACGTAGTCAAATTCAGGAATAGCGTCGCAGGGCAGCGGGCTTTGATGACCTCCAGTCTACGCGAAAAAATCAAACAGCGAGACAACTACACTTGTCAAGGCTGCCGGCTCTCAGCTCACCAGGTGACGAATCTGCTACTCGAGATAGATCACATCATCCCTCTGGCGCGCGGCGGCATGACCTGCGAATCAAATTTGCAAACCTTGTGCTGGAAATGTAACCGAACCAAGGGCGCGAAAGTCTTGCAGGCTTAGTAAAACGCGGATGGGCTCCGTATAATCATCGCTGGTTTGACCGTTCAGGTCAGTGCCGCCGACAGTCTATTGGGAAAAATCCCGGCGCCAGCTTGGCGCCCCGCAGCGGCCGGAAGCCGGTGAGAGTGAGTAATGAAAGTTGGCGAGTTGATAGCCGAAAGACTCGGGTGGTCATGCGCCTTAGTAGGACTGCCGAGCTTTTTTGCGATGACTGAATCATGGTGGATCAGCATAATTGCGGCGTTGGGCGTCTATATCCTTATGACCTACCCGTACAAGCGGGGCGCGAACTCAGCTGAGGACGCGTATCACCGTCATGCTGGCCTCGGCAAGTATTTCGTGATGACCGGTCCAACCGATAACCCATAGGAAAAAATGGAAGGCGTACACGGCATGTCCACAGTGTCGACGGAGTTAGACGAGTTGCAAGAAATCGCGCGGGTGGCAACTCGCACCGCACTTGAAGGTACGAGCGCATACCTCCGGAGTGGGACAAGAATCTAACCCTTGGAACGCACTTTGACGGCGATGATCGTATCTTTGAGCTGAACATTGCTGCGGGGCGACCAGCCGATGCAGTGGTGATCAGTTCTGCCAGGGTCAACCGAAAGACGAAGAAGGCCGTTGTCGTAATCTCAAATTTGACGGAAAAACCCATGCGGATCGATTCGGTGCTCTATCTTGTTGATCCAGGCGCTCGCCCAGCTTACTACTTGGTCGCTGAGCACCTGTGGGGGGCTGACGCTAATATTGACTCTGATGGCGATAGTTCAAGTACTGACGACATCCATTGGACTGAGCTATCTCTTCGCCTTCGCGGAGGCGGTCAAGACGCTGAGGTTCACGTGGATCCGATCTCGACGCAACCGCTTGTGTTGAAGATTCGATCATCGGATGCCAGCATTGTTCGCCGAGTGGCAGAGTACTTGCAGGAGCATTCAGGCGGAACAATACGAGAACAAGTAGCGCATACCTGAACAGGACGGAAAAGTGGAATAGTCGACAATGGGACAAAATCGAGACCTAAGTAGAAAAGCCCAAGAGCCATCCCCTGCGGCAGCTAGGTGTCTCCCGAAATCAGGCCAACTGGTAGTGATATCGGACGGTGTCTACGAGGGCGACGTCGTTGAGGGCGTACGGTATCCATCTCCTGAGCACATGTCGGGATGGTGGCTGACGACCGACCGATATGACGGCGACATCAAGTCATTGAAAACCGTCCATTTTCAACATATTGCGGAGTTGCGACCCGACCTGTATGACTTCCTCAGTCTGGCATTCGGGTACCGCTTTTTTTCCGGCGACGGCCGTACTTGGTTCGATCATGAAGTAGCAGAATCCGAACCTTAATCATCGGAAAAACCATGGCTACGCAAAAATGCTGGTCCCTGAAGTACGTCGCAGGCAACCCTGCGGTGTTCTCCCGCGTGACTACAGGATTCGTCCGGTCCTGGTCGGTGGTCGACGCGGGGGAAGTGCTGGAATCCGCAGCGAGGATCGCGGCGAACGGCTGGCGTGTTTGGGTTGAACACGCGGTAACTGGCGAACGCAACTTCGAAAGCGACGTTGAGAAGTCGTACAAGTTGGCTGCCACGACAGCGGCCTGAGCACCAAGGAAAAGATCGTGAATCCAGTCGTCCAAGAACATGCTCCATGCCCCCGTTGCGGAAGGCAGCCAGTAGCCACTAAAGGCAAGGCCTATTGACCGAGAGGTACGAAACGGAGCACTTTCCTGGCATGTCTTCTGGCTGGCACGCCAATGGGGGCCAAGAAAGCCGCCCTGGCGGCTTGGACGACGATGTAAAACATGCCAGAATCGGCTGAGGAAAATCGCTTTCGCACGCGAAAGTGCAACATCGAGGAAGAAGACGTGAGGAAATTTACGGATTTTTTGAAGGGCGGACGTAAATGTGCCCTCCGCGGTCTACCGACGATCACTTTAAGCGTTTTGAAAAAGGAATATTTCAAAGTGTTCACGGCGCCCAATCCCTACGTCACGGAGACTATCCACAATTCCGAGCGAGAGGTCGTGGGGAGCACCTTGTATGGAGTGTCGCCTTTAACAGACCGTTTGTACCTTTTTAAGCTTGAGATTCTACCCCCATACAGGCGGAAAGGGTATGGGCTAGCGTTGCTTACGTCCCTTGCAAAGACATATCGCTTACCGATCACAGTCGTCCAGCCGATAAGTCCAGCCATCTTGTTCTGGGATAGTGCTCGTAAAGAGCTTGCTGATGCTGTGCCTATGACGCAATCCCTATCAGGGAACGAGATGGATGAGGAGAAGGTTCGATGGAGTCACCTTAAGCCAAAGATTGATCAGCTTGAGAGGGCGATACTTGAGCGGCATCTGCGCGGAGAGCCGTATGCTCTGGCGGTTGGCCGCGGACTTGATGAGTAATCGCCTGGCGGTTCCCACAAACGTATGATAAGCGAGGAAAATACGATGAAGAACTTGAGCTGGCGAGTCCCTGTCCTAACGGTTTTCGCAATGTGGTTAGTTGCATGCGATTCGCATCAAGAACCGACAACCGATGTAGAATGGCAAGCATTTTGCGAAGCTCCAGATAGCTTTGAGCGAATTAAGGCAATCACCGACGAGGCGAAACGTCAAAGGGTGGGTAGTACCTGTGCCCGCGCTCCGTGGAAAAAATTTGTGCCGAGCAAGCCGCAAGCTTTCTAACGGAAAATCCAGTGCTTCGGCGCCCGCTACCTGGTTGTGGTGGTCAAGTAAATTTGGGCACTACGATAGGTTTTACTGCTGGAGCGTAATCCCGTTACGCGAGTCGACCAAAGCTAAGCAAAGGAGCAAGAATGCGCCGAACTGGACCGGCCGCAACGGCTGGTGTTGCGCCAGCACCAGCAACATAGGCGGAACTAGGCATCAGGCGTCTCACCGGTGCAAATCACCAGTGAAATACTGATTCCGATCAGAACGGTTCCAGGAGCGATGCATCAAACCACACGTCCTCGTAGCCTTCATTATCGATCATGAATTTAAATCCCGGAGCAAGAGCGAGGTAGGGCACAACTTGCGGGGCAAACTCGCCGATATGGCTAAGGTGCAGCGGCTGATAAAATTCTGTCTCGGATGAGTAATCGCCGCCCCAAATGAACCAGCCATCGGTGCCATTTACCGGCTTACGGCGCACCCCGGTGATCGGCATTTTCGACAGGCTGTCGATCGCAATGCCGATCTTGAGGTGAGGATCCGGCAGAACCACGTCCGATGAATACTGCTGACATACTTCTTTTTGGCGGGCGAGCACCGCTGGGGATTTCAAATCGATGATAGTCATGGCTAAATTTTAGTATGCATGCATTTGGAAAAAGCTGACGCCATACCGCCCTGTTGGCTTGAACAGCGAGGACAGTGCGGCTGAACGGCAGCGATACTTGTTTGATGTGCGATATCGTTGGTACCGGTGCGGTAGTGCTCGACCGCAAGGCCATCGATGTGATCAGCAACCATTCGCGGGGCGATTGTACCGCAAACCACGCATGGAAGCCCCTGAACCGCGGCATCTTGTGCCGCAACCGGCCCGCACTGCCGCACACGTTTGTACTTTGCAATACCCTTTTTCGGGGTAAATAGGTTCTTATCGGGAATTCCATGATTATTCGTGGGAATCGAGGCCCCTGTTGCGTCGAGGGTAGTACCAGCGAGGCCAAACGGATCGATGTATCGTAGTGGGTTCGGTGCGTAGCTGAATAAATTGAAGCCACCATCCAGTCCAATCGGGTCCAGGCTGACAAAACGGCCCACAGCGGGGTCGTAGTAGCGGAACCGGTTGTAGTGCAATCCCGTTTCCTCGTCAAACTGCTGACCCTGGAAACGGAACGGCTGACTGACCGGATGCTCGTTGATAGACCCCGCGAGCGAAGCGCTTGCCCGGGCATGCTCGCCGAGCGTTTGCAATCGGGCCTCGCCCCAGACCTTATAGTCGGCAGACCAGGCAATCCTGCCATTCGCATCTGTGAGCTCCTGCGGTGTACCGGCCTGATCATTTTGGTACCAGTAGATCTTCTGGTTTTGAATCGTGGCCAACGGGGCGAACGAGTCAGGCTCAAACACAAATAGTTCGTTTTTACTGCCGCGCCGGCTTTCCAGAAGAAGGTCGCCATCCCACAGGAACTCCGTGACGCCGAACGTGTCGGACTTCCGGGTGCGCCGGCCCAACGCGTCGTACTCGAATCCCGTCGTCTGGGTCACTCCATGACGTACGACGGTTGCACGCTGCAGTTGATGCAGGGCGTTCCAGCCAAATTCGGCTCGCTCATGCGCACCTTTGGCCCGCGTGCTGACGTTTCCATAGGAATCGTAGGTGTAACGAAGGTCCTGATACACACCCAGGCGGTTGCCGCGGACGATGCCGACCGTTGCAGGCTGCTGAATGTTGCCAGCTGGGTCGAAGGCAAATGATTCTTGACGTTCACCTGTCGCTGCCAAAATGCGGCCAACCGGGTCGTATCGGTAGTGCATCTGGTTGCGCAGGCTGTCGGTCTTAGTGATGAGCTTGCCTGAAGGGTCATAGCGATAGGTCCGCTCGATGGCGACACCAGTGGACCCTTCCAGACCGTTGCCATTACCTTTGCCGGACACCACACGGTGGCGCGACAGCCGTCCCATCGGGTCGTATTGGTAGGCGCTTTCGAGCGCGCCCTGGCTGCGCGCGGTTTCGCGGTGCAGCGCGTCACGCTCGATATCAGCGATCACTTGCCGTTGTCCGGTTTCCTCCAGGCCGATCTGGTGCAAGTGGCCCGAACCATAGTACAACCAATCAAGCGCGCGCTCGTCCGGCAGCACAGTGCGGGTTCGGTTACCGATCATGTCGTAGCTGTGCGCCAGTTCGCGTGGCGCGCCGCCTGCCAACGTCTGGCATTCCCCGGTTAACTGTCCACTTGCATCGTACGCGAAGGCGATCCGCGCTGCAGCATTGTCTGCCGCGATCAGGCGCCCAACGGCGTCGAAGCTGAAGTAGGCGTGGCAGTCTGGTTCGCCTTGGGGTAATTTGGCCACCACCCGGCCAAGCGCGTCGCGATCAAAGAAAGTGACTTTGCCCGGGCCCGCATCAGTGCCCCCCGCCTCGACCAGATGAGTCAGTTCACCCAGGCAGTTGTAGCAATAGCGCTGGTGGCGACCGTCAAAACCGATCTCATCGGACAGACGGTCCGAAAGATCGTAAATGAAGGCGGTGCTCTCACCGTTCTCGTTGGTTAGGCTGGTGAGGCGTCCAATCGCATCATAGCCATATGTCAAATGATGGCCATTTGCATCGGTTCGTTGGATCAGTTCGGTATGGGCATTGTAACGGTAGGTGGTACGGGCGCCGCAGGCATCGGTGTGGGATAACAAGCGCCCCTCAGCGGTCCAACTATATTCCTGCACACCGCCTGCAGCGTCGGTGAGCTTGACCAGGCGACCCACCTGATCCCATTGATATCTCGTCACTTGACCCAACGCATCGCGACGGCACACTAAGCGTCCGAGGCGGTCGTACTCGAACGTGGTAACGTGGCCGGAGCAATCGGTAAAGCTGGCTAATTCGCCTGCACGAGTCCATTCCAGCGCGGTTGAACCGCCGCGTGCATCGGTGATCGCCGTGGGAAGCCCGCAGCTGTCATTGTTGTATTGGGCGACGCGTTCAAGTGGATCGATGACGGCAACAATATTGCCGCGGATATCGTATTGGCGCCGCCAGTCATGCTGTAAAGGGTCGGTCAACTTGACCGGCAGATCAAGCTGGTTATATTCGATGGACGTGCGGGCACCTGTCGCATCGACAAAATCGATCAGGTTGCCGCGCCCGTCATAGCGATAGTGACTTTGTCTACCCAAGGCATCGGCAGCGCCACGCTGGTTGCCGTTTGCGTCGGTCGGGGTCTCCACGCGCACGCCATCGGGCCCGGTAGTGGCGATAATTTCCTTGCGTTCGTCATACTCATAGATGGTGGTGCGCCCAATGCCATCAGTGATACGGGTGATGCGGGCACGGTCGAGGTACTCGAAAGTCAGGCCGCGACCATCGACGGCGGCGTAGGAGCGCACCACCCGACCGAATGTCGAGTACTCGTCGTACTCGGCGCAGTAGCGTGCACCGTCCGGCTCCGTGTACGCGACAAGAATGTGATTGTGCCACTCATACTCGCGGCAGCCGTTTTGCGCATCCGTGTGGGAGATGAGGTCGCCCTCGGCACTATACGCGTAGTGGGCTAACACATGAACTTCCTCGTTTTCCACGGGAAGCAAGGTCACCGAGGTCAGCATGCTGGCCGCATTCCATGCGAGGTGCAAGCGCCGCCCGGCGCTGTCAGTGATCAACTGCGGGCGCTGTGCTTCAAAAGGGTCGTCATTGGGTGCGGGATATTGAAGGCTAATGGTATTGCCATTGCGATCGACGATTGATGTCAGCGGCAAGATAAAAAAATCTTCGCGCTCGCGTCGGAACTGCAGTGTTTGCCCATCCTTAAAAACAATTTCCCACACATGTACCGACGGTCGGCGTACGGTCAGTTGTTCGTAGGCGTCAAAGAGTTCAGCGCCGCATTCGACCGAAGGCAGCCGCACTGCACGTCCACCGGCATCGTGATACGCAATGCCATTGGCAGCCAAGTGCAGCGTCACCCCGAGCGGGGTGCTCCACCCTTGGCCGAACCAGGCGCTGGACGCATCGCCCGAGCGATAAGTGCGATTCCACTCGATTTGTAGCGTGCCAGGGAGGGAAAAGTCGACTTGGGAAAGCGATTTTTCGCCGGTTGCGATGATGACCGGCTTACCCCTAACGCACAGCTTGCATGTGCCTTTGGGCAAATCCGCTTGGCCGACGACCACGGGTTGCGTCGAGTTCTCTTTCCCTTTCGAGCGGGCGGACAGTTTCGCACTCGCCTTACCAAGCGCGGCCAGCAGCGCAGAAACGCCGACCCGGATCAAAAACGAGGCCAGTTTTTTGCGTTCGGCGGCGATTTGCGCTGGGCTCATGGGCTTGCTCCAACGATCCACCATCGCCTTCAATTCGTCCGCCGCGCCGTCCACTGCCGAGATGGCGCCCTTGATACGCTGAACCGCCGCCGCGCCGCCCGCAAGTTGGCCCACGACAGGAACGGCAGACACCGCCATCAGTGCGGCAGTCTGCGCCAGGGCCATCACCGTATCCTTGGACATCAAGGCGTCAAGCATGGCTTGGGCGTCGTCTTTCGCGGCGTCGCCAAAATCCTTCAGCGTCATGCCAGAAGCAATCTGACCACCGTTCTGAATGGCGGTTTTCAAGGCCGGCGGTAACATGCTCCACAACGAATTGACGCCGGTCTTGACGCCATGCATGACCGCGTTACGCTTCTCGATGTAGACATTTTTCATCCACGACAAAAAGCCATTGTCCCCATCGACCTGCGCTGTATTGCGCCCGACAATGACGATCGGGACATGCTTGCCTTGCCCCATATAGCTTTCGCTATGGGCCAAACGCGTTTTGTGATCGTAAACGGTGCCTGCCGGGTTGTTGATCTTGGTACTGATATTAAAATGGGGCGCGATACCGGGATCACCCTTTGGCTTGAGGAACACTGGATCAGCCGGTTGCGCTGCCACGCCCTTCGAGTGCTGGCTCACCAAATCGTTATTGTCAGTCCGTACGTTTGTTGGCATGGCGTCTGGGGTTTCGAAGTCAGTTGGGGGAGCGTTCGAGCACGCAGGCGGCGGTTTCGCCGCTTGGCGAGATCGACCAGTTCAGGACCGTATTGATGTGCTCTATTTTCTGTTGATGCAAGCTGGCCGGCAGTAGCCAGCCGATAACCCCGCCCGCCGCGCCAGTTTGTCCCAGCAAGGTCGCTGGCCGCCATTGCGGCAAGGCGGTGGTTTGACTGAATATCACCCGGCTCAAGGCCGTCGACTCGAGATGGGCACGCCAGTCCGAACCATCCATATCGCTTTCAAGATGACTGATGTTGGAAGGCTCCATGCCAGCGGCAGCCAGTGCGCCGCTGAGCGCTTGACTGAGTGGACTCGCGTCTGGCTTCGTGGCGCCGGGTCCCCAGTGCTCGTCCGCGTTGAAAAAAGCGGGGCGGTGCAATGCAAAGTCGCCAGCTGGCAGCTCACTGATGGAATCGGCGCGCTGCAGCAGCACACAGGCCGCCGCTTCTCCCGGTACATATCCTTCCGCATTGCCGGGCCGGTGTAGCCAGTCTGCGGCCGCTGCCTGCTGCAGGAGCTCAGGGGTGCACGCCGAGTCGACCGCCGCGATCATGACATGCTGCAGGCGCGGGTTGGTGGCGAGCGAGCGGTAGGCATACTCGAGCGCGAGCCAGGCGCCGCTGGCTCCGGCCGGCACGATGAGCCTGGAACGGGGGCGCTGAACCCAGCCAGTGTAACGAAGGAGCATCGCACCCAGCTCGGTAGCCAGGCGCTTGCCATCAGCCGGGAGTAGCCAACGCGGCAGGACGACGATTTCCATACATTCGTCCTCCAGCTGATGAGTCAGGTAATCGGCGCCGTCCATCGCTTCGGCTACCGCCGGGAATAGCAGTGCCGCAAGGCGCTCAACGGGGGCCAGTTGCGCGGTTACACTGTGGCAGTCGGCAATGGTAAACGGGTCGGCGAAGCCGTCCAGGTCAACCCGGCGCATGCGGCGAGCCTGGGTCAGCCAGGAAGAGGTGGTTTGAAGCGTGGAGTTGCCGATAGCAGTTACGAGTCCGCTGGAGCGGATTGCCAATACAGGTGAGGGAAAAGTGCTCATATGCGGATTTCTATAGTTAGCTGGAAGGCGGCGCTATGACGCCTCGAAGTTAAATTGCGCTCAACTCGTCGGAAAATGCGGCGACCATCATTGCTGACTGCTGGCGGCGCGTGACGTCGAAAGGCGACAGTGGCAGCGCATGCTGCGCAAGCGCTGCGCGCTCGATGTACAACCATTTGCGCAAGCCGTGGCTGACCTCCATCAGCGCACTGTCCCACGCCGGTACCGGCATCACTATTGGGGCGCCATTGCGCAAGCGCATACTTGCGGCTTGGGTAGGCATTGCCAGAATCGCCTGGAGGTCCCATTCGCAGACATCGGCATCGTTGCTCAAGGTCAGGTGAGCGCGCCGGCAAGCACGCAGCAATGCCGCACGCAGCGCAACTGACTTGGCGCGCTTGTCATTCGGCGCGCAACGCGCTTCGACCGGCACTTCGCCCAGTGTCAACTGCAAAATGTCGGCCTCAAATGCGCTGATGGGGCCATCGGCCTGCGCCATCATGGCGCAGGCCTCAACGACGCCATCGACAAAGCCAGTCAGCGCCACGATGCGCGCGCGCAGCGGCGGCGCAAGGTCAGCACGGAGCGCCGCATGGTTGGCAAGCGCGCGCGCGTCGCGTGCGATGGCAATTGCCCAAGCTTGCTCGACGTACGCGGGGTCCAGCGGCAAGGCCAACTGCAGCAAGGCGTTGTCGGCAATGCTCGGGTCTTCGCCGATGAGTGTCATTGCCGTTGCACAGTGCATCGGTTCGCCTGCGGCCAAGCTGTCGTGGGCGAAGCGCCGGGTCGCGCCGGTGGCCGCGCCCATTCGAGCCAGGGCGATGTGCGCAGAGGCGCTCAAGGCCGTATTGTCAAGAAGATCGGCAATCTGCGCGTGCAAGCTTTTGACGTCGCGCAGTCCGGCCATTTCCACGGCAAATTGTCGTAGTTGGCCAGCGCCGTCGGCGCTGTTGAATAACTGAACGATGTGGGAGTTGTCATCAGTAAGGACCCCGCTGGTGACAGGATAGAACCAGCATGCATCGCGCACTGCCTGTGGAAAGTCGCTGAGATAGCGTACGGCTAGTTGGGCCAGTGTAGCGTCGCGCAGTTGCACCGCCAGCGCGACACGCACGAATACCGCTGCATCTTTTGCCGCCCCATCCAGCGACCCAATTAAATCATCGGCCGCAGCAACTGCCTGCTGGCCGTATAACGCGGCGCTCTGAACCAGTTGATCCAAGGCCTCGTCAGGAACGCGCAAAGCCATCAGATTGAGAGACGCGTTGTTGGCCATCATAATGCGCCGGCGACGGGCACGCAGGGCCTGGTCCAGCATCTCGTCCAGCATGCCGGGCAACGGCGGAAGGCGGCGGCTTATTCTTGGCAATTCAGTTGAGGTCAATGCTAGCCCCTTCGATGCGATTAGCGCCAATGGCCGCCGAGAGAACTTCGGCCCCCTCGATCCGCGCCTTGCCGTCGAGGGTCAGGCGTATGAGCGCTTCACCGCAGCGCAATTCCAGCGTGGCCAGTGCCGCCAGGTTCAGGCGGGCGGCACGAATATGCAGCGTGCCGGTGTCAGCGTCAAATTTGAGCGGAGGCTCAATCTGCTCCTGATGTAGCGGCCAGGCGGCGACGATCAGCAGCGGTGCGGCCTGCCCGCCATCCAGGACGGCTACCTGCTGGCCGGCGGCGACCGACAGGATATGCGTCGCCAGGACGGCGTCTGCGATCACCCCATCAATATCGATCGCGCATCGCGCGCCATCGACTGTCCTGACGGTGGCGCTGCGATAGCTCATCGACGCCGCTGGTGCGCGTTGTGAAACGGAATGGCCAAATGATTGCATATGCGTCTTCCAAAAATGGGTGGCTGCGTCATGCGGCCGGGTTGGCGGTTTTAAACAAGCGCACCGAGCGAACTGCGTCTGCTTGCTGGCCACTTGGCACGAGCGCGCGCCATATTATCGACAGCCTGTCGTGGTCGGGTTCGATAATGATGGTGTCGGCGGTCATCGCGGTTGGCGCTGGCATATGGCCGGCCGCCGTGCGCGCTTGCACCGCCAAGGCAAGCGCTGGAAACGTGCAATCGATGATGGCTTGCCGAGCCAGGTGGACCAGCCGAATTGCTGTGCCGGCCTGCGGGGCGCGCACCAGCTGCAACTCCGGATGGGCTGCATTGTAGAATCGCGGATTGAAGTCGGTTGGCAGGTCAGGCGAACGCTCGCGTAGCCAGGCGTCGTCGAAAGTGCCTGAATGCTTGCTGCGATGCACGGCATTTTCGGGCCAAAAGCCGAATCCGGCGGGAACCCGCGCGTGGCTACGGCGTCGACTGTCCGCGTGAAGGGCCTCGATCCAGGGTAGATAGGCAGTCTCGTCGCCCTGTTCGATGGCAAATCCGGATGGCCAGTCCGCAAATGCGTAGCTGAGCGGCACACGCTGCACCGTAGTCGCTAGTGCTTTGGCCTTGTGACCCAGCCAACCATCTTGCCAGAAGCGCGGAGCAAACGCGCGCAGTCCACTGCTTTTGTCGCCAATGCGCACTCCCGCGTCTATATATGGGTGAGGGTGGTCAAACGGGGCGGTGGCGTACCCGGCCACCATCACGTCACATGCGGGTTTTGGCGGCGCCAAGTCGTGGTCGAGCCAGATCACTTCATCCTGCAGGCGCGCATGCAGCGCCGCGCGTTGCGCCGGCGCCAGCTCGAGATCGCCAATGCGGCGCTTGACCGGCTGCATGTGAAGACCGACTTGCTGCTCGGCCGGCGCCATGCGGCCAGTGCTGAGCAGCCACGCCCCTTTGGCAATCACCAGGATATGCGATTGTCCCAGGTGATCGCGGTGGGCGCGCGCCAAGGCTGGCAAAGGGGTTTGATTAGTCAACATGCGCGCTGTCGCAGAAACTGCCAAGTGCGCGCTGCGCATGCAGAATCACATTCTGGTGGAGCGTCATGTGTCACCAATACTCTTTCGGCGCTTAGTTGTTATGGATATTCGGGCTGACCAGCGTCACGTTGTCACTACCCGCGATCGTTAATTTTTCGCCTGCAATCTCGATTTCGCCGGATTTTTTCATCGTGATCGAGGATTTTCCGATAGTCAATGTGATACTTTCGCCATCCATCTCCAGCACACTTCCGCTATCGCCGCCGGCGCTGAGCGAGTAGCTGGTGCCGGCCGTGTTGGAATAATCGGCCCCGACCTTGGTGATTTTGTTGGCGCCCACCACGGTGGACATAATCGCGCCGACATTCAGGCTATAGCCCAACCCAACGTTTTCCAACCGTCCCAAGCCGACGTTCTGCATGGACGCCATGCCGATCGTCTCGGTTTTCATCTTGGCGACCTTGATGGACCAGTTCTTACCGATCGTGTCCTTCTCGTTCTTGTCCACGGTCTTGCTGCGGTTAGCGCCGATATGAATGGTTTCGTCCTTGCCAACATCTTCAGTACGATTATCGCCAATACTGATTTTTTCATCATGATCCACCCGTTCGGTACGGTTATTGTGGATCGTAATGGTTTCATCACGGTCCACAGTTTCCTTGCGGTCCCGTTTAATGTGGTTGGTCTCGTCGCGGTCGATTGTCTTACGGCGATCGTTGCCAACCCATTTGTCTTCATCGTGCTCGACCTCGGTGAGCTGATCCTTTTCCGCGTGCAACCACAGTTGCTCCTGCCCCTTCTTGTCTTCGAAGCGTAATGCGTTGGCATTGTCGTAGCCGCCCTTTGGTGTGGAGCGTGTCAGGATGCCGCTCTGAGTCTTGTTTGCCGGAAGCGTCCATGGTGGCATCGTATTGGCATTCGGGACCATTCCGGTGATTACCGGACGGTTGGGATTGCCATCAAGAAACTGAACGAGTACCTCAGTCCCGATGCGGGGGATGAAAGTCATGCCAAAATTTGGTCCCGCCCAGGGGGTCGCGACACGGATCCACGCCGAACTCTTCTCATCATTACTGCCTGCGCGGTCCCAATGAAACTGGACGCGAACCCGGCCATATTCGTCAGTATGGATCTCCTCACCAACAGGACCGACTACAGTTGCCGTCTGTATTCCGTGGATCTTTGTTTCGACGCTGTTGTGATCGCGTCCTGCGCGGAAGGGAATGATCTTACGGATACACGACAAACGATTCTCATAATATGATTCTGATGTATTTTTGACGTGATAGTTATTCGACGCGCTGTGCGTCACCTCCGTGATCAGGAACTCGCGCGCTTGATCGTCGCCTCCGCTGCTACTGGCATCGAAGTGACCAGTCAGTCGAAACCAGCGCCCCGGCATCACAGTGCGGCAATTACCGCTGCCATCGAACTGCTTGCCAGCCGCCTCGACTTCTTCCATGCGGAGCTGGGCCAGGGAACGGCCGCCGCCGCTTTTAAACCCTAAGGCGCCGGTGTATTCGTATGACTCGATATTCGGTACGTCGCCTTGCTGATTGACGCTGGGCAGCGAAGTCAGCGCGGGGTGGGGCGCTTTGAAGTCAAACGACGCTAAGGCTACGCTACCAGTCACGATCTGGCGGCCTGGCGACCATTCCCCCAACCCGTCTTCGTGCGCCGAACCGGCATGCCGCTGAAACGGCACCTCAGGATTTCCATCGATTGGCGCAGTGGCCGTTGAATCGTCGGAGAGGACGAGCTTGTGTCCTGTGGCAGTGTGCTCGAACCAGTAGAAAATCCCCGCGGCGACCCAGCGCCTTTCGAGGAAATTGCGATCGCTTTCGTCGAATTGGCAGCAATCCGTGAACACGTCAGTTGCGCCTTGAACACGCCAGTCCCAGTCGGCCAGCCCGCCATAATCACTGAAGATGCTGGCAGTCTGGTCGTACATTGTAGTGTAATGAAACAGAAAATTATCTTTACGCATGGTCAGATATTTGTACCAAGGACCAAGTTTGGCTTCGTAAAACGATACTCCTCCATCCACCGTTTTTAGTCCAAATCCAAAGATGCGTCCGGTAAAATAACGCATGGAACCGTCGCGCCGCACCAGCTCGACGCACATCATTTTGCCTTGTAGCTCCTTCAGAGAGACGTTTGGGTCGTCAGAGAGCAGTTCGATGGTGAACTCGAATGGTCGTGACAGAGACTCAAAGGCATCGATCCGGTTCACCAGCAGGGTTGACGAAGGTCCGTCGCCGTTCGGAAACGACAATCGCAGCAAGCGGCCGTGCTGACGGTCACTGATCAATTCCTGTAAGCTCATGCGTTCGCTCCTGATGGGTGTTAAAACATCGATGAAACACATCCCGGGCAGGGATAGTAGCGCACCCTCGGTTGTCAATGGGCTCACAATTTCACTCACATATTATAACCTATTGCAAACATTACTTCTGTGTAATATTCGCCACACATGTCATGTTTGTCTACACTCTTCCTTTCGTCTCCGGTGGGCCGACATGAGGATGTCATGCGTGGAAATTTATTCTGCGAAAATCGAACCGTTGGGATCACCCTGTTGTCAAATTAGCGAAATGCCTAAAATTGCCATGAACTTAGTATGCAGCCCATAATCAGATCACAACACGTGCCAGACCGCAGTGGGATATATCGCATTCCACATGCAATCGATGGGTATGTGCTTTACGTTGTTTTGAGATGTTTTCACAAAGCAGTTTTGGGAACGTCGCTGTGGCGACGAGGTGCGGGCGTTGCAAATGGCCCCAGCATGGCGCGACTATGCCGTCGCCGAATATCCTGCAATGATCTTGGCGCATTTTAGTTTCATTGTGCGCAGCAACAATATTTAGAGTATTCCTGGCGTGGCGTGGCGTGGCGCGAAAAGGGCAGCACATTTCGGTTGGTTATTAACGATTGCGCCTTTAGCTGGGCTTTTGCTGGTCGATCATCGAACAATGTGCCTATGTTATCGGGCGGTATCGTTGTTGCGTAAATGTGATGAGGATCCCACCATGGTCACCGGCGCGGCGCTCTCCGGCGCAACCAAGGTCGCGCAGGTCGAGACCCCGTGACGGCGCAGGCAGCGCCCCAGGCCCGCCCGTGAAACGCCAGGATTGATGAACTCGCGTGTGACCGTCAGCAGGTCGTCCGTGGGCGGAAGCAGCGTCTTGCGCAGTTCCACGACAATGAGCTCCTGCTCGGGCGTGAGCGTGGTGTACCACTTGTTGGGTGCGTGCGACTTTTCCCCGGGCGTATAGCGGTTTTGCCACTTCCGGATGGTTTGACGCGTGACGTTGTACAGTCTAGCAGCTCGGCTTGCGCCAGCGTTGAGTTCCTGATTTCCTCACGGATCAGGTGCGTGGTGCGGGCTTGGCTGTGCAGGGCTTGGGTCATTGAATAGCCGTCACGGATCGGATTGAAACAGTTGTACGCAAAACCGCGCTGGCCTTGAAAAGCGGCCAGCTACGGATGGGTACATGATTCGACGAGTTTAGACACGTAGATATGAAAAAGGCGGCATCAGGATATCGATGCCGCCTTTTGCGTTTCAGGCCTGAGCTTCAGCCCGTGCCCATCAGCAAGTCAGATTAGGACCGGTGGGTACGCCCAGGTTCTGGGTGAAGGTCGTGTAGTAATTCACCCGGGTCTGCATCTGTGCCGGCCCCTGGTACTCGGTGCCGCCTGCGCATTCGCGATTGCCGTTAATGGCATTGATGGTCTGGCCGAAACCGTATCCGCCCACCATCGAGTCATGCGCCGGCCTGCCGGCGCGGCCCGGTTGGGTCATCCAGTACCAGACCGCACTTCTCCAGGCGATGGTGGCGTTGGTGGCCAACAGTTCCGGATTGTTCACCAGTTGCTCGCCCAGGCCCATGGCGTTACCCAGACTGCGGTAGTTCGAGGTCCAGCTGATCTGGATCGGGCCGCGACCGAAGTACTGGTCGGCCATGTTGGTGCTCTTGCAGGTGACTCGTACCCAGTTCACGTCGCAGTACAAGGGCCAGTTGGCGGTGTTGTATTCCCTCACTGCCCTTAGGTTGTCCGACTCGTGCTGCAGGTTGGCGAAGAAGGCGGCCACTTCCTGCTTGTTCAGGGTAGCGTTGCCCGACTTGGCAAAGCTGGGATAGTAAGCTGCTGCAGCGACGAAGTCGGCGTATTGGTAGAACGAATTGCGGCCGGGGAACCATGCTTCGAACTGAGCTTTTGACAGGCCGGCAAAACTACCTGCCGGGTCGGGAGTAGGTGTCGGAGTTGGCGTCGTGCCGCCACAAGTCGTTTTCTGCCAATACCAGGTGCTAATGGTCGGATCAGTACCGTCTGAGCCGTTGGTGCCGCTATTGACGACCTTGTAGAAATTGCCGTTAGCCGGGTACTTCACCACGGCGCCCAAGCTGTAGTTCACTCCTGCGGTCCAGGTCTGGGATGAACAGGTCGGGGGCGGGGTGGGTGTGGGCGTCGGTGTCGGGGTGGGCGTCGGTGTCGGGGTGGGAGTCGGTGTCGGAGTCGGCGTCGGCGTGGCGCTGCACGAGCCGCTCACCGTCCATGGCTTGCCACTTCCAGCGCCCCCGCTGTTGGTCGATGGATTGTCGCCCTGCGTCCAGTAGGCGGCCGTGTAGTTGATCCCCCCGTAGCTGACCGATTTGCCGCCATCATAGACGGTGGCGCTGTTCCACGCTGCGTTACAGACGCTCGTTGCCGCCAACATCTTGCTTTGGGATGACTGGGTGCCGGTGGACGTATTGTCGCTGCCGCCGCCGCACGCGGCCAGCGACCCGCCCAGTACGCTGATGATCAGGCTGTTGATGATTGTTCTGTTCAATTGAGGCTCCATGTCAAATTGTCGGGGCACTTGCGTGCCGGAGATAAACCTGGTCGATCCGTGTGCCGCGCGTCACTCCGTGCCCGCGCGGTGATGGCGGAATCGGTTTACACGACAATTCCGATGTTTTATGTACAAGATCGGTATACCAATATAACACCAATAACCCGATATATGCATGCCAAACTGGAGGAAATTAATACCAAAATGGGCCACTAGGAAATGAGAGGGACCGTCATGCTTGGCACTTCGAAGGGCACGCCGCTCAGGTCAATGACCGCAACATTGGCGCCCGCTTCGTTATAGCCAGGTAGTCCCTTGAGCGCTCCCTCAAGCGTAGCGGTTTCAGCCGCCGCCCCGAACAGGAAGTCCAGTCGCTCGTGTGCGACCTGCGATTCGAACCGGGTGAACAATTCGTCGACAGTCCCATCCTGCCCGGCAAAAATACCTGCTTGTCGAACTGGTCGTCGATCCACGCGAAGAAGCGCTCGAGGAACGGTTTCGATCGTTCCTGTCGCCTTGCCAACCTGGCATGTCCCGTCGGGCCATCGTCGCGGATCTGCTGCTCGACCTTGTACAGAGCGGCGAATGCGTCCAGCGTCTGTTCGGCTTGGGCCGGTTCGATATCCCTGGCATCAAGGATTTTACGGCGCGCGTGCGCCCGGCACTGGGCGTGCGCGACCCCGGTCTTCTTCGCGTCATGTGCATAGGCGCTGTAGCCGTCGCTCTGCAGTACGGCCGATGCGGGCGCTGCAGACCAAGCGCCGTTTCGACGTGCTTTGCCGCCCGGCCGGGGTAGTACGGGAAGCGGATCTCATCCTGTTCGCCCACGACGGGTCAGAAGTACGCCGCCTTCATCTTGCCCGGTCCGGCTCGCCCTGCCCGACGATTTCCCTCCCTATCTTCGGCCGGCGTGGCTGAGCAGTGGAACAACACGCCTAGGCGCCGCGCGGGATCCAGCGGCGGATCAGCATCCCGATCGATCCACCCTGGACCAGAATGGAAAACACCACCACCGCGTACGTGAGCGTGACCAGGACGTCGCGCTCGGCCGAGCTGGGGATCGACAGTGCCAGCGCCACCGAAATGCCGCCGCGCAGTCCGCCCCAGGTCAGTACCTGCCACGAACCGCCCGGCAGGCGCGACACGCGCTGCGCCAGGGCCACCGGCAGCCCGACCGACAGATAGCGTGCAAACAAGGTCACGGCAATGGTGATCAACGCGGCCACGCCCAGCATCGGCGACATGCGCACGACAATCACTTCCAGGCCAATCAGCACGAACAGCACGGCGTTGAGGATCGAATCGAGCAGCTCCCAGAACGAGTCCACGTGTTCGCGCGTTTTGTCCGACATGGCCAGCGCGCGGCCGTGGTTACCGATAATCAGGCCGGCGACGACCATCGCCAGCGGGCCGGAAATATGCAGGCGGGTGGCCAGCGCATAGCCGCCGATGACGGCCGCCAGGGTGATGAGCACTTCTTCCTGATAGCTGTCGATGCTGCCGAGCAAGCGATACGTCACGTAGCCCAGCAGAAGGCCAAACAGCACGCCGCCGCCCGCTTCCTGCAACAGCAGCATCGAGGCCTGGCCCGCGCCGGGCGTCGTTCCGCTGACCAGTACCCCGGCAATGAGGGCGAACAGCACCACGCCGACGCCATCGTTGAACAGCGATTCCCCGGCAATGACCAGTTCCAGGCTTTCCGGCGCCTTGGCCGACTTCAGAATGCCCATGACGGCAATCGGATCGGTGGGCGAAATCAGGGCGCCGAACAGCATGCAGTAGGTCAGCGACAGCGGCAGACCGACCAGCGGCAGCGTCCACCAGAGAATGGCCCCGACCACGATGGTCGAGATCAGCGTGCCGAACACTGCCAGAAGGCCGATCTGCAGGCGGAAGGCGCGCAACTTGGTCAGGTCGACGTGCAGGGCCCCGGCGAACAGCAGGATCGACAACATGCCCTGCATCAGCACCTCGCTGAAATTGATCGAGGTCAGCAGCGCGAGGGCGCGGTGGTGCAATGCGCTCACCCCGAGCGCATTCAAGCCCAGCAGGGCCGACGACAGCAACAGGGCGATGGCCATCACGCCGATGGTCGTCGGCAGCCGCACGAAACGGTGATTGACATAGGCCAGCAGGGCGGTCAGGACAAGGAGGATGGCGACAAGATCAAGCATGGCTATCTTTCAAAACGGCGGTGCCGGGCGGGCATCATGCCTGCGGGCACGGAGCGGCGGGAGGGCGGTCAGTGTAGACCGGAAATGGCATGACGGCAACATTTATCGGGATCATGCAACGCACTGTTGTTGACTGATCACCAAGTAAAAGAATTGCATATTCGCATCTTGACATTTTATGTCGACCCTCTATACTTGGACATATTATGTCTTTTAGCCCGCTCGGGGACGATTGAAGTACCGCCGCACGCAAGGATGAAAATGATGGAAATGGCAATGAAACAGATGCTGGAGATCGAACAGGCGCTGCTCCGCAAGCTCGGGTCGGTGGGCGTGAGCAGCCATCTGCTGCCGCCGGCCGATGCCGACGGCGTGCCGGTGATGCGGATCAGTATCGAAGGATTGGAAGAGTTGCCGGTGTTCGTCACCGGTTCGCCCAGCCAGGTGCTGTGCATCTGCTATTTGTGGACCGAGAGCGAAATCCGGCCCGAACGCCGGGCCGAGCTGCTCGAGACGATGCTGGACCTGAACATGGCCATCCCGCTGTCGAATTTCGGCCGCATCGGCGAGCACTACGTGATTTTCGGCTCGCTGGCGCACGACGCCAGCGCCGCCAGCATTGCAACGGATGTGGCGATGGTCGCCGACAACGCGTTCGAAGCCCTCGACGTGTTTACTGAATTTCTAAAATAAGGAGAGCATCATGGCTGTCTTTTCCAAAATCCTCACCATGCTGCGCGGCGACGTGCGCAGCATCGGCCAAAGCCTGGTCGACCACAATGCCAACGGCATCTACGAGCAGGAAATCATCGAGGCCAAGGCCCATGTGACGCGCGCGCGCCAGGAACTGACCGCGGTCATGGCGCGGGAAATGCAGGCCGCGCGCGAGATCGAGCGGCTCGGGCGCGACCTGCGCCGCTACGAGGAACTGGCGCTCGAAGCGCTGCAAAAGAATGAGGAAGGGCTGGCCGGGGAAGTGGCCGACAAGGTGGCCGGCCTCGAAGTGGCGCTGGCCGAACAGACCAGCGCGCGCGACGATTTTTCCGGCCATGTGACGCGCATGAAAGACCTGATCCGCAACGCCGAGGCCAACCTGCGCGACCACGAGCGCGAACTGGTCATGGCCAAGACGACCGAAAGCGTGTACCGGGCCACGGCCACCATTTCGAGCAGCATGGGCAGCAGCGGGTCCAAATTGATGAGCGCGAAGGAATCGCTGGAACGCATCCGCCAGCGCCACCAGGACACGGCCGACCGCATGCAGGCGGCCGAGCAGCTCGAAGGCGAACTCGGTCATTCATCGCTGGAACGCAAGCTGGCCGCCGCCGGCATCGGCGCGACCGCCAGCCGCAAGGCGCAGGTGATGGCGCGCCTGCAGCAACGCCTGCATGCGGATGCGGACGCGGGCGCCGGCGCCAAGCAAGGCTGAGGGGGGACGCATGGTCAGTTCCCCGCGCTGGACCGGATCGGACGCGGCCTTGCGCGCCGTCCAGGTGGCGTTCGATGTCGAAAAACAGGTGATCGACGCGGTGCGCTATGCCGCGCTCGAACAGCAGGTGTCGACCTCGGACCAGATCCGCCTGATCCTCGGCTTGCCGGTCACCAGCAAGCCGGTGCGCCCGCGCCTGACGGTCACGCTCAGCGATGCCGACTACGCCATCCTGGCCGAGCGTTTCGGCGTGCCGGCCGACGACAAGCGCAAGATCAAGGAAGCGCTGCACGACGCCCTGATCCGTTTTGCGCAAACCCGGCAACAGGACGCTTGATTTTTTTGAAACCATAACAAGAAGGAACCCGCGATGGACCTCTGGCACCTTTTGAGCAGCTTTCCGAGCGCTATTCCGACGGTGCTGCTGGCCGTGCTGCTGGTTTACTGGCTGCTGTCGATGATCGGCCTGGTCGACATGGGCGATGCGATCGACCTCGACCTCGATGTGGACGCCGGCCACGCGGCCCACGAGGGGCACAGCGTGCCGGCGCTGGCGGGCTATCTGGTGGCGCTCGGCCTGGGCGGCGTGCCGCTGTCGGTGGCCGCCAGCGTGCTGATGTTCTTCACCTGGCTGGGCACGGTCCTGCTGCATCAATACGTGCTGGCCTGGCTGCCGGGCGCGCCGCTGCGCATCGGCGGAGGAATCGCGGCCTTGCTGTTCTCGGCGGCGCTGGCCGTGCCGCTTGCGGCGCGCGTGCTGCGCCCGCTGCGCGGCTTGTTCGTCAAGCATGCGGCGCGCGCCAATGCCAGCCTGGTCGGGCTGGACTGCATGATCGTCACGCGCTACGTCGACCGCCGTTTCGGCCGCGCCGAAGTGGGCGCCCATGGCGCCAGCATCAATATCCGGGTCTGGTCCGACGTGCCCAATGGGCTGGCCAGGCATTCCAAGGCCATTATCGTGGCCTATGACGAGGCCACCCGGCAGTACGAAGTACAGGCAGCAACCGACGCTATTTAACGATTAATCACTCGAATCAGAAAGAAATCATGGACATTGTGTTGCTCTCGACCGGTATCATTACCGTCATCCTGCTGGGCTGTTTCGTGCTGTTCGCCAAGTTCTACCACAAGGTGGAACAGGGCCACGTCATGATCATCAACACCCTGCGCGCCGAGCCCGAAGTGACGTTTACGGGCGGTATCGTGTATCCCATCATTCACAAGAAGGAGATGATGGAAATCTCGCTCAAGACGATTGAAATCAATCGCCTCGGCAAGGATGGCTTGATTTGCCAGGACAATATCCGGGCCGACATCAAGGTCACCTTCTTCATCCGCGTCAACAAGACCACCGAGGATGTGCTCAAGGTGGCGCAGGCGGTCGGCTGCGTGCGCGCCTCCAACCAGCAAACCCTGGAAAGCCTGTTCTCGGCCAAGTTCGCCGAAGCGCTCAAGACGGTCGGCAAGTCGATGGATTTCGTCGAACTGTACCAGGCGCGCGACCGCTTCCGCGACGATATCATCCGCCAGATCGGCGACGATTTGTCCGGCTACGTGCTGGAAGACGCGGCCATCGACTACATCGAGCAGACCGCGCTCGACAAGCTCGACGGCCAGAATATCCTCGACGCCCAGGGTATCAAGAAAATCACCGAACTGACGGCGATTGAAAACATCCGCACCAACGAATTGATTCGCGACGAGCAGATGCGGATCAAGAAAAAGGATGTCGAAACGCGCGAAGCGATCCTGGAACTGGAGCGCCAGCAAGCCGACGCCGAGTCACGCCAGGGCCGCGAAGTGAGCTCGGTGCGGGCGCGCGAGCAGGCCGAAACCCAGAAAGTGCAGTCGGAAGAATTTACCAAGTCGGAACTGGCGCGCCTGCAGTCCGAACAGCTGGTGATGGTGCAGCAGGAAAACACCACGCGCGAGAAGGAAGTGGCCGAAAACAACCGCAAGCGCGCCGTGGCGATCGAGGAAGAGCGCGTCACCCGCGCCCGCCAGCTCGAAGTGGTCGACCGCGAGCGCGAAGTGGCGCTGCAGACCATTGAAAAGGAAAAGGCCATCGAAGTGCAGAAAAAGGCGATTGCCGACGTGGTGCGCGAGCGTATCGTGGTCGAACGCACCGTCGCCGAGCAGGAAGAAGCGATCAAGGAAGTGCGCGTGGTGGCTGAAGCGGACCGCCTGAAAAAATCGGTGGTGATCGCCGCCGAAGCCCAGGCCGAGGAAAAAATGGTGCTGACGGTAAAAGCGGCCGAAGCGTCCGAGCGCTCGGCCAAGCACCGCGCCGCCCAGGACCTGACCGCCGCCGACGCCGCCCTGAAAGTGGCCGAGCGCGGCGCCGAAGCGCAAAAGCGCGACGCCGAAGGCAAGGAAGCCGAACTGGCCGCACCTGGCCTGGCCAGCGCCCGGGTCATGATCGCCTCGTCCGAAGCGATCCTCAAGCAGGGCGCGGCCGAAGCGGAAGCGATGCGCCTGCGCATGCATGCCGAAGCGGCCGGCGTGGAGCAGATGGGGCTGGCGCATGCGGCGGTCAAGAGCGCCGACGCGGCCGCCACGGCGACCCATGGCGACGCCGAGGCGCAAGTCATCCAGGCGCGCTTCGAAGCCGAATCGAAGGGCCTGGCGCAGAAGTTTGAAGCGATGTCGGCGATGAGCCAGGAAACCCGCGCCCACGAAGAGTTCCGCATGCAGCTCGAAATGGCCAACCAGCAGATCAACAAGGGCATCGATGCCCAGACCCTGATCGCCAAGGACCAGGCCGAGGTGCTGGGCAAGGCCCTGCAGAACGCCAAGATCGATATCGTCGGCGGCGAGGGCGACTATTTCGAGCGCTTCGTCAAGGCGCTCTCGATCGGCAAGGGCATCGATGCCACGGTCGAGAAGAGCCGCACCTTGCAGATGGGCCTGAAGGACCACCTGAGCGGCGAGCGCGACATGGTGGGCGACTTGCGCGGCCTGATCGGCGCGCTGGGCAGTTCCTCGGGCGAACTGCAGAACCTGACGGTGTCGGCCCTGCTGGCCAAGGTCGGCCGCGACGGCACCGCCCAGCAGCAGCAGGCGCTGCAGAGCTTGCTGGCGACCTTCCAGCCGGCCCTCGAAGCGCCGCGCGCCAACTGACAGAGCGGCGGGGCCCGCGCCCCGCCTGATCGATAACAAAGTATAGGAGTTACCATGATTTGTCCCGCATGCGGCGGCCGCCATTTCGCGCCCGTCAGGATCGAAGGCGGCCTGCCGGCCGAGCGTTGCGCCGATTGCCACGGTGCCTGGGTGGAGCTGGAACGCTACCGGCTGTGGCGCAAGAACATGCCGCAACTGGCCGCGCCCGAGTACGCCGGCGAGATTTCGGAAGTCAACGAACCGGTGCGCGTGTGCCCGAGCACCGGCCGCCTGATGACCCGCATCAAGGTCAGCAACGACAATCCGCTGCGCCTCGACTTCAGCGCCATGGCACAGGCGGTCTGGCTCGACAAGGGCGAGTGGGAGCGCCTGCTGGCCATGGGCCTGCACGACCAGCTCGACGCGATCGTCTCGGAGCGCTGGCAGAGCGACCTCAAGCGCGCAGCCTCGCGCGAACGCGCCGAGCACGCCATGCGCCTGCGCTTCGGCGACGCCGCCTACGAGCAACTGGCGCAGATGCGGGCATGGCTGGCACAGCAGCCGAACCAGACCGAAATGATGGCATTCCTGAACACGAAAGCGGATTGAGTCCATGAGCGACCCACACGCAGCACCGGCACCGGCCGACTCCGGCAACGCCCACGCCGACGACATGGCGCCCGAGTCGGGCAGCTTCGAGCTGCTGCGCGCCCGTCTGGGCGAGCATGGCAAGGCATTGCAGGCCAAGGCCAACCTGCTCAACGAGGCGCGCCTGGCCGAATTCGGCCGCCAGGAAATGCTGCTGCGGGCCCGCACCCGCGCCCGCACCGACAACAATTGCGTGGCGCGCGACCTGGTCCTGGTGGGCGACGTGCTGCTGTTCGGCTATAACGTCTTCATCGGCTTGCGCCAGGAAACCCGGGTGGCCGATGTGTTCGGGCTGTACCGCCTGCGCGCCGAAGGCGACCAGGCCGATCTTGAACCTGTCGCGCTGGAACACAGCTTCCTCGACGAGCCGCGCTTCCTGGCCGAATTCAAGGAACTCTACAGCTACTATAAAAATGCCCAGCTGGTCCAGTTGCGCGTGCATCAGGGCAAGCTGCTGGCCGCTTTCAAGATCGGCGAGCGCATCAGCGACGTGCGCGTGTTCCGCTGGCAGCTTGGCGAGAACGGCGCCGCCAGCTACATCGATAACCGCGGCGAGCGCGACATTGCACTGCCGCCGACCCACGATTTCGAGTGGACCCAGACCACGCGCGAGCAGCATGTGCTGGGCAAGCATCCGCATATCAATATTCTCGACACCCTGTTCGTCGAGACCGTGGGCGGCGACCTGACCGTCAAGATCGAAAACAATACCGATACCGGCCTGGGCATCTATGCCGAGCTGGTCGAGGACCGCAACCAGTCGCTCAACGATGGCGACATCGCCTACGCCGCCGTGGGCGAGCTGATCTTGCTGCGCATCAAGCCGTACCGCGAGTCGGTGTTCCGCTACCTGGTATTCAACCGCCGTACGGCCCAGGTGGCCCGGGTCGACGCCATCGGCGCTTCCTGCGTGCAGCTGCCGGAAGACCACGGCATCGTGTTCCCCGACGGCTACATCCTGCAGAGCGGGGAAAGCAAGGTATTCGCCGACCTGCCGCGCGGCCTGCAATTCAAGCGGCGCACCATGTCCTCCAACGGCGAAGACGTGCTGTACGTGTTCTACGGGGTGGAGCAGGGCGTGTATGTGCTGCTCACCTACAATATGATCAGCAAGGCGCTGGCCCAGCCGCTGGTGGCGCACGGCTACGCCCATTACGCCGATGGCAGCATGCTGCTGTTTACCGCCGAGAGCGAGGAGCCGACCCGCAACCACGCCATGCAGCTGTGGCAGACCGCCTTCGTCAGCGACGACCACGCCGCCCTGCAGGCGCCGCGCCAGAGTTACCTGGGCAAGATCGGCAACCGCGACCTGGTGCGCGGGCTGTCGGAACTGTACTCGCTGGCCAAGCTGGTGCGCGCACAGGCGCAGGCCGCGCGCGACCAGTTGCCGGCCCGCTTCGTGTTCGAGACCCTGGTGCGCCAGTGCCGCCGCATCGGCGACGCCTTCCACTGGCTGGGCGCGCCGCAGGCGCACGACGCCGCCAGCGAAGTGCAGGCCATGATGGCCGTGGCCAGCGCCACGCTCGACGAATTCGACAAGGTGGCGGCGGTGCGGCGGGCCGCGGCCGCGCTTCTTTCGCAGAGCGCCCTGGCCCAGCGCCAGTTACTGACCGATACCGCCAGCCGGCTGTGGCAGTCGCCGACCGACTTCATCGACGCGCTCGATGCCATCCGGCTCGGCCGCGGCCGCCTGGCCAGCCTGAGGGAACAGCGCTACATGGATGTGGCGCGGCTCGACGAGCTCGACGCCGAGCTGGCCGCCGAAGAAGCGCGCGTGGCCGACAAGACCGTGCAATTCCTGGCCCAGGACAATGCCTTCGACCCGCTCACCGGCGCGCTGGCGGCCCAGCGCGCCGAGCTCGAAACGATGCACACGACGGCGCAATTGGCGCCCTTGCACGACACGCTCGAGCGCAGTGCCGCCAGCCTGGACGGCCTGACCGAGCTGCTCGCCACCCTCGGGCTGGGCGACGCCACCTTGCGCACCCGCATACTGAGCACCATCTCGGCCATCTATGCCGACGTCAACAAGCTGCGCGCGCAGGCGCGCCACAAGCGCAAGGCGCTCTCGCAGGGCGAGTCGGCGGCCGAATTCGCCGCCCAGTTCCAGCTGTTCGGCCAGTCGGTCGACAGCGCGCTGGAGCAGGCCGACACGCCCGAGCGCTGCGACGATCTGCTGACCCGCCTGCTGGCCCAGCTGGAAGACCTGGAGGGCAAGTTCGCCGAACAGGAAGACTATCTGGCCGAGATCGCCCACAAGCGCGAAGCGGTCTACGAGGCGCTGGAAGGGCGCAAGCAAGCCCTGCTCGATGGCCGCGCGCGGCGCGTGCAAGCCATCATGGACGCGGCGCGGCGCATCCTGGCCGGGGTGCCCAAGCGGCTGGCGCAACTGGGCGAGAGCGCCCAGCTGGAAGCCTATTTCGCCTCGGACGCCCTGCTTAACAAGCTGCGCGCCAGCATCGCCGAACTGCGCAAGCTGGGCGCCGCGGTCGGGGCGGACGACCTGGCCGGGCAGCTCAAGGCGCTGCGCGAGCAGGGCCAGCGTACCCTGCGCGACCGCAACGAGCTAGTCACCGGCAACACCATCCGCCTGGGAAGCCATGCTTTCACGGTCAACCAGCAGGTGCTCGACCTGGCCATCGTTACCTGGCACGCTCGCCCGGCCTACCATCTGGCCGGCACCGATTATTTCCTGCCGCTCGAGGATGCCCGGCTCGACGCCTTGCAAGCCTACTGGAGCGTCGAAACACTGTCGGAAAGCGCGCTGGTCTACCGCGCCGAATACCTGGCCTGGCAAGTGGTGCTGGCGGCGCAGCAAGGCGGTGCCGAATTGGATTGGGCCAGCCTGGTGCAGGCGGCGCGCGATCCGGACAGCCCGCTGCTGGAAGAACACGTACGCCGCTTCGCCGCCCCGCGCTTTCACGAAGGCTACCAGAAAGGCATCCACGACCACGATGCCAGCCTGATCTTGCGGCGCCTGCTGCCGATGCTGGAAGACGCTGCGTTGTTGCGTTACAGCCCGCTGGCGCGCGCGCTGGCCGTGCTCTACTGGCAACACCTGCAAGACACGCCGGACCTGCACCCGCTCGCGCAGCTGGTCACGCATCAGGCCGGGCAGGCCGAATTGATGCGCGTCCAGTTCGGCAATGAACGCATGGGCCGGCAGGTCGCGGCCCAGTTCGCGTTGTCGCTGCACGAGTTCCTGGTGCAGCAGCAGCTCGACCTGGGTGCCTGGCGCGACAGCGCGAGCGAGACCGCGTCCGCCTTGCTGGAGCAGGGCGGCGCCTATCTGCTGGCCGAGCTGGGCGCCCAGGGTGGCGATCCCAACCGCGCAGCGCCGCACGCCTGGGTGGCCAGCCGTGCCGGCGCCGACCTGGCGCAGGGCTTGCTGCAGCACCTGGAGCGGCATGGCATTGCCCAGCCGTGGACCAACACCACACTGGGCTGGCGCGCGCGCTGGCAACTGGCGACCGAATGGCTGTACGGCTTCATGCTGCAGGAACAACACGACCTGACGATGCTGCCGGAAGCGGCGGCCAGTCTGCTGTGTTCGCTCCCGCGCCGGGTGCAGCCGGCCGAACTGGCCGCGCAGGTCGACGGCTTGCTGGGCGAGCATGCGCGCGTGAGCGGGCAGGGCATGACGCTGCAACTGAACGACTTCCTGCGCCGGCTGGCGTACCACAGCGGCGTGATCGTGCCGGCCTGCCAGCAGTTGCAGCAATTGCGCCAGAGCCTGGTGCAGGAGGAAAAAGCGCGCCTGCGGCTGGACCAGTTCCAGGCCAAGCCGCTGTCGAGTTTCGTGCGCAACCGCCTGATCGACGACGTTTATCTGCCGCTGGTGGGCGAGAACCTGGCCAAGCAGATCGGCGCGGCCGGCGAGCAGCGCCGCACCGATTCGATGGGCATGCTGCTGCTCATTTCCCCGCCCGGTTACGGCAAGACGACCCTGATGGAATACCTGGCCGATCGCCTCGGCATGATTTTCGTGCGCATCAACTGTCCGGTGCTGGGCCATGGCGTGACCTCGCTCGACCCGGCCGAGGCGACCAACAGCGCGGCGCGCATGGAACTGGAGAAGCTCAACCTGGGGTTGGCGATGGGCAACAACGTCATGCTGTATCTCGACGATATCCAGCATACCCATCCCGAATTCCTGCAAAAGTTCATCGCGCTGGCCGACGGCACGCGCCGCATCGAGGGTGTGTGGCGGGGCGAGAGCCGCAGCTACGACCTGCGCGGCAAGCGCTTTGCCATCGTCATGGCCGGCAATCCGTACACCGAATCGGGCGATGTGTTCAAGATCCCCGACATGCTGGCCAACCGCGCCGACATCTATAACCTGGGCGACGTGCTGAGCGGGCGCGAGGAAGTGTTCGCGCAATCCTATATCGAGAACGCACTGGTGGCCCATCCCGACCTGCAGCCGCTGGCGTCGCGCGACCCGGCCGATGTGGTGCGCCTGATCCGCATGGCGCAGGGCGAAGCGGTGGCGCCGGGCGAGCTGTCGCATGCCTATACCAGCGCCGAACTGGCCGAGATCGGCAATCTGCTGCGGCGCCTGTTCAAGGTGCGCGATGCCTTGCTGGCCGTGAACCGGACGTACATCGCCTCGGCCGCCCAGGACGATGCCTACCGCATGGAGCCGCCGTTCAGGCTGCAGGGCAGCTACCGCAACATGAGCAAGCTCGCGCCCAAGGTCTCGGCCTTGATGAACGATGCCGAGCTCGACGCCCTGTTGCGCGACCACTACCGTGGCGAAGCGCAGACGCTGACCGCCGGCGCCGAAGAGAATCTGCTCAAGCTGGCGCACCTGCTGGGCCAGCCGGATGCCGGAGAACAGCAGCGCTGGGCCGCGCTGGTGGATGATTTCGTGCGCCTGCGCAAGCAGGGCGGCACCGATGCCGACGGCGCCACCCGGATGGCCAATACCTTGTCCGAGATCGGCTTGCAGATCGCGGCGCTGGGCCAGCGCATCAATCCGGCCGTGCATGTGACGGTGCCGGAACAGATGGCGCTGCAGGAAGCGGTGCTGCGCCTGGCGGAAAGCTACGAGCAGTCGCTGCTGCCGCTGATCAGCGCGATGAACCACAAGATGCGGCTCGATCACAGCATCTGGGACAATGTGCGCGATACCGGCACCGACATCCGTGAGATCGAAAAGCGCCTGGCGCGCCTGTTTCCGCAGGATGCGGGCGAGGTAAAGCCGCGCTGAGGCGGCGCTGGCCGCGTATCGCATGCAACAGTGAACGGCAAGGCGCTGGCCATGCTGTTGCGCGATTCGCCAGGCAGGTTGGCGGCCAGCGCCGGCGCAGGCATGGAAGGCCGATCCGGGAAACGATGCTATATTGGCAGCGAGAACACGCCGGGCATGGATGCCTGTCTTTTCACACTCTTCATTGTTTTCCATGATACATATCGTGCCTGCCGTGGTCGGGCTTGCTATCACTGCCGTCGGTGTCCGTTGCCTGCTCAAGGGCAGGGCTACCGCGCATTGGCATCCGGTCGCCGGCACAGTAAGCGAGGTATCCATTTCGATGACCGGCGGCCGCCCCGGCAACCCCAAGACCGTCTACTTTTTTCCGAGCTGCACTATCTATATGTCTTCGGCGGTGTGGTACGCCGCGGCTCGCGCAGCCTGAGCGGGAGGGTGACGAGCCGTGCGAATGCCATTGAGCTCAGCAGGCCGTATGCCTCGGGCCAGCCGATCGAGGTGTATGTCGACAAGCAGAACCCGCACAGGCATGCGCTGGTTCGCGGCGTGAACCACCAATGGTGGTGGCTGATTGCATTCGGCCTGTGCTGGATCGGGGCGGCGCTGCGTTGCATTGAGGTGTCGCATCGATGCGCTGAGGTCCAAGGCCGGTTCAATATTGTATAATCGAACGAAATTATCAAGCAATCAAGCGGAGCCAGAGCCTTGCAAGCCATCGCTCTCGCTGCGAGCCAGCCACAGTCACACATCACTCGCGCCAGGCTTACGGCATTGCAATGGTTACCGCCTTCGCCGGCAGCCGTCCCGCCATGATCTCGGCGGCAGCGGGCGCGATGGCGCTCCTGATGCTTACCCTGGTCAAGACACGGGCTTCAGTATCTGCTGGCCGCGACCGTTCTCACGGGACTGCTGCAGGTACTGGCCGGCTGGCTCAGGCTCGGCGTGCTGATGCGCTTCGTGTCGCGCCCGGTCATTACCGGCTTGGTCAACGCATTGGCCATCCTTATCTTCATGGCTCAGTTGCCGGAGCTGACCCACGTCAGCTGGCACGTGTACGCTATCCCGCGCGCCGTGCAAGCGGGCGGCATCGACCTGCCGGTGACGGGAGCGTCTTCGGATTCACCGCTCAGGTCGCTGATTCGCGGCAGCAAGACCAGCGAATTGCCACGTTCATTTTCCATTCCCACTGTACCGATGCGCCAGGAGGCCTGCATGACACTGCTTCATACACTCACCCATCCAGGGGCCAGGCCTGGCGGCACCCTGTTCGAACGGCAGGCCGTGCGTGCAGTCATCATGCGCGCAAGCGCAATTTTACTGCTGTACACCCGCCGCTACGACGACTACAGCTTCCCCGGTGGCGGGCTGTCTCCCGGCGAGGATCCGGTCAGCGGCCTGCGCCGCGAGCTGATCGAGGAAACGGGCGCGGCGAACGTGAGCATCGAGGGCTACCTCGGCTACCTGGACGAGTACCGTCCGCCCCTGAAGGGTGGCGACGACACCCTGTTCATGCGTTCTCACTTTTATCTGTGCTGCGTCGAGGGCGAATTGGGGGAGGCGTCACCTGAAGCGTATGAGCTTGCCAATGGCATGGTCCCGCGCTGGATAGGCATCGACGCCGCCATCGAGCACAACAGGCAAGTGCTGGGCGCCAGGCCAGCGAGCATGGGCTCATCCATCGAGCGCGAAACGTGGATGCTGGCCTACGTGGCGGACCAGGTGGCGCTGCAAGGCAGGTAGCGCGATAACGCAGGGCACCCGGGCGCCTGTGCGATCGACGCCTGCGCTCATAGCTGGGAGCTGATCAACGAGGCGCCGGCATCGAGGGCCTTGTCGGCGAGGCCGCGAGACTCCCATTCGTGCAGCGTGACGCGATGCGAACGGCGCAGGTCTTCCAGGAAAATGTCGACCTGGCGCCCGGCAAACCCGGCGTCGTAAATATTCAGGTTCGCCTCGTCATTGATGGCGAACGAACGCGCGTCGAAATTGGTCGAGCCGACCGAAACCCAGGTGTCGTCGATGATCATCACCTTGACGTGGTACATGCTTGGCGTGTACTCGTAGATCTCGGCGCCGGCGCGCAGCAAGGGCCCCCAGGTGGCGCGTGAAGCGCGCCGGACGATATCCCAGTCCTGATGCTGCCCGGGCAAGATGATCTGTACCTTGACACCGCGCCGCGCCGCGGCCACCAGGGTGTTGACGGCGACCGTGTCGGGAACAAAATAGGATGCCGACAGGCGTATGGTGTCAGCGGCGCTGGTGATGGAGAGCAGATACATCAGCTGCATGCTTTCGGAGCCTCCGCCCGGGGAACTGGTAAACACCTGGGCATGCTGCGGCCCGACAGGCGGCAGTTCCGGGAGATAGGCTTCGCCGTGCAGCACTTCGCCGGTCGCCTGCATCCAGTTATCGATAAACGCCGACTGCATCTGGCCGACCACCGGCCCCTCGACCTGAAAATGCGTGTCGCGCCATTGAGCGGGGTGTTTGCCATCGCCCCGCCACTGGTCGGCAATGCCGACGCCGCCGGTAAAGCCCGTCATGCCGTCGACCACCAGCAATTTGCGGTGGGTGCGGTTGTTGAGCAAATGGAGGTTATTCCAGCGCGGCGAATTGTAACGGCGTACATCCACGCCATTTTTCTGCAGATGTTCAAGCTGGCTGTCGTCGAGTTTGCCGCCTATCCAGTCCAGCAGGACGTGCACCCGCACGCCATGGCGAGCCCGTTCGGTCAGCGCGTCGACGAATTCCCTGCCGATCGATCCCGACCAAAAAATGTAGGTTTCGAAGGTAATGGTTTTACGTGCGCCGCGGATGGCCGCCAGCATCGCGGGAAATATCTGCTCACCGTTGACAAGCTGCTGCACCTTGTTGCCCGGATCGAGTGACGGACCGAGAATGACGCCCATAGTACGGCGGAACTGGGGATCGCTTACCGAGTACAGCCGTTCAAAACGCCGGTCGATCTGTTTATCGCCGATGCTGAAATTGAGGATCAGCAACGCCGACAACATGGTTGCGGCGATGGTCAGCACCAGATTGCGGGCGCGCTGTATCTTCATGCGTTCTGGCCGGGTCGATATGGGAAAGCCGTCGCTTCTGCTCAACACCAGAATATCGGACCCGGCGGTTCGATGGCGCGCCGCTCGCGCGAATGACGGGACAATTGCGGCTTTCTCGTCGATTCAGTCAGGCACACCCTGGCGCGGGGCAGGCTCGGGAAGGTCTCCCGGTCCCCACATGCGTTCGCGGTAGGCCATGCTCAGCACCTTGTCGCTGCCGCGGGGCGTGGCGTGGATGGTGAAGTCGAGCACTTCGCCATGGTCGAACTCATAGCTCCCCGTGTACGACACGTCGTTTCCGGTCCTGGTTTCTTGCATGCCGATCTGGCGGGTCTGTCCGGTGAGGCTGCGTGCGCTGACGTCGACCTGCGCCGGGATGGTCTGCTTGTCTTTCGATAGCGTGACATTGAGGACCGCACGCGTGGGAGAGCGTTCGATACCATGTTCGCGTGCGGTCCGGGGCGACAGGTTTTCCGAGCCGACGGTACTGCTATGCAGGGTATAAGCGCCGAATTGCTGCTCATGTGCCTGGGACCATGATGTCGCGGGCAGTGCCAGCAAGGCCAGGGCGAATGTCCAGGAGGTGATGTGCATGTTGCTCCTTCTTCGAGGCGTTAAGGTGGGGGCCGGATGGCCGGCTTGCGCCCAAGACGGTCAAATCGGCGGCTGTAGGACAGCTCCAGTCCCGATACCGTGCCGCCGTACAGCACGGCGGACCAGAACTGGCTCAGTTCGTACGTTAGCATGAGGACGCCGCCGCCGCCGGTGATGCTTTGTTCGTAAGCGAGATACAGCCGGTCAGATATTTCCTTGCCGATATTTATCACCTGGCCGCCCTGGGCGCCGAGGGAACTCGATCCTATTCCGAACTCGTCGAGACCAAGGCCGGACGCTGCCGGCGTGCCGATGAAGCGGTTTAACAGTCCGATGCCCGCGGCCTGGGCAGCGGCACCGGCCTGGCCCGCGCCGCCGCCGCCGCCGCGGCCGAAGACGAGCCAGGACAATTTCTCGGCCTCGCTCACGTCCGGTTCCGAGACGAGCTGCACGCGCGGCTGCTGCACCGTACCGGTCACGACGACCCCGGTTTCGATCTCGTCGCCGCGGCGAAAGGCATGGATGTTGACGCTGGGGTTATCCGGTGGCCCCTGGAAATTAATGATGCCCCGCTCGATTGCCAGTTCGGTGCCGAAGGCCTCGTAGCTGCCCTCGACCACCCGAACGGTGCCGTTGACGCTCAATGGCGCGGCCGGCGTGCGCCTGACGGTCAGCTGGCCGGCGAGCAGCATGTCGGCGCCGCCGCCGGTAAAGCGAAAGTCGTCCCCGAGGCCGATCCTGAGGACGATCCATGGGCCGAGCCGGGCAGCCGGCCCGGCCCACGGCGGGGACGGCCCGGCACGCTCGACCTGGCCGGCGCGCGTGACGACGACGTCGTCGCCCAGCCTGGGTGCGGCCACGTCGGGAAAGCGCATGCGGGCGCTGTCGACAACGACAGCGCCGTCGATGCGCGTGGCGGCACCGTCGCGCTCGACGCCGGCCGTTCCGGACAGGATGAGCGAGCCGTCCGGTCCGCCCAGTACCTGCAGCTTCCGCGCAACGAGGAGCAGGCCGGGGCCCGCGGCCTGCCCGTCGAGCCCGAAACTGCCCGTCGCCACCAGCGTGCCGTTGCCGCCGTAAAATACCGCGCGGTCGATGCGCACGATATCGTCGGCCAGCGTCAGGCGCACGCTGCCATCGCGCAGGCGCAGTCCGTAGTCGAACAGCGTCAGGCCCAGCGCTTGCGCCGTCACGCTGCCACCGAGGCGGATATCGGCCAGCGTTCCGCCGATGGTCAGCGCCGCCCGGGCGCTGCCCGAGATCCGGATCCGGGGCCCCGCGAGCGCGGCGAAGGATTGCAGTTGCGGCAGCGCCGCGCGCAGCGTGCCGCTGACGGGCGAGCCGGGAAGCGGCGCGAGCTGGCCGGGCGCGCGCCGCAGCAGGACCTGCCCCTCGCCGGCGAGACTGCCGTAACGCCGGGTTCCGAGCGTGGCGGCCAGCGCCAGGCGGTCATCCCGCAGCCGTGCCTCGAGCGTCAATGCGTCGACCCCCAGCGCCACGCCGGCGCCGGTGCGCACGTCGCCGCCGACCCGTTGCACGCGCAACATGCCCTCGCTGTCGGCGGCGCTCCATGCGAGCGCCCATCGGCCGTCGAGCAGCATGTCGCTCGACACGGGGGCACGCTGGCCGGTGAACTGTTCGCGCAAGGCCAGCAGATGGCCCAGATGGAGGCCGCTGACCGATCCGGCGGTGCGCAGGCGCGCGTCGGCAAGCAGGAATTCATCGATCTTGACGGTGGCGCCGGCAACCCGCAGGCGCAATGCGCCGAGCGCGATGCGGCGCGGGGCGAGCGTCAGCGCGACGGGAGCGGCGAGCCGGATGCGTGGTGCCGTGGCGTTGTCGACAGCGGTGATCAGTCCGTTCCATACCGGTCCTTGCGGGCCATGCCCGAGTCCGCCGTGCCCGCGCAGCGTGAGCCGCACCGGCTGCCCCCCCACCTTGCCCTCGATGCGCGCCGCGACGGTGTGCTTGCCATAGCTGCCCTCGATGCGCGCCGAGGCCGTGCCGATGGCGGCGTTGGCGCTGCGTATGCCCTGGCCATCGAGCACCAGCGAAACCGGCTGGCGCGCGCGCCATTGCGACAGGCTCAGGCCGCGTGCGCGCGCGTTGATGCGCGCCGCGCGATACGGTCCGACAGCGAGCGCGCGGCCGGTCAGGCGGGCATCGATGAGCGGATCGCGCAGTGCGCCGCCGATGGTGCCGCTCGCGTCCAGGGCGCCGCCAACGCCGTATCCAAGCCGGTGCAGCGACGGTGCGTCGATCGCGAAGCGAAGCGTGTCGTCCGGCCGGCCGAGCCATCCGCTTACTTTGGCAACATTGCCGGCAATCTCGATGCGGGCATCGCCGCCGATGCGCCCTGCCGGGGCCAGGGTCAGCGACCCGGCGCCACGCATCGGCAAGCCACCGTAGCGGCTGTCGGCGAGGCGGAAGGTCAGGCGTGCCGCCAGTTGCGGCGCCATGTGTCCGGCCACGCGCAAGTCGGCGTTGACGCGTGCCGCCGGCACATCCTTCGCCGCCGTGCGCGATTCGCGCGGCGCCAATGCGAACCACACTGCCTGCGGGTCGAAGTTGGCCAGGCTGGCGCTGGCGGTAAACGCCCGCCGCTCCCCGCGCTCGAGCGTGCCGGCCAGATCGAGACGGGATTTTCCCGTGCTTAGCTGCGCCTTGCGCAGTTCGACAGCAGTTGCGGTGACAAGCAGCTCGGCGCCGATCCTGAGCGTGGCCTGGCTCAGCGCCAGTTCGGCCAGCTGGGTCTTCTCGCGCAATTGCGCCTGCAGCGTGCCGGCCAGGCTGGTGGCGGTCAGGCCGGTGTGGATTTCCCGCAGGTCGAGCTCTCGCACCTGCAGGCGCAACGGTCCATGGCCGCGCTGATCGAGCGTGGCGCTTCCTGTCAACCGTGCGCCGCCGCTCAGGCGTGCCTCGGTCAGGGAGATGACGCTGCGATCGGCGCCGATGGCGAGCGTGGCGCGCGCCCCGGTGATCGGGATCAGACCGTGATCGAGCGCGCCGGCCTGGCGGTTGTCCAGGCGCACGCTGCCGGCCAGGCCGGCGTTGCCGCTGGCGGCGGCCGTGCCGGCCGGCCCCAGCGATATGTGCGCCGAGATGTCGGCCCGCGGCCATTGCGGCCGGATCCGGGAGGGATCGAGACGGCGCACGTTCGCTTGCACGCTCCTGAGCGTCCGGGCCGAAAACGGGGCCAGCACAATCTGCGCCTCGGCGTCCAGTTGCGCGCCATCCACACGCAGCCGGAGATCCGGCGCGGCCAGCGTGCCTTCCAGGGCGGCGTTGACACGGTAGGGCTTGCCGGCGTGGGCAGCGCCGAGGAGGGCGCCGCCGGTCACGGCAAACGGTGGCAAGCCGTTCAGGGTGAGCGTGGCCGATGCCTTGCCGTAGGCCGTGGTGGCGCTGTCGAGCATCAGTGTGTGCAAGACCCCGGTCGAGCCGCCGTGCAGCCTGACGTCGGCAATCTGCCCGGTTGCTTCATCACGGTGCAGCGCCAGCAGATCGAGCGTTACCAGATCGACCCGCAACGCCAACGGCAGGGTCAGCCGCGCCGGGAGCGCAGGCGGGCGCCGGTCGCCGCCCGCCATGCTCAGGTCGACGCGGCCGGCGCGCGCGTAGACGACGTGCAGGGCCAGCGGGCCGCGCAGCAGTTCCCACCGTGTTTCGAGGCGGTCGATGGCGATGCGCAATCCCTTGTCGGCGTACACGACGTTGCGCAGCGCCAGGCCGCGATCGAGCGTGCCGCCCACAAGCTGGCCCGACAGTTTTCCGGGGACGTGCTGCACCGCGCTGCGCCATGCCAGGCGTGCGCCGCTTTCGGTGGTGAGAAGGAACAGCCCCGCCGCGGCCAGCAGCAGCAATATCGCGCCCAGCGCGGCCGCCAGCCACAGCGCCGCGCGGCCGGCCCTGGGCCATCGATGCCTGGTGGAGGAGGTCATGGCCGCCCCCTAAAACGCCACGCCCAGCGACAGGTGCGGGCGCAGCTGGCGGTCGCGAAAGCCGTATGCCAGGTCGGCGCGCACCCTGCCGACAGGCGTGCGCCAGCGCACGCCGGCGCCGGCGCCGTGGAACCAGCTGCGCTCGCGCCAGCGGTCGGCGGCCATGCCGGTGTCGTAGAACAGGGCCGCGCCCCAGCTGGGGCGAAACCAGTACTGGTATTCGGCGCTGGCGGTGAGCAAGGAGCGGGCAGGGTAGACCGTGCCCTCGCGCAGGTTGCCGATGCTTTGATACGCGTAGCCGCGCACCGAATCGGTTCCCCCGCCACGAAACAGCAGCGAGGCGGGAATGGCGCCGTTGCCGCCTTTGGTGGCGAGCAGGCCGAGTTCGGCGCGCAGCAAGACCAGGTCGCGCGGGCGCAGCGGGCGGTACGCCTGGACCCGGAGATAGCCGCGCACGAAGCTCTGATCGGTCAGCAACCCTTTCAGCGCGGCCCCGGCGTGGGCCGACATGACGTACCCCGAGCGGGGAAAAACAAGGTCATCGACCTGGCGCCAGGTCTTCTCGACCGAGGCGACGCTGGCCTGGTGGTCGCCCGGTTCGATGATGACGTCGGCCGGCAGGGGCGCTTGATTGAGGCGCTCAAGGCGGTCGCGGTAATAGGTCAGGGCGTACAAGGTGTCGCGCCGCTCGCCGTGGCGCGCGCGCTGCACCCCGGCGCGCCGCGAGCGCTGGTCGATGCCTTCGAGCCGGGTGCGTTCGGCCGACAGGCGCGCGCTGTCGACAAAGCCGCCGGGGCGCGGCGCCAGCGCCAGTTCCAGGCGGCCCAGCTGGCGCCGTTGCTCGACGATCAGCTCGGTGTCGAGCACCAGCGCCGGACGCAGCACGCTGTTGTGGGAATGGCGCGCCGACACGCTGGCGCCGGTATCGGTCGTGTATCCGATGCCGCCGCGAATCCGTTGCAGGGGAAATTCGCTCACCCGGACGTGCACCGGCGCGCCCTGGGCGGCGGCCGGGTCGCGCTCCATGTCGATGACGACGTTGCTGTAGTAGGGCAGGCGCAGCAACTGGCGTTGAAATTCGATCAGGCGTGCCGCGCTGTATTGCTCGCCCACGCGCAAGGGGTTGACATTGGCGACGATGGTTTCCGGGTAGCGGACGGCGCCGCTGACCGTGACCGCGCCGAAGGTGAAGGGCGGGCCGCTGTCGTAGGTGACATGCAGGCGTGCCTGATGCTCATCGGCGTTGATCGCCGCCCGGGAGCCGGCAATGCGGGCGGCCGCGTAGCGGCGCTGGCGCAGCGTGCGCAGGGCGTCCTGCTTGGCGTCGGCCCAGGCCGGCTGCCTGAAAGGGGTGCCGGGCGGCAGGCTCCAGTGGCGATGCAGCCGCGCTACCTGGTCCGGGGAGCGCTCGGCCGCAGGGCCGCGCACGGCGAGGTCCACGCTGGCGACAAGCGTGCGCGGCCCCGGTTGCACTGTCAGGTTGATGGTGTCGGTGGCGCCGCGGCGCTCGCGCGTGACCGAGGTCCGCGGTGAAAAATAGCCCTCGGTCGCGGCCAGTTGGCGTACCTGTGCGGGGGCCGCGTCGATCATGAAGGCGAGCAGCTGCGGGTTGATATCGTCGCGGTCGCGGTAGCGAACCAGGTCGAGGTGCTCGGACAGCAACTCCTTCAGCGGCGCGGGCGCGGCCAGTTCGACCTCGTATGCGGCCCCCGCCCATGCCGCGACGGCGGCCATCGAGATGCCCGCGCACCATTGGGCCAGCGGGAGCGGCCGAGGGTTGAACGACGTGCTTGCCATGGACATGCCAGTTTTTCCTGAAAGCGGTGAGCCGCACGCGCCGCCACGATGAAACGGTGGACTCAGGCGCCGGGGTGTCGGATTTTGCACACACGCGATGAGCATAGGGCCTTGCGCGGCCTGGGACAGGTGCGCGCCAAACGTGCAGCGGTCCGATTGGCCTGCGTTTGAGATAACTCAAACCTGATGCGTGCCGGGCGCCGCGTCCTTCTTGCCCAGCCTGCCTTGGAACTAGATAGGCAAGATCGTCGTCCAACGCCAAGGTGCCAGCAGCATCCATGGAGTTGCCGGACACCGCATTCACATTCATATCGGAGGACATCATGTACGCAAAACACATCTGTCGATTCACCATGCTGGCCATGCTGGCAGCCGTCCCCGCACTCGGCATGGCCGACGGCATGGTCGGGACGGGCCAGGCGGGCGACACCGGAAAACAGACGGGCGCGACTGCACAAGGCGGCACTGCCGGGGCCACCGGCCAGGGGCAAAAAGGCGCTGCGGCAGGCCGGGCATCGGTGCCGGCCACGGTATTCATGCTGGTGCCTGTCGACGTGGCCCCGAGAGAAAATGCCATGAAATCCGGCTGCTGGGCCCGGGTCTATTCCGGCACTGACTACAGCGGCGACACGCTGACCCTGACCGGACCGGTTTCGATTGCCGACATGAGCGGCCCGTTCGGCCTGAACTGGGACGACAGGGTCGACAGCGTCGAACTGGGGCCCAAGGCCACCATGACGGTGTTCGACAACGAGCAATTCCGCGATCAGGTCGCGCAGTTCAAGCCTGGACAGAAAGTTCCGGACATCAGTAGGAAGCTGGGATTTTTCGATGAGTTTGCCTCCGTGCGCCTAAGCTGCAGCAAGACCTAGCAACGCGCTGCACGCGCCGCCGTGGCGCCCGCATGACCGGCCGGTAAGCCATACCCGCGGGCGCCTTCGGTTGCCCGAGACAGCGCCCATACGGCAATGGCGAACGCTCAGCGATCGAGTCGTCCATCACGTGGATGCCGTCCTGCGGGTGCGCTGCAGGCGATCAGCCGGTCCGTGCCCAGCGATTCAATCAAGATGCGGGAGGAAGTTCGTACTGCCAAAAGTCGGCGTCCTCCAGCGTCCATGCATTTGCAGACTCATCCATGCCGGGGCCGGGTTCCCGTCAATTGCTGTGGCAAGGCCTTTGTCAGATCAAGTCAGAACTACGACAAATAAGCAAAACCTGCGACATTCCGCTGCCCAACAGGTCTTGTCCTCCTGCTGTCAAAGGCTGTCTTTTGAAACATAATGAGCCAGCTTCAGCCCTTTACCCTGTCAGTTCGAGCGCCGCTCCGGTATCATTCGGGGATGAACAAGATTTCTTCCCCTCCGTTTGTCATTGGTGTCGCTGGCGGAAGCGGCAGTGGCAAGTCAACGGTGACCCAGCAAGTACTGGCTTCGTTCGGTGCCGATATGGTGTCGGTCGTGATGCAGGACGACTACTACTGCGACCAAACCGATCTCACTCCCGAAGTGCGCCGCAAGCAGAATTACGACCATCCGCAGGCATTCGACTGGCCACTGCTGGTACAGCACATCCAGGCCTTGCGTAATGGCGAGCCGATCGAGATGCCGGAGTACGACTTCACGATCGACAACCGCTCCGACAAAACCATTCCAGTCAAACCTGCCCCGGTCATCGTGATCGAAGGCCTGTTTGCCTTGTATGACGCGGACCTGCGCAAAATGATGTCGCTGAAGATCTTCGTCGACACCGCTCCCGATGTCCGCTTCATCCGCCGCATGCAAAGGGATATTACCGAACGTGGCCGTTCGGTTGAAAGCGTGGTCGGCCAGTACCTGGAAACAGTGCGGCCGATGCACAAGCAGTTCATCGAGCCGACCAAGCGTCACGCCGACGTCATTTTGCCTCACGGCGCTAATGGCCCGGCAATCGACGTGATCACGACGAAAGTGGCGAGCGTCATCGGCCAGTTGAAGCGGCCCTGACCCGACCGCCTCGATTGCCTCGGCATCCGCTGCGGTCGAGCCATGATTTCACGCGCCCGCGCACGCTGCTGTGACCATTCCATCCGCCCCAATCTCTCAGGGTGTCGTTTACATACCGCACTCGGGTTAGCGCCTGGGTCGCGCTTTGAAAATAGTGGCGCACAGCGCGCGCAACATCACGATGTCGACAATGATAGCGATCGGCGTCGCCGCATGTTCCTGCGAGACCATCAGCCCCCGTGTGGACGCCGAGCCTCACAATTTGGGGGAAATGGGGTATCCGTATGTGATGATAGCGTGCTCTGCATTAACCATGAGAGCTTGAAACGACTACCCGTTCCTATGGCGGAGCATTGTGGGATGTTCTATTCTTACCGCGGCGATACATTCGAAACATGCACTGCCAATCAAGGATGTTAATGAAATCAAGGGCTTGCGAGAGATCGTCAGCCCCTTTTTCATTGTGTACGGAAAAAGTACGGAAAACATTTCTGGGCGAGCCGGATGTTGGATGCATGTCGCGGTCATCAATCGAGGCAGCTTTACTTTCATCACGGAAACCATGAACGCGGGTCAAGTTTTATCGGTAAATGCGCCACCGATAGCCAGGAGTATTCTTGACCTGGCCGCATGTGTTGGTCTTGGGTTTGTCAGCGACGACTACTGAAAGAAAGAACAGAATGAAACAACTGATCGCATTGCTGTGGTTGGCCGCTTGTTGCGCCTCGGCTTCTGCCGCCGCAACGGAAGGGGGAAATAATGTCTCTCAGCATCAAGGATTCGTGGCGATCCGTGTGTTTGCCAACACGCCAGATACGCAAGCTCATAGCTGGACACACCTCAGTGTCCTTTCGGGTATGGACAAGGAATTCAAGCTGGAACTGAAGGTGTCGCATAGCCGGCATACATCGAAGATCTTCGCCGGCTATCTTCCTGAAGGAAATTATCGCTTGCAACGCATCGTTGGCCTGCAAAGTAAGCCCGAGATAGGGCCGGGGTTCGACTTCGCGGTACGGCCGGGGGCATTGACCAACCTGGGAACGCTGATCTACCAGCCGATCGGCGAAGGAAAGGCGACTTTCGTTACTTATGATAAACAGGTCGATCTCGCCCGTACCCTGTCAAAGGAATTTCCAGCGCTGGCGAAAGACCTCAGCGACACCACAGTGATCGGATGGCGCAAAGTCGCGACGCCAGGCGTGGGTGCTTCCGGCCAGGCAATCCCGATGTCCTTGCAGTACGGTATAGCCGGGGCGCTGATTGGAAGCATGGTCAACCAGATGGCCGAGACCGAAAAACGCATTGCCTGGGAAGATGCGAAGGATCCCGCACTCCGTGTCATGCTTTCCAAAACGAGCACTTACTCTTTGAATGCAGCCCAGGAATTGCCGGACGGCGAGCTACTCGTCGGTAGCAATCTGGGGCAATTGCTGTTGCGTAGCAGGTCGGGTGAGTGGAGCAATATCGACCTGGATGACCCGCGCGAGATCACTGCCCTGTATGCGAGAAGCCGCATGCACATCACGGTGGGCGGGGAAGAGGGCATGCTCAAGCAGTCGACAGACGGCGGTCTTACTTGGGTGGATGTGGACATCCCGATTGAGAACGGCCTGGTCGCGCATGTGACCGAAGTCAATGGGGAACTGTTCGTGATGAGTGTTGCTCAGGGAAAAATATCTTTGCACAGTCGAATGAACGCTCCCGGTAGCCGATGGGGTGAACTTGCAAATCTGCAGGGGATGGGCATTCTACCGCATGTAAATATGCCAAGCCGGGCCGCGATTCACAATGGGAAGTATCTTTTGATCCTTCCGGGCAAGGAAATACATTCCCTCGATTTGGCGACACGGACATGGACGGTGTCCCGTGTGCCGCAGGAGGTTCAAGAGATTGGCAGCAACGGTGAGTCAGTGTATGCCACCGGCTTTTTTCAGAAGCCCCACCTTTCTCACGATGAGGGAGCAAGCTGGAGCAAACTTGATAATGCCTGCGGCGGCTTTGTATCCATCGTGCACGACTTCGCGATGCTTAACAAGAATGAAGCATGGTCGCTCTGTCATGTCGGCGGGGCATTTGTCACCAGCTCACGTATCAGGCATTCGAAGGACGGGGGGCGGACCTGGACAGATTTGCTAGCGGAAACTCCGTTGAAAAGTACCAGGATGGTCGTGAAAAAATCCGTACTGCTTTATATCGATCGGGACGTTCGCATATTCTCGAGTGCCGATGGCGGGCGTACCTGGATGCGAGACATTAGAAAACTCCCTGATGTCGCGCCCGCCTCCGGGGACGACACCTTGAATCGCCAGCCGAAATAAGCGCCGCATGACGCGCAGGTGACGCCCTGCAGGTACGATACCGCGCTCCATCGGCCTGGCGCGTGCCACCTTGCACCTCAGGATGGCTGCCTGCCACTTGCAGCGCCTCGTCCAGGTGACGCAGCCGGGTGCCCTCTGGCGCCCGGGTCCGCCCGTTCGACCCGATCGTCGAATGCGGCTGGCGCCATCCGCACATCCAACATGCCCTTCATCGCGCAGCCAGTTCCCGCCGGCGAATAGCCGGCATACCTGTACCGCCCCCGCGCGACGCTGGCTTGCGCTTGGCCACAGCCAATTCAGACCCGATGCCATATTCCCCATCTCCCTGGATACAAGAAAAATTTCCTGCGTTTAATCGATGCTGCTCAGTAAAAAGATAATTCCACTTTATATATGGCAAATACTTCTTTTTTATCGTCATATTCATTTCATTGAATTAATTTTTATGCAATTTGCATATTAAAAAAAGAAAATGACAAACCGTGATAATTGCTTTACTGTTCTGCCTGTGCGAGCTGATAGCTATGCCGCCGGGAAATACGAATATTTACGCTTCTCAATGCACCTGCATAGGATATGAGTTTATGTCGTGGCTTATAAAATATCGAACCTCCAGAGATACCCGTCTTCCCGATCCGCCGCCTTCCTTGGCCAGTCACACGTGTAGCCGCTGTGATTCCCTTGCCGGGCACACCTAGCAAGAACAATTTTCAATAAAACAATCACCTTGCGCATGCAGGGGGCACACCGCGCGCGGGGTGGGAAAAGACACGCCAGCAAGCCATCGGAGCAGTGGCAACGATCATAAAACCGCAATTTTAGTTAATAAAAATAAATATAATGCAATTACGGGAAATGGCATCGGTTAACAACGCCGAGGTCGCGGCAGAGTCGTCTCTCGATAATCGCTCCGCACGCCTTGTCATGATTATCGCCGACCACTTATCCGATATGAATGGTGCCCGTACTCAGCCTTGCCCAAGTTAATAACGACATTGTAAAGGCAGACAGTTTGCTGCCGAGCATCAACTTCGGAGGAATGGAATGAAACGGACGAGTGGAGACACGCATACCGATTATCCCGCAGCCATGTTGGCCGCACGGTTTTCGATCGCACAGGAAGCAGTCTGGTCCAGCCTGGCGCATCTGGCCGATCGCGGTTCCTGCAGCGGCGGATGGGTTTGTCCGGTAACGCGGCCATGCGATCCGTCGGACCTGCGCGCCGTTCTCCAGCGCCTTCTCGACCAGCACGATGCCTTGCGCATGGTGCTGGTCCGGGCGGGCGGCGTGGACGACGACATTCCCGTTCCGCATATCCTGCCGGCGGCCGAAGCGCCACTGCGTATTGTCGATCTGTCGGGCCACGCCGACAGCGCGCAACGCGCGGCGCACTATATAGAAGAGGCGAAGAGTGCGCCTTTCGCCCTGGACGGCAGCCTGCTCTGGGAGTTGCTGCTGGTGCGGTCCGGCCCGCACGACGGCACGTGGGTATTTCGCTGCCATCCTCTTGTTTGCGACAGCGCCGCCCGGCTGCTGCTCCATCGTGCCATTGTCGATGCCGGGCAGCTCCTCGCCCCGGCCCCGCACCCCTTGCTCGACCAGTTGCGCGCGGACGACGCCTATCTGGCCTCGGCCGCCTGCGCGCGCGACCAGGCCTTCTGGCAAGAGCGTTTTCCCGTACCGCCAGCTCTGCTGTTCGCGCCACACGCCCGTGCGTCCGACAACAATGCGGCAAACACGGTGTCGTGGCACATCGTGCCGGCGCTGCGTGCGCGGCTTGAAGCGACCGCAAGCGAGCATGCCTGCACCTTGACCGATGTGTTATTGACGGCGCTCGCCACCTGGTTCGACCGCATGCAGGCGGCCGACGGCACGGTCGTCATCGGCCTCGAACGGCAACACCAGCGCGCGCTTGGCCGCTTCTCAACGGTCATCCCGGTGACCATTCAATTGCGCGACGACGACACCTTCGCCCACAACATGCGCCGCGTAACGGACGAAGTGGGGCTATGCGTGGCGCATGAGCGCTACCCGCTCTCGCGTCTTGCCTGGCGCGCGGATGGGGCGCAGCGCCTGGCCGACGTGGTCCTGTGCGTGGACGACGCCGCGTCCGAGGCTGGCGAAGACGGCCTGGCGTTCTTCGGCCACGGCCTGGAACATGCCGCGCTGGCAGTAGTCGTCCAGGGCGGCGCAGCCGACACGCGACTCGATTTTCACTGGAACAGGCAGGTACTGGCCTACCCGTATGTCGCGGCGCTGCAACGCGCGCTTGCCGTCGTGATCGAGGCAGTGGCCGCCGGCACCCCATCGGCATTGTCCGCATTGCCGCTGCTGGGCGCTGCGGAACGCCGCCGCGTGCTCGCCGGCTTCAACGCCACCGCGCGCCACTACCCGCAAGACGCCTGCGTCCACCAGCTCGTCGAACGCCAGGCGCACGGCGCGCCCGATGCCATCGCGATCGAGTCCGGCGCCGGCGCCTTGAGCTACGGCGCCCTCAACGCGCGCGCCAACCAGCTGGCGCACCACCTGCGCACCCTGGGAGTGGCGCCCGATGCGACCGTTGCCCTCTACCTGGAGCGCGGTGCGGACATGGTCATCGCCATGCTCGCCGTGCTCAAGGCCGGCGGCGCCTATGTGCCGCTCGACCCGGCTTATCCGCGAGCGCGCATCGCCTGGATGCTGGCCGACAGCGGCGCGGCGGTGTTGCTGACCCAGTCGCGCCTGTTGGACGGCATCGAGCCGACGGCCTCAATGACCGTACTCGCACTCGACTCGCCGCTGCCGCCGTGGCAGGAACAGCCCTGCGGCGACCTTGCGCGCGCCATGAGCGGCCTGGCTCCATCGCACCTGGCCTACGTCATCTATACCTCCGGCTCCACCGGGCAGCCGAAAGGCGTGATGGTCGAACACCGCAACCTGGTCAATCTGATCGGCTGGCACTGCGAAACGTTTCCGCTGGCCCCCGGCGAACGCGCTTCGAGTACCGCCGGCATCGCCTTCGACGCCTGTACCTGGGAAGTCTGGCCGCCATTGTGCATGGGCGCCGTACTGGCGCTGGCGCCGGCCGATGCCGCGGGCGACCCCCTCGCATTGCTGGACTGGTGGAACCAGCAGGACCTGCACACCAGCTTCCTGGTGACCGCGCTGGCCGATATCGCCATGAAGCGCGATGCGCGCGCCGCCAGGCCGCTGCGCACCTTGCTGGTCGGCGGCGACCGCCTGGCCAGGGCGCCCGCCGCCGATATCGACTTCGAACTCGTGAACAACTACGGGCCGACCGAAACCACCGTGGTCGCCACGTCCGGCCGCATTCTTGCCGGCGACGCGGTCATCCACATCGGCCGCCCCATTGCCAACACCAGCATCTATCTGCTCGACCGCCATGGCCAGCCGGTTCCGGTGGGGATAGCCGGCGAGATGTACATCGGCGGCGCCGGCGTGGCGCGCGGCTACCTGAACCAGCCGCGCCTGACCGAGCAGCGCTTCCTGGCCGACCCGTTCGCGGGCGGGCCCGATGCACGGATGTACAGGAGCGGCGACCTGGCGCGCTGGCAGGAGGACGGCACCATCGAATTTTTGGGCCGCAACGACGACCAGGTCAAGATCCGCGGGCTGCGCATCGAACTTGGCGAAATCGAAGCGCAGCTGGCATGCCAGCCCGGCGTGCGCGAAGCGGTGGTGCTGGCGCGCGAAGATAGTCCGGGCGATGCGCGCCTGGTGGCCTATATCACCGGCACGGCCGACGCGCGCGCGGTGCGCACTGCGCTCGCGCGCGCGCTGCCGGCCTACATGGTCCCCGCCGCATGCGTGCCGCTCGACGCGCTGCCGCTCACCCCCAACGGAAAAATCGACCGCAAGCTGCTGCCGGCTCCCGGGGCGTCCGCCTTTGCGCAGCGCCCGTACGCGGCGCCGCAAGGCCCGCTCGAACAGGCACTGGCCGCCATCTGGGCCGACCTGCTGCAATGCGGGCCGGTGGGGCGCGAGGACCACTTCTTCGAGCTCGGTGGCCACTCGCTGCTGGCGGTCGAACTGATGGAACGCATGCGCGCCGAGGCGCTCGCCGCCGATATCCGCACCTTGTTCGCCCAGCCGACCATCGCCGCCCTGGCCCTGGCGGTGGAACATGGGCAACGGTGCCGCGCCGACGCGCCGGTCGCGCCGAACGCCATTGCCCCCGGCTGCGCCAGCATCACCCCCGCCATGCTGCCGTTGATCGAACTTGACGCGCAACAGATCGATCGGATCGCCGCGGCGGTACCCGGCGGCGCGGCCAACATCCAGGATATCTACCCGCTGGCGCCGCTGCAGGAAGGGATCCTGTTTCACCACCTGATGCAGACCGAAGGCGATCCCTATCTGCTGCTGGCCGCCTGGTCCTTCGATTCGCGCCAGCGCATGGACGGTTTCGTGCAGGCGCTGCAGCAGGTCGTCGTCCGCCATGACGCGCTGCGCACCGCCGTCGTGTGGGAAGGGTTGGCGGAACCGGTGCAGGTGGTCTGGCGCAGCGCACCGCTCGACGTGCAGGTACTCACGTTTGCGCAGGGCGAGGCGGCAGCCGGCCTGGCCGCCCATACCGACCCGCGACGCTTGCGGCTCGATGTGCGCCAGGCGCCGCTGATGCGCGCCTTTGCCGCCTTCGACGCCGACCGGCAGTGCTGGCTGCTGCAGCTGCTGCTGCACCACATGGTGGTCGATCACGCCACGCTGGCCCTGCTGTTGCGCGAGGTGGCCGCCATCCAGGGCGGCGGCGCGCAATCCTTGCCGCCGCCAGCCCCGTTCCGCGATTTTATCGCGCGTTCGCGCCAGGCGGGCAGGGCGGCCGCGCACGAAGCCTTTTACCGCAACATGCTCGGTGACGTCGACGAGCCGACCACGCCTTTCGGCCTGGCCGACGTGCGCGGCGACGGCAGCACCATCCGCGAAGCCGAACGCATGCTCGGCGCAAGCCTGTCGCAACGCCTGCGAGGCCACGCCAGGGCGCTCGGCGTCAGCCCGGCCAGCCTGTTTCACGCGGCATGGGCACAGGTACTGGCGCGCGGCACGGGGCGTGACGACATCGTCTTCGGCACGGTCCTGTACGGGCGCATGCAAGGCGGGGCCGACGCCGGCCGTGCCATGGGCCTGTTCGTCAATACGCTGCCGCTGCGCATCCGCCTGGGCGACACCAGTGTTGTGGAGAGCGTGCGCGGCACCCACGCGGCCCTGGCCCGTCTGGTCATGCACGAAGATGCGTCGCTGGCCCTGGCCCAGCGCTGCAGCGCGCTTCCGAACGGCACGCCCTTGTTTTCGTCGCTGCTGAACTACCGCCACGGCGTCGGGCTTGATACGGTTTGCTGGGGCGAGGGCATTGCAATGGAGCCGGTGCAGGAGCTGAGCAACTACCCATTCAGCTTGCGCGTCGACGACCTGGAACACGATTTCCGGCTCAGTACCCTGATCGCGCTGCCGGTGCCGGCGGACCGGATTTGCGACTATATGTATACGGCGCTCGAACAGATCGCCGAAGCGCTGGAACACGCACCGCAAACACCGGCATCGCGCATCGATGTGATGAACGCCGCCCAGCGCCATGAAGTGCTGCGCACCTGGAATGACACCCGGCGCGAGGTCGGCGCCTCGTTCGTGCATGAACTGGTCGAACTGCGCGCGGCGCAATCGCCCGCGGCGATCGCCCTTGAGGCGGACGGAGAAGCGCTCAGCTACCGCGACCTGAACGAGCGTGCCAACCGCCTGGCCCATCACCTTCTTCGCCTCGGCGTGCGGCCGGACACGCGTGTTGCGCTGGCCCTGGAGCGCGGCGTGACGCTGGTGGTCTGCATGCTCGCCACGGTGAAGGCCGGCGGCGCCTACGTGCCGCTCGACCCGCACTATCCATCCGAGCGCCTCGCTTTCATGCTCGACGACTGCCGTCCGAAGGTGGTGCTCACCCAGGCATCGGTGCAGGAACGGCTGCCGGCCTGCCGCGCCCTCATGACGGCCACGGTACTCGAACTCGATGCGGCGTTCGTGCCGTGGGCCGACGCCAGCGCGGCCAATCCCGGGCGCGCCTCGAGCAGCCTCACGCCATCGCACCTCGCTTACGTGATCTACACGTCCGGCTCGACCGGCAAGCCGAAAGGCGTCATGGTCGAACACCGCAACCTGGCCAACCTGGTTGGCTGGCATACCGGCAGCTTTCCGCTGGCCGCCGGCGAACGGGCCTCGAGCAGTGCGGGCATTGCCTTCGACGCCTGCACCTGGGAAGTCTGGCCGCCCCTGTGCATGGGCGCCGTGCTGGCCCTGGCGCCACCCGGCGCCGCAGGCGATCCGGTCGCGCTGCTCGACTGGTGGGAGCGGCAGGACCTGCACAACAGCTTCCTGGTCACCGCCTTGGCCGACGTGGCATTGCGCCGCGAGCGCAAGGGCAACGAGCGTTTGAGAACCCTGCTGATCGGCGGCGACCGCCTGCTCAAGGCTCCCGCTGCCGATCTGCCGTTCGAGGTCGTCAACAATTACGGTCCGACCGAATCGACCGTGGTGGCCACATCGGGACGCCTTGTTCCGGGGGACCCGGTGATCCACATCGGCCGTCCGATCGCCAACACCAGCATCTATCTGCTCGACCGGCATGGACGGCCGGTGCCACCGGGCGTGGCCGGCGAAATGTACATCGGCGGCGCCAGCGTGGCGCGCGGCTACCTGAACCAGCCGCAGTTGACCGAAGAGCGCTTCCTGGCCGATCCGTTCGCGGGCGCGCCCCATGCGCGCATGTACCGGACCGGCGACATGGCGCGCTGGCTCGACGGCGGCAGCATCGAATTCTTGGGCCGTAACGACCATCAGGTCAAGATTCGCGGCCTGCGCATCGAACTGGGCGAAATCGAAACGCATATCAGTGGCCACGACGGCGTGCGCGAAGCGGTGGTGCTGGCGCGCGAAGACAGCCCGGGCGAGCAGCGCCTGGTCGCCTACTTGGTTGGCGACGTCGACCCGCAGGCCGTGCGCGACGCCCTGGCGCGCCAGCTGCCCATCCATATGGTGCCGGCAGCCTATGTGCTGCTGGAAGCCATGCCGCTCACCCCCAACGGAAAACTGGACCGCAAGGCGCTACCCGCGCCGGACGGCTCGGCGTATGCCCAGCGTGCCTATGAGGCGCCGCAAGGCGCGACCGAAACCGCGCTCGCCGCGATCTGGGCCGAGCTGCTCCGGCTCGACCGGGTCGGCCGCCACGACCACTTCTTCGAACTCGGCGGCCACTCGCTGCTGGCCGTGCAGCTGATGGAGCGGATGCGGCGCCAGAACCTGGCCGCCGACATCCGCACCCTGTTCTCGCAGCCGACGCTGGCCGCGCTGGCGCGCGCGGTCGATGCTGCCGGCCAGGGGAACGTCACCGCGGCGGTACCTGCGAATGCCATTCCGGCCGGCTGCGCCGCGATCACGCCCGCCATGCTGCCCCTTGTGAAGCTCGACGCCGGCCAGATCGAGCGCATCGCCCGCACGGTACCGGGTGGAATGGCCAATATCCAGGACATCTATCCGGTCGCGCCGCTACAGGAAGGCATCCTGTTCCACCATCTGCTGCAGACCGAGGGCGACCCCTATCTGTCGTCGGCGACGATGGCGTTCGACGCGCGCGCGCGCATGGACGGCTTCGTGGCGGCGCTGGAGCAGGTCATCGAGCGCCACGACGTGCTGCGTACCGCCGTGCTGTGGGAAGGGCTGGACGAACCGGTACAGGTGGTGTGGCGCCATGCGCGGTTCACCGTCGATACGCCGGCCCTGGGGCCGGGCGACACCGCCGCGCAACTGCGCGCCGTGGCCGATCCGCTGCATTTCCGCCTCGACGTGCGCCAGGCACCGCTGCTGCACGGCTTCGCCGCCTTCGACGAGCCATCGCAAAGCTGGATGCTGCAACTGCTGATGCATCACATGATCCTCGATCACACCACCCTCGACATCATGTTCCAGGAAATGGGACTGATCCAGGCCGGGCGCGCGGACGCGCTGCCCGAACCGGTCCCGTTCCGCGATTTCGTCGCCGAGGCGCGCCGGGAGGGCAGGGCGCGCGACCACGAAGCGTTCTTCCGCCAAATGCTGGGCGACGTCGACGAGCCAACCGCGCCGTTCGGCCTGACCGACATCAAGGGCGACGGCGGCAACATCGAGGAAGTCCGGGCGCAGCTGCCCCCGGCCCTGGCGCAGCGCTTGCGGCGGCAGGCCCGGGCGGCCGGCGTCAGCGCGGCCAGCCTGTTTCACTGGGCCTGGGCCCAGGTGCTGGCCAAGACCACGGGGCGCGACGAGGCGGTTTTCGGCACCGTGCTGTTCGGCCGCATGCAAGGTGGCGCCGGCGCCGACCGCGCCATGGGCCTGTTCATCAACACGCTGCCCCTGCGCGTCATGCTGGGTGAGGTAAGCGTGCACGATGGCGTACGCCAGACCCACGCGCTGCTGGCCGGCTTGATGGAGCACGAGCACGCGCCCCTGGCCCTGGCCCAGCGCTGCAGCGCGCTGCCCAACAGCGTGCCTCTGTTTACCGCCTTGCTCAATTACCGCCACAGCGCCAACGAGCGGATCGACCGCAACGACGATTCCGGCTGGCGCAGCGGCATCGAGATGCTGGCGGCGCACGAGCGCACCAACTATCCTTTTGGCCTGTCGGTGGACGACCTGGGCGAAAACTTCGACCTGAGCGTGCAGATCGCGCGCCCGGTCGATGCCGCCCGTATCTGCCGTTACCTCCAGCGCGCGCTCGAAGGCATGGTCGACGCACTCGAACAGGCGCCGCAAACGCCGGCGTGGCGCATCGCCATCGCCGACGCCGACGAGCGCCGCCAAGAGCCTGCCCAGGTCACGCCGGTGCCCGCCCAGGAGCACTGCATCCACCACCTGTTCGAGCGGCAGGCCGCGCGCACGCCGCAGTCGGTGGCGGTGACGTACGAGGATCACTGTCTCACCTACGCGGCCTTGAACGAACAGGCCAACCGCCTGGCGCATCATCTCCGTACCCTGGGAGCGGGCCCGGAGCAGCGCATCGCCATCTGCATGGAGCGCGGCCTGGACATGGTCGTCGCCATTCTCGCCGTGCTCAAGGCCGGCGCCGCCTACGTTCCGATGGACCCAGCCTATCCGGCCGAGCGGCTGGCCTACATGGTCCATGACAGCGCGCCATTGCTGATGTTGGCCCAGGCCGGCGGCGTCGTTCCGGACGGGGTCAGCGTGCTCGCCATCGACGGCGACGCGCAGCCATGGCAATCGCTTTCCCCGCACAACCCGGACCACGCGCTTACCGGCGCCACGCCGCGCAGCCTGGCCTACGTCATCTACACCTCCGGCTCTACCGGCCAGCCCAAGGGCGTGATGGTCGAACACGGCAACGTCGCGCGCCTGTTCAGCGCCACCCAGCCGTGGTTCGGCTTCGGCCCATCCGACGTGTGGACCCTGTTTCACTCCTTTGCTTTCGATTTTTCGGTGTGGGAGCTGTGGGGGGCGCTGCTGCATGGCGGCCATCTGGTGGTCGTGCCCTACCTCACCACGCGTAACCCGCGAGCTTTTTACGCCTTGCTGTGCGAACGCGGCGTCACGGTACTTAACCAGACCCCGAGCGCCTTCCTGCAGGTGATGGACCAGCAAGGAGCGCAGCCGCACCGCCTGCGCCACGTCATCTTCGGCGGCGAAGCGCTGGAGGTGGGAAGCCTGGCGCGCTGGTTCGCGCGCAGCGATGCCGCCGCCACGCAGCTGGTCAATATGTACGGCATCACCGAAACCACGATCCACGTGACGTATCGGCCCATCGTGCCGGCCGACCTGGCCGGCCGGCGCGAGGCCAGCCCGATCGGGCACGCGATCCCCGACCTGCAACTGTATCTGCTCGACGCCCATGGCGAGCCAGTGATTGCCGGCGTGCCCGGAGAGATTTACGTCGGCGGCGCCGGCGTGGCACGCGGCTACCTCAATCGCCCCGACCTGACCGCGCAGCGTTTCGTGCCAGACCCGTTCGGCGGCGCGCCCGGCGCGCGCCTGTACAAGACCGGCGACATGGGCCGCCGGCTGCCCGACGGCGCAATGGAATTCTTGGGCCGCAACGACCAGCAAGTAAAGATCCGTGGCTTTCGCATCGAGCTGGGCGAAATCGAAGCGCAGCTGGGGCGCCTGCCCGGCGTGCGCGAGGCTGTGGTACTGGCACGCGATGATGGACGCGGCGACAAGCGCCTGGTCGCCTACGTGGTTGCCACTGGCGTGCGTTTCGATGCCGGCGCCCTGCATCACGCGCTCGCCGGCGTTCTGCCCGAGCACATGGTACCGGCGGCGTACGTACCGCTGGCGTCCCTGCCGCTCACGCCCAACGGCAAACTCGATCGCAAGGCCCTGCCGGCACCGCAGGGCGCGGCGTTCGCGCACAGCGAGTACGCCGCGCCGCAAGGGCCGGTCGAGGGCGCGCTCGCCGAACTGTGGTCCGAACTGCTGCAGGTCGAACGGGTGGGGCGCAACGACCACTTTTTCGACCTGGGAGGGCACTCGCTGCTGGCCGTGCAGATGACGTCGCGCCTGCGCCAGCGCCTTGGCCTCGAAGTGCCGCTGGCCGCGCTGTTCGCCAAACCGGTGCTGCGCTCCTTCGCCATGCTGGTCAGCGCATCGGCCGCCAGCACCTTGCCGGCCATCGTTCCCGGCCGGCGCCCTGCCATGGCGCCGCTGTCGTTCGCGCAGCAGCGCCTGTGGTTCATCTCGCAGATGAGCGAGCGCGCCGCTGCCGCCTACCACATGCTGCGCGGCCTGCGCCTGCGCGGCGCGCTCGACACGGCTGCCTTGCAGGCTGCGCTCGACGCCATCATCCGGCGCCATGAGGTGCTGCGCACCCGTGTCGGCATGGTCGACGGCCACCCGGTGCAGGACATCGCGCCCGCTGGCGCCTTCACGCTCATTTGCCACGACCTGCGCGACGCCGGGGAAACCGGTGACGCAGCGATCGCGCGCTGGAGCCGGCACGAAGCGCTGGCGCCGTTCGACCTGGCCCATGGTTCCCCGATCCGCGGCCGCCTGCTGCGGCTGGGGGTACACGACCACTGCCTGCTGCTGACCATGCACCACATGGCCGCCGACGGCTGGTCCATGGGCGTGCTGGCCGCCGAATTGGGTGCGCTGTATCGCGGCGACGACCTGCCGGCACTGTCGCTGCAGTATGCCGACTACGCGCTCTGGCAGCGCCAGTGGCTGGACGGGGCGGTGCAACGCATCCAGCTGGCCTATTGGCAGCGGCAACTGGCCGGTGCGCCAGGTCTTATCACGCTGCCGACCGACCGGCCACGCCCCACCGTACAAGACTATGCGGGCCAGAGCGTGCCCGTGCGGATCGAGCGCGAGCTGGCCAGCGCCCTTAAGACCTTGTCGCAAAAGCACGGCACCACCGTGTTCATGACCCTGCTGGCGGCATGGGGCGCCCTGTGCGCCCGCCTGGCGGGGCAGGAGGAGGTGGTGATCGGCTCACCGGTTGCCAATCGCGGCCGCGTCGAACTCGAACCGCTGATCGGCTTTTTCGCCAACACCCTGGCACTGCGCCTGGACCTGAGCGGCGGCCCAAGCGTCGGCGCCTTGCTGGCCCAGGCGCGCGAGTGCGTCCTGCAGGGGCAAAGCCATCAGGACGTGCCGTTCGAGCAGGTGGTCGAAGCCCTGAAGCCGCAGCGCACCCTGTCGCACAGCCCGATTTTCCAGCTGATGTTCGCGTGGCAGAATACGCCGCAGGCAGCAGCGTCGCTCGATGGCGTGCATACAGAGGAAATCATCCTGGAGCACCCGAGCGCCACGGTCGACCTGTCGCTCGACCTGGAAGAGTGCGATGGTGCCATCGTCGGCTGGATGACGTTTGCCAGCGCGCTGTTCGATCGCGCTACCGTCGAGCGCCACCTGGGCTGTTTCAGGCTGCTGCTCGCCGGGATGGCGAACGACGACAGCTGCGCCATCGACCGCATCGACATCCTGTCGGACGTAGAGCGCGCACAGGTACTGCGCGGCTGGAACCGCACCCGGCGCGACTACCGGCAAGACCTGTGCATCCACGAGTTCATCGAAGAACAGGCGCGGGCAACGCCGCACGCGGTTGCCGTGGAATTGGACGAGAGCCGCCTGACCTGCCGTGAACTGAACGACAAAGCCAACCAGCTTGCGCATTACCTGCGCACGCACGGCGCCGGCCCCGAGCAGCGCGTTGCCCTGTGCCTGGAGCGCAGCCTGGAGATGGTCGTCGCCATCCTGGCGGTGCTCAAGGCGGGCGCCGCCTACGTCCCGCTCGACCCGGCCTATCCGTCCGCGCGCCTGGCCTTCATGCTGGCCGACAGCGCGCCAGTCGTGCTGCTGACGCAGGCCGGCATCGACCTGCCTGCCGAGGTGCCGGCCGTGCTGCTCGATTGCGCTGAGCGCCCATGGCAAGCGATGCCGACGACGAACCTGGCCCCGGCCCAGTTGGGCCTGACGCCCGCGCACCTGGCTTATGTGATCTACACCTCCGGTTCCACCGGCCAGCCCAAGGGTGTCATGAACGAGCATGCCGGGGTGGTCAACCGGCTGCTGTGGATGCAGGACGCCTACCGCATCGATGCCGCCGACGCGGTGCTGCAAAAGACCCCGTTCAGCTTCGACGTGTCGGTTTGGGAGTTTTTCTGGCCGCTGATGCAGGGCGCGCGCCTGGTGATGGCCCGTCCCGGCGGCCACAAGGACCCGGCCTACCTGGCCGACACCATCAGGCGCCACGCCATCACCACTGCGCACTTCGTGCCGTCGATGCTGCAGGCATTCGTCGACAGCGGCGCCGCCGAAGGCTGCGCGCAGCTTCGGCGCGTCATGTGCAGCGGAGAAGCCTTGCCCGGCGCCCTGGCGCGACGCTTCGTGCAATGCCTGCCGCGGACGGAACTGCATAACCTGTACGGCCCAACCGAAGCGGCGGTCGACGTCACCGCCTGGCACTGCGAGGGGAGCGACCTGCCCGACAACATTCCCATCGGCCGGCCGATCGCCAACACCACGATCTACCTGCTCGACCGCCATGGCGAGCCGGTGCCGGCCGGGGTGGCGGGCGAAATCCACATCGGCGGCGTGCAGGTGGCGCGCGGTTACCTGCACCGCGACGAACTGACGCGCGAGCGCTTCGTGGCCGATCCGTTCGCCGGCAAGCCGGGCGCGCGCATGTACAAGACCGGCGACCTGGGACGCTGGCTGGCCGACGGCACTGTCGAATTCCTGGGCCGCACCGACCATCAGGTCAAGATCCGTGGCCAGCGCATCGAACTGGGCGAAATCGAAGCGCACCTTGCGCGCCAGGACGGCGTGCGCGAAGTGGTGGTTCTGGCGCGCGAAGACAGTCCGGGCGACCAGCGCCTGGTGGCCTACGTGGCTGGCGCAGCCGATCCGCAGGCGCTGCGCGCCGCGCTGGCGCGCCAACTGCCCGACTACATGGTGCCGGCGGCCTGCATCGTGCTCGACGCCTTGCCCCTGAGCGCGAACGGCAAACTCGATCGCAAGGCGCTGCCGGCGCCGGAAGTCGCGGCCTATGCGCAACGCGCCTACACCGCGCCCAAGGGCGAAACCGAGGCGGCGCTGGCCCGCATCTGGGCCGAGCTGTTGCGGCTGGAACGGGTAGGGCGGCATGACCACTTCTTCGAACTCGGTGGCCATTCCCTGCTGGTGATGCAGCTGATCGCCCGCATCCGGCAAGCGTGGGATGTCGACGTGCCGCTCATGGACGTTTTTGCCAACCCAACCCTGTGCGCGCTCGCCAGCGTCATCCTCGATTACGAGCTGCTGGCATTCGACGCCGATGAACTTGAATTTGTGATCTCTCAACATAAGGCTTGAAAAATGACTAACGCATCATTGGAAAACCTGGATCCATCCGAGAGGGAAGCTTTGCTGGCCCGCGCGCGGGCCGCCAAACTCCAGCGCAAGGGTTCCACCCAGCGCGAGCCGATCGACGTGCGCGCAACGCCTGGCGGCTCCTGGCCGCTGTCGTTTGCCCAGCAGCGCCTGTGGTTCATCGCCCAGATGGGACAGGAAGCCAGCGTGGCTTACCATATTCCGGGTGCCCTGGCGCTCGACGGGCACCTCGACGAAGACGCGCTCGATGCGGCACTGGACCGCATCGTGCAGCGCCACGAAGCGCTGCGCACGCGCTTCGCGCTGGTCGATGGCCGCGCGCAGCAATGCATCGAGCCGCACGGACGCTTCGCCATGGTGCGGCACGACATCAGCGCGGACGACCCGCATGCGCGCCAGGCGGCCATCGCTCACTGGAGCCGCCACGAAGCGGCCGAACCGTTCGACCTGGGACGCGCGCCGCTGATCCGCGCCCGCCTGCTGCGCCTCGGCGAGCGGGAACACATCCTGCTGCTTACCTTGCACCACATCGTCTCCGACGGCTGGTCGATGGGCGTGTTGATGCGCGAACTGGGCGAGCTGTATCGTGCCTACGCCGACGAAGGCGTCGCTCATTGGGACGACCCGCTGCCGCCGCTGTCCGTGCAGTATGCCGACTACACCCTGTGGCAGCGCCAGTGGCTCGATGGCGCCGTGCAGAAGCAGCAACTGGCCTACTGGCGCGGGCAACTGGCCGGCGCACCCGAACTGCTCACGCTGCCGACCGATCGGCCGCGCCCCGCGGTGCAGGACTACACTGGCCAGAGCATCGGCTTCGAGCTCGATGCGAATCTGAGCGCCGGGCTCAAAGCGCTATCGCACAAACACGGTACCACCTTGTATATGACCTTGCTGGCGGCATGGAGCGCCCTGTGCGCGCGCCTGGCCGGCCAGGACGAGGTGGTCATCGGCTCGCCGGTTGCCAACCGCACCCGGGTCGAGCTGGAACCGCTGATCGGCTTTTTTGTCAATACGCTGTCGCTGCGCATCGACGTGAGCGCCAATCCGAGCGTGAGCGACTTGCTGGCCCAGGTGCGCGAATGCGTGCTTCAGGCGCAAAGCCACCAGGATGTACCGTTCGAGCAGGTGGTCGAAGCGGTCAATCCGCAGCGTACACTCGCGCACAGCCCGATATTTCAATTGATGTTCGCCTGGCAGAACACGCCGCGCGAAGCGCTGGAGCTTGGCCAGATCAAGTTGCGCGAACTCGAATTCGACCATCACAGTGCCAAATTCGACCTCGCGCTGGACATGCAGGAAGCGGGCGCACGCATCATGGGCCGCCTGGGCTTTGCCACCGCGCTGTTCGAGCGCGCCACGATGGAACGTCACGCCGCGTACTTCAAGGCCCTGCTCGAAGGCATGGTCCGTGACGACAGCCAGCCGGTGGGGTCGATCGCCATCCTCGGCCAGGCCGAACGGCGCCAGGTGCTGGTGGACTGGAACGATACCCGGCGCGATTATGGCGACGCCTTTGCCCATGAACTGTTCGAGCGCCGGGCCGCGCAGGCGCCAGGTGCGACCGCCCTGGAAGCGGACGGCGCGTCGCTCACCTACCAGGCCCTCAACGAGCGTGCCAACCAGTTGGCGCACCATCTGGTCTCGCTCGGCGTACGGCCAGATACGCGCGTGGCCATCGCGCTCGAACGCGGTACGCCACTGGTGCTGGCAATGCTCGCCACCCTGAAGGCCGGCGGCGCCTACGTGCCGCTCGACCCGCAATACCCGTCCGACCGCCTTGCCTTCATGCTCGACGACAGCCGTCCGAAGGTGGTGCTTACGCAAGCGTCGGTGCAGGAGCGCCTGCCGGCCTGCCGCGCCCTGATGACGGCCGCGGTGCTGGAACTCGATGCCCCGCTCGCGCCGTGGAGCAACCAGCCGGCCAGCAATCCCGAACGCGCGTCCACCGGCCTTTCGCCATCGCACCTGGCGTATGTGATCTACACCTCCGGATCGACCGGCAAGCCGAAGGGCGTGATGGTCGAACACCGCAACCTGGCCAACCTGGTCGGCTGGCACGCCGACGCCTTTCCGCTGATCGCGGGCGAACGCGCATCGAGCACCGCGGGGATCGCCTTTGACGCCTGCACCTGGGAAGTCTGGCCGCCGCTGTGCATGGGCGCGGCGCTGGCCCTGGCGCCGGCCGACGCCGCGGGCGATCCGGTGGCACTGCTGGACTGGTGGGAGAAGCAGGAGCTGCACAGCAGCTTCCTGGTGACGGCGCTTGCCGACATCGCCTTCCAGCGCGAAGCCGGCGCGAAAAAGCCGCTCAGGACCCTGCTGGTCGGCGGCGACCGCCTGGGCAAACTGCCTGCGGCCGGCCTTGGGTTCGACCTTGTCAACAACTACGGACCGACCGAATCGACGGTGGTGGCGACATCGGGACGCATGTGTGCCGGCGACGCCGTGGTCCACATCGGCCGTCCGATTGCCAACACCAGCATCTATCTGCTCGATCGGTACGGACAGCCGGTCCCGGTGGGCGTGGCGGGCGAAATCCACATCGGCGGCGCCAGCGTGGCGCGCGGCTACCTGAACCAGCCGCAATTGACGCAGGAACGCTTCCTTCCGGATCCCTTTTCGCAGCTCGCGGATGCCCGCATGTACAAGAGCGGCGACCTGGCGCGCTGGCTGGCCGACGGCACCATCGAATTCTTGGGCCGAAACGATCACCAGGTCAAGATCCGTGGCCTGCGCATCGAGCTGGGCGAGATCGAAGCGCATCTGAGCCGCCAGAACGGCGTGCGCGAAGCGGTCGTGCTGGCGCGCGAGGACAGTCCCGGCGACCAGCGCCTGGTCGCCTACCTGGTCGGCGACGTCGACACCGGCGCCGTGCGCGAGGCCCTGGCGCGCGAACTGCCGGACTACATGGTGCCGGCCGCCTGCGTCGTGCTCGGTGCCATGCCGCTCACCGCCAATGGAAAGCTGGACCGCAAGGCGCTGCCGGCGCCCGAAGGCTCGGCCTACGCCCAGCGTTCGTACGAGGCGCCGCAAGGCGCCACCGAAACGGCGCTGGCCGCCATCTGGGCCGAGCTGCTTCAACTCGATCAAGTCGGCCGCCACGACCACTTCTTCGAACTCGGTGGCCACTCGCTGCTGGCCGTGCAGCTGATGGAACGCATGCGCCGCGTGCATCTGGGCGCCGACATCCGCACCCTGTTCTCGCAACCGACGCTGGCCGCGCTGGCGCAGGCGGCGGACCTGGCCGCCGGCACCGGCGGCGGCGAAGTGGCCGTGCCGCCCAATGCCATTCCGGCCGGCTGCGCCGAGATTACCCCTGCCATGCTGCCGCTGGTGACGCTGGACGAGCGTCAGATCGCGCGCATCGCCGGCACCGTGCCGGGCGGGATGCAAGCCATCCAGGATATCTATCCGGTCGCACCGCTTCAGGAAGGCATCCTGTTCCACCATCTGCTGCAGGCCGAGGGGGACCCCTACCTGTCGTCGGCCACCCTGGCCTTCGACTCGCGCGCGCGCATGGATGGTTTTGTCGCGGCGCTGCAGCAGGTGATCGACCGCCATGACGTGCTTCGTAGCGCCATCCTGTGGGAAGGCTTGAGCGAACCGGTGCAAGTAGTCTGGCGCCAGGCGCGCTTTACGGTCGACACCCCGGCACTGCCGGCGGGCGACACGGTCGCCCAACTGTGCTCCCTGGCCGATCCGCGCCACGTGCGCCTGGACGTGCGCACGGCGCCGCTGCTGCACGGCTTCAGCGCGTTCGACGACAAGAGCGGGCGCTGGCTGCTGCAACTGCTGCTGCACCATATGATCCTCGACCACACGACCCTGGACGTGATGTTCCAGGAGATCGCAGCGATCCAGGGCGGCCGGGCCGACGAACTGCCCGAGCCGGTCCCGTTCCGCAATTTCGTGGCCCAGGCGCGCCTGGAGGGCAGGGCGCAGGAGCACGAAGCGTTCTTCCGCCAGATGCTGGGCGACGTCGACGAAGCCACCGTGCCCTACGGCCTGGCCGACGTCAAGGGCGATGGCAGCAACGTGGAGGAAGTCCAGCGCCGCCTGACGCCAGTGCTGTCGCAGCGCATCCGCCGCCAGGCGCGGGCCGCCGGCGTCAGTGCGGCCAGCCTGTTTCACTGGGCCTGGGCCAGGGTCGTCGCCCAGGGGAGCGGGGTTGACGATGTCATCTTCGGCACCGTGCTGTTCGGCCGCATGCAGGGCGGCGCCGGCGCCGACCGCGCCATGGGCCTGTTCATCAATACCTTGCCGCTGCGGGTGCGCCTGGGCGCGGCCAGCGCGCAGGAAGAACTGTGCGCCATTCACGACACCTTGCTGCAACTGGTGCGCCACGAGCACGCGCCACTGTCGCTGACACAGCGCTGCAGCGCTCTGCCGGCCGGCAAACCGCTGTTCTCGGCGCTGCTGAACTTCCGCCACAGCGCCGGCCGCGACGAACAGACTGACGGCGGCTGGGACGAAGGCATCGAGGTGCTGTCCTCCCAGGAGCGCACCAACTATCCATTCGGCCTGTCGGTCGATGACCTGGGCCAGGACTTCCTGCTGACCGTACAGGTGGCATTGCCGGTCGAAGCGCGCCAGATCTGCGACGACGTATTGCGCGAACTGGAAGCGCTGGCGGGCGCGCTCGAAAAGGGCGAACGCACCCCTGTCGCTGCTGTAAACGGCGCGGCGCCGTGGAGCGATGCCGTGCGCAGCTTCGCGCAGCCATTCTGCATTCACGAACAGTTCGAACAGCAGGTCGAGCGCACGCCGGACGCCATCGCCGTGCGCCATGGCGACACGGACCTGAGTTACCGTGACCTGAACGCGCTGGCCAACCAGCTCGCGCATCACCTGCGCACTCTGGGGGTGCGGCCGGACGACCGGGTCGCCATCTGCGTGCAGCGCGACCACACCATGCTGGTCGCCATCCTGGCAGTGCTCAAGGCCGGCGCCGCGTATGTGCCGCTCGACCCGGCCTATCCAGCCGCGCGCCTGGCGCACATGCTGCACGACAGCGCGCCGAAGGTGCTCATTACCCACGAGGGCACGCTGCAGGCAGTGGAGCACGCCGTGCCGGTGCTCGACCTCTCGCAAAGCCAGCCTGCCTGGGCGCACAACGCCACGACCAACCCGCGCGCGGATGCCGTCGGGCTGCGGCCGCACCACATGGCCTACATCATCTACACTTCGGGTTCGACCGGTCTGCCGAAAGGCGTGATGGTGGAACACGCCAACGTCGGGCGCCTGTTTGCCGCTACCGCCCACTGGTTCGGCTTCGGCCCGAACGATGTCTGGACCATGTTCCACTCCTACGCCTTCGACTTTTCCGTATGGGAGATGTGGGGCGCCTTGCTCCATGGCGGGCGCGTGGTCGTGGTGCCGCAGGCCACCGCGCGCTCGCCGGACGACTTTTACCGGCTGGTGTGCGCTGAGGGCGTGACGGTTCTGAACCAGACGCCCGGCGCCTTCCGCCGCTTCATCGCCAGCCAGGGGGCGAGCGATGCCGCCCACAGCCTGCGCTGCGTCGTCTTCGGCGGCGAGGCGCTGCAACCGGCCATGCTCAAGCCGTGGTACGCCCGCAATGGCGAACGCACGCGCCTGATCAATATGTACGGCATCACCGAAACGACCGTGCACGTGACTTACCGCGAGCTTACCCCGGCGGACGCGCAGGGCGGCGGCAGCCCGATCGGCATGCCGATTCCCGACCTGGCCGTGCACATCCTCGATACCCACGGCCGCCCCGCGCCAATCGGCGTGGTCGGCGAAATGCATGTCGGCGGCGCCGGCGTGGCGCGCGGCTACCTGAACCGGCTAGAGCTTACCGCCGAACGCTTCATCGACGACCCGTTCCAGCCCGGCGGCGGGGAACGCCTGTACCGCACCGGCGACCTTGGCCGGCGCCTGCGCGACGGATCGATCGAATTCATGGGCCGTAACGATGCCCAGGTCAAGGTGCGAGGCTTTCGCATCGAGCTGGGCGAAATCGAGGCGCGCCTGCTGCACCTGCCCGCCGTGCGCGAGGCGGTGGTGCTGGCCATCGACGACACCCAGGGCGAAAAGCGCCTGGCCGCCTACGTCGTTCCGCGCGACGGATCGGCGCACGGCGACGGCATGGCGATCCGCGAAGAGCTGGCGCAGGTGCTGCCGGACTATATGGTACCGGCCTACATCGTGTGCCTGGACAGCCTGCCGCTGACCGTGCACGGAAAACTTGACCATGCAGCGCTTCCGGCGCCGGATGTGGCGCGCAGCGACGCAGGTTACTGCGCGCCGCGCAACCCTGCCGAAGAATGCATCGCGTCGATCTGGGCCGACGTGCTGGGGATCGACCGGGTCGGCGTGCACGATAACTTTTTCGCCCTGGGCGGCGACTCGATGCGCACCATTTCAATCGTTTCGAAAGCGCGCGAGCGAGGGCTTGCGCTCGCGATCGAGCACATTTTCAGTCACCTGACGGTGGCCGGTGTCGCCGCCGCACTGGCGCGCGCCCAGCCCGACGCCGCCGCCACCGCGCCCGCCGCCAGCGCGATGACGCTCTTGCCCGCCGACGCCGCGCTGCTGCCGGGCGACGTCGAAGACGCCTACGAACTGACCTGCCTGCAACTGGGCATGGTATTCCATAACCAGATGTCGGCCGACGGCAGCGTGTATCACGATGTCTTCAGCCATCACCTGCGCATCGAGGGCTGGAATGCCGAGGTGTTTCAACAGGCGCTGGACACGGTCGTGGCGCGCCACCCGGTCCTGCGTACCTCGTTCGACCTGCGCACCTTCAGCGTCGCACTGCAACTGGTGCACAGGGGCGCGCGCATCGCCGCCGACATCAGCGACATCAGCGCGTTCGACGCGGCGCGGCAGGAACACCTGATCAGCGATTTTCTGCGCCAGGAGCGCGGCAACGGCTTTGCGCCGGGCGAAGCGCCGATGTTCCGGATCTTCATCCATCAACGGGGCCACGACAGCTTCCAGCTCACGCTCAGCTTCCACCATGCGATCCTGGACGGCTGGAGCGTGGCATCGTTCGTCACCGAACTGTTCCAGTCATACCAGGCCTTGCGGGCGGGCGAGCGCATCGACGCCCCGGCGCTTGCGTGCAGCTTCAGGCAGGCCGTCGCCGCCGAACAGGCTATCCTCGCGTCGTCGTCCGCCACCGCGTTCTGGACCAACTACCTGGCTGGCCACACGGTTGCCAGCCTGCCGCCGCGCGATGCGGACAACGACATCGATGCGTCGCGCACAGCCGCCGTCGCGCTGCCGGAAGGCGTGACGGCGCAGCTGGACGTCCTGGCGCGCGAGCTGCACGTGCCTTTGCGTACGCTGCTGCTGGCTGCGCACGTGCGCGTGATGGCGCTGTTCTCGGGCGAGAGCGACGTCTTGACAGGGATGGTCTCGCATTCGCGTCCAGCCGAACAGGATGGCGACAAGGTGCTTGGCCTGTACCTGAACACGCTGCCCCTGCGCCAGGCGATCGAACCAGGCAGCTGGAAAGACCTGATCGTTGCCACCTTCAAGTCGGAACTGGCGGTGATGCCGTACCGCGCCTATCCGTACGCCCGCATCATGCAGGAAAACGGGCGCCGCGCGCTGTTCGAGTCGGCCTTCAACTTCGTTAATTTCTATGTCTACGACGGCTTGCGCAATGTGGAGTCGCTTCAATTCCTGGAAGGCCAGGCGTTTGAAGCCACCAACCACGCGTTGACCTTCAACGCGGCCCAGGAAGGCAACAAGCTGACCTTGTCGCTGCAACGCGACCCGGCGCGGCTATCGGCGCGCCAGGGGGCACGCATCGCCTCGGCCTACCAGGCGGCCCTGGTGACGATGGCGCGCGAGCCGGACGGCGCGCATCTGTTCGCCGGCTTGCTCGACGCGGCCGAGCGCGAGCAGGTCCTGCGCGGCTGGAACGACACCGCACGCGACTATCGCCAGGACCTGTGCATCCACGAACTGATCGAAGCGCAGGTGCGGAGTAACCCGCTCGCAGTCGCGCTGGAGGTCGACGACACGCGCCTGACCTACGGCGAATTGAACGGGCAGGCCAACCGCCTGGCCGTCTATCTGCGCATGCTCGGCGTGGGGCCGGACCAGCGCGTCGCGCTGTGCCTTGAGCGCGGCGCCGCAATGGTGGCGGGCCTGCTGGCCGTGCTCAAGGCCGGCGGCGCCTACGTGCCGCTCGACCCGGCCTATCCGGAAGAACGCCTCGCCTTCATGCTCGAAGACAGCGCTCCGCTGGTCCTGCTGACCCAGGCCAGTCTGGCGCGCCGCCTCATCGTACCGTCGGACCTGCCCGTGCTGCGGCTCGACGCCGCCAATCCGCCATGGCAGGCGCTCCCGGGTAAAAATCCCGACGCCGCCGCACTGGGCCTGAGCCCATCGAACCTGGCGTACGTGATCTACACCTCCGGCTCCACGGGCCAGCCCAAGGGCGTAATGAACGAGCATCTGGGCGTGGTCAACCGCCTGCTGTGGATGCAGGACGCCTACCGCCTGGACGCGGGTGACGCGGTGTTGCAAAAGACGCCGTTCAGCTTCGACGTGTCGGTATGGGAGTTCTTCTGGCCGCTGATGAATGGTGCGCGCCTGGTGATGGCACGCCCGGACGGACATAAGGATCCTGCCTACCTGGCCGATACCATCGAACGGCACGGCATCACCACCGTGCACTTCGTGCCGTCGATGCTCCAGGCGTTCGTCGATGGCGGCGCGGCCGAGCGCTGCACCGGCCTGAAACGGGTCATGTGCAGCGGCGAAGCCTTGCCCGGCGCACTGGCACGGCGCTTCCGGCAATGCGCGCCGGACGCGCAGCTGTACAACCTGTACGGCCCGACCGAAGCTGCCGTCGACGTCACCGCCTGGCACTGCGCCGGCGTTGATTTGCCTGACAATATCCCGCTCGGCCGCCCGCTTGCCAACACCGCCATCTACCTGCTCGATCGATACGGCCAGCCGGCCCCGGTTGGCGTGCCTGGCGAAATCCACATTGGCGGCGTGCAGGTGGCGCGCGGGTACCAGAACCGCGACGAACTGACGCGCCAGCGCTTCGTGGCCGATCCGTTCGCCGGCAAGCCGGGCGCGCGCATGTACAAGACTGGTGACCTGGGCCGCTGGCTGGCCGACGGCAGCGTCGAATTCCTCGGCCGGAACGATCATCAGGTCAAGATCCGCGGCCTGCGCATCGAACTTGGCGAAATCGAAGCGCACCTCATGCGCCAGGAGGGCGTGCGCGAAGCCGTGGTACTGGCACGCGAGGACAGTCCGGGCGACAAGCGCCTGGTCGCCTATCTGGTTGGCCAGGTCGACACGCAGTCGGTGCGCGCGGCGCTGGCGCGCGAGCTGCCCGAGTACATGGTTCCCGCCGCCTGCGTCGTGCTCGACGCCTTGCCCCTGAGCGCGAACGGCAAGCTCGATCGCAAGGCACTGCCGGCGCCGGAAGGCTCGGCGTATGCGCGGCGCACCTGGGAGGCGCCGCAAGGCCCGACCGAAACCGCGCTGGCCGCCATCTGGGCCACCCTGCTGCAAGTGGAGCGGGTAGGGCGCAACGACCACTTCTTCGAACTGGGCGGCCACTCGCTGCTGGCCGTGCAGCTGATGGAGCGCATGCGCCGCCAGGAGCTGTTCGCCGACATCCGCACCCTGTTCTCGCAACCGACCCTGGCCGCGCTGGCACAGGCGGTGGACCAGGCCGGGCAAGCCGGCCGGCGTGACGTGGTGGTGCCGCCCAACGGCATCCCGGACGGCTGCAGCACGATCACGCCGGCCATGCTGCCGCTGGTGGAATTGGACGCCGAACAGATCGCGCGCATCGTCGCCACCGTCCCCGGAGGCGCCGCCAATGTGCAGGACATCTATCCGCTCGCGCCCCTGCAGGAAGGCATCCTGTTCCATCACCTGTTGCAGAACAAGGGCGACGCCTACCTGCTGTCGGCCACCTTGTCGTTCGACTCGCGCGAGCGGCTCGACGCCTTTACAGGCGCGCTGCAGCAGGTGCTCATGCGTCACGATGCGCTGCGCACCGCGTTGCTGTGGGAAGGCTTGCCCGAGCCGGTGCAGGTGGTCTGGCGCGAAGCGACGTTCAACGTCGAAACACCGACCCTGCCCGGCCTCGACACGCCGGCCGAGCTGCGCGCCCACGCCGACCCGCGCCACTTCCGCATCGACCTGCGGCGCGCGCCGCTGATGCACGGCTTTGCCGCTTTCGACGACAAGTCCGGCTGCTGGCTGCTGCAACTGCTGCTGCACCACGTGGTGACCGACCACACCACGCTCGACGTGCTGTTCGAGGAAATGGCGCTGATCCAGGCCGGCCGCGCGCAGGAATTGCCGCTGCCGGCCCCGTTCCGCAATTTCGTGGCGCAGGCCCGCCTTGGCGTGAGCGTGCAGGAGCACGAGCAGTTCTTCCGCCAGATGCTGGGCGACGTCGACGAACCGACCGCGCCATTCGGCCTGCTGGACATGCAGGGCGACGGCTCCAACGTCGACGAGGCGCGCCTGCCGCTCGACCCGGCGCTGGCCCTGCGCCTGCGCCAGCACGCGCGCCGCCTTGGCGTCAGTGCCACCAGCCTGTTCCACCTCGCGTGGGCGCAGGTACTGGCGCGCACCAGCGGACGTGATGATGTCGTCTTCGGCACCGCGCTGTTCGGCCGCATGCATGGCGGCAGCGGTGCCGACCGGGTCCTGGGCCTGTTCATGAACACGCTGCCGGTGCGCATTCGCCTGGACGGCACCCCGGTCGAAGCGGCCGTGCGCGATACCCATGAACGCCTGGCGCAACTGCTGCATCACGAGCACGCCCCACTGTCGCTGGCCCAGCGCTGCAGCGGCATGGCGGCCTCGGTGCCGCTGTTCTCGGCCGGCTTCAACTACCGTCACAGCCCGCCGGCCCAGCAAGTATGGGAAGGCATGGAAGTCCTGCACGGTGAGGAATTGAGTAACTTCCCGCTGGTGCTCAAGGTGGACGACCATGGCGAAGCATTTTCGCTCACGGCCAACGCCCAGCGTCCGATCGACCCGATGCGCGTGTGCCGCTACATGCACACGGCGCTCGACCATCTGGCCGATGCGCTCGACAATGCGTCGGCCACCACCAGCCGCGAGCTGGAAATCCTGCCTGCCGACGAGCGCCGCCAACTGCTCGACGGCTGGAACGATACCTTTGCAGCGACCGACGCCGGCCGCTGCATCCATCAACTGTTCGAGCTGCACGCGGCCAGTACGCCCGACGCAGCCGCGCTGGTGGTGGACGGCAGCGCACCGCTCAGCTACACCGAACTCAATGCGCGCGCCAACCAGCTCGCGCATCACCTGATCAAGTTGGGCCTGCGGCCGGACATGCGGGTCGCCATTGCGCTGCCGCGCGGGGCCGACATGATCGTCGCCTTGCTGGCCACGCTCAAGGCCGGCGCCGCCTACGTGCCGCTCGACCCAGGCTACCCCGCCGAGCGCCTGGCCTTCATGCTCGACGACAGCCGCCCGCGCGTCGTGCTGACCCACGCCGACCTGCAGGAACGGCTGCCGGCCAGCCGCGCGCTGCTCACCGCCACCGTGCTGGAACTGGACGATGCGGCCGCGCCATGGCAGGATAAACCGGCCACCAATCCCGATCCGGCCGCGCTGGGCCTGACCGACGCGCATCTGGCCTACGTGATCTACACCTCCGGTTCGACCGGCACGCCGAAGGGCGTGATGATGGAGCACTCCGCCCTGTGCAACCTGGCGCAGGCGCAGATCGACAGTTTCGGCGTCACGGCCGCAAGCCGCATCCTGCAATTTGCCTCGTTCAGTTTCGACGGCTGCATTTTCGAGGTCGTCCTGGCGCTGTGCCATGGTGCCGCCCTGTACATGGTGGCGTCGGATGTGCCGCTGGCCGGCGACAGCCTGCTCGCCGTCGCCGACAAGCATGGCATCAGCCACGCTATCCTGCCGCCGGCCGTGCTGGCAGCCTTGCCCGACCGCGCGCGCATGGATTCGATCACTACCCTGGTCATGGCCGGCGAAGCGTCGGGCCAGGCGCTGGTGCGGCGCTGGGCTGCCGGCCGCACCCTGATCAACGGTTACGGTCCGACCGAAACCGCGGTGTGCGCCACGGTTTTCCGTTGTGATGCACAGCAGGCGGGCGACCCGCCGATTGGCCAGCCGATCGGCAACAAGCGTATTTACCTGCTCGACGCCCACGGTGCGCCGGTGCCGCTGGGCGTGGCCGGTGAAATCCATATCGGCGGCGCGGGGATTGCGCGCGGCTACCTGAACCGCCGCGAATTGAGCGAAGAACGCTTCATCCCCGATCCGTTTGCCGGTGCCCCGGGCGCGCGCATGTACCGCAGCGGCGACCTTGGACGGCGGCGCGCCGACGGCAACATCGAATTCGTCGGCCGGGCCGACAAGCAGGTCAAGGTGCGGGGCTTCCGCATCGAACTGGGCGAAATCGAAACGGTGCTGCTGGCCGCCCCCGGCGTACGCGATTGCGTGGTGCTGGCGCGCGAGGACCAGCCCGGCCAGCGGCGGCTGGTGGCGTACTTCAGCACGCCGGAACCGGAATTGTGCACGCCGGAGTCGCTGCGCCTGCACCTGGCCGGCCGTCTGCCGGAGTACATGGTGCCGGCGGCCTACGTCTGCCTGGACGCCTTGCCGCTCACGCCGAACGGCAAACTCGATCGGCGCGCCTTGCCGGCGCCGGAGGATGGCGCGTTCAGCACCCGCGTCTACGAGGCGCCGCAAGGCCCGGTGGAATCGGCCCTGGCCGCGCTCTGGAGCGAACTGCTGCGGGTGGAGCAGGTCGGCCGGCGCGACCACTTCTTTGAACTCGGTGGCCATTCGCTGCTGGCGGTGCAGATGATCTCGCGCCTGCACCAGCGTCTCGGCCTGGAGGTAGCGCTGTCGGACCTGTTTGCCCAGCCCGTGCTGCATGCGTTCGCGACCCTGGCGCACAAGGCGCCGGCGCAAGGCTTGCCGTCACTGGTGGCCGGTCCGCGTCCGTTTGACATTCCGGTCTCGTTCGCGCAGCAGCGCCTGTGGTTCATCGCCCAGATGGGCGAGGCGGCCAGCGCCGCCTACCATATCAGCGGCGGCATGCGCCTGCATGGCCGGCTGGACGAGCGCGCACTGCGCTGCGCCCTGGACCGCATCGTGCACCGCCACGAAGCGCTGCGCACCCATTTCGAGCTGGTCGACGGCGCCCCGGTGCAGCGCATCGCCGCCAGCACCGGCCTGGCCCTGGTGCGCCATGACCTGAGCACCGACGCGCAGCCGCAGGCGGGCGTCGATCATTGGAGCCGGGTGGAAGCGAGTACCCCGCTCGACCTGGGCCAAGGTCCGCTGATCCGTGCCCGCCTGCTGCGCCTGGGCGAGCAGGAACACATTCTGCTGCTGACGGTGCACCATGTGGTGTCGGACGGCTGGTCGATGGGTGTGCTGGCGCGCGAACTGACCGCCTTGTACAGCGCCTACGCGGCCGATGGGCTGGCGCATGATCTTGACCCGCTGCCGCCGCTGCCGGTGCAATATGCCGACTACGCCCTGTGGCAGCGTGGCTGGCTGGGCGCGGCGCCGGCCCAGGAGCAGCTGGCCTACTGGAAGCGGCAACTGGCGGGCGCCCCGGCCTTGATTACCCTGCCGGGCGACCGCCCGCGGCCCGCGATGCAGGACTATACGGGCCAAAGCCTGTCGTTCACCATCGATGCCGCCCTGTGCACGGGCCTGAAGGCATTGTCTCGCAAGCATGGCACCACCTTGTATATGACCTTGCTGACGGCATGGGCCGCGCTGGCCGCGCGCCTGGCCGGGCAGGACGAAGTCGTCATCGGCTCGCCGGTCGCCAATCGCGGCCGGGTCGAACTCGAACCGATGATCGGCTTCTTCGTCAACACCGTGGCGCTGCGGCTCGATGTCAGCGACAGCCCCACGGTGGCCGACCTGCTGGCCCAGGCCAAGCAGCGCGTGCTGGAAGCGCAAAGCAACCAGGATGTGCCGTTCGAGCAGGTGGTCGAGGTTCTCAATCCGGAGCGGGCGCTGAACTACAGCAGCATCTTCCAGTTGATGTTCGCGTGGCAGAACATGCCGCACGACGCCGTGCAACTGGGCGACCTGCGCCTGGAAGAACTGCCGGAGCGCCTTGACCGCAGCACCGCATTCGACCTGTCGCTGACCCTGCAGGAAAGCGGTGAGTGCATTGTCGGCACGATGGAATATGCGGCCGCGCTGTACGACCGCATCACCATCGAACGGCACCTGGCGCGCCTGCGCACGGTCCTGGAAGGCATGGTGCGCGACGACAGCCAGGCGTTCGACCGCATCGATCTGCTGGACGCGGGCGAACGCCGGCAACTGGAGGCGGCATGGCGGCATGTGCGCCAGCCGTATCCGGACAACGCCTGCATCCACCAGCTGTTCGAACAGCAGGTGGAGCGCACCCCGCACGCGACCGCGGCCGAGCAGGAGGGCAGGGCACTGAGCTACAGCGAACTCAATGCCCGTGCCAATCAGCTGGCGCATCACTTGCGCCAGCTCGGCGTGCAGCCGGACCAGCGCGTGGCCATCTGCGCGCCGCGCAGCCTGGACATGCTGGTCGCCATTCTCGGCATCCTGAAAGCCGGCGCCGCGTATGTGCCGCTCGACCCGGCCTATCCGCAGGAGCGCATCGACTACATGCTGCGCGACAGCGCGCCGGTGGCGTTGCTCACGCAGGGCGAGCTGGAAGCGCCATCCTGGCTTCACCAGCCGACCGATAACCCGGATCTCGCGGCAATCGGCCTGACTGCGTCGCACCTGGCGTATGTGATTTACACCTCCGGCTCCACCGGCGCGCCGAAAGGCGTGATGATCGAGCACCGCGGCCTGTGCAACCAGATCACGGCACTTGGGCGGCTGTACGCGCTCGGTCCCGCCGACCGCGTGCTGCAATTTGCCGCGCCGAGCTTCGACATGTCGGTCGAGGAGATCTTCGGCGCCCTGGTGAGCGGCGCCACCCTGGTACTGGGCTCGCCAGCGTGGATTGCAGACGCCCAGCGCTGGTGCGAACTGGCCGAAGCGAATGCGCTGACCGTGGCCAACCTGCCGACCATGTTCTGGCAGCAGATCGCCCAGGCGCCGCACGTGGCGCTACCGCCAACCCTGCGCCAGATCAGTATCGGCGGCGAAGGCGTGGCCGCCGCCGCGCTCGACGCATGGTGGGCCCGGCCCGGCCACCGTCCGGTGCTGGTCAATGCGTATGGTCCGACTGAAGCAACCATCAACGCCAGCATACTGACCTGCCAACCCGGCACCAATCCGCGTTCGATCGGCAGCCCGGTGGCCAACACGCCGGTCTACCTGCTGGACCGCCATGGCCAAGCGGTGCCCCCTGGCGTCGCCGGCGAAATTCACATCGGCGGCGTGGGCGTGGCACGCGGTTACCTGAACCTGCCGCAGCTGACGCAGGAGCGCTTCGTGCCCGACCCGTTCGCATCTGACGCCGGGGCGCGTATGTACAAGAGCGGCGACCTGGGTCGCTGGCTGGCCGACGGATCGCTCGAATACCTCGGGCGCACCGATCATCAGGTGAAACTGAGGGGCTTTCGCATCGAGCTGGGCGAAATCGAGGCGCAGCTGGCCAGGCAGAGCGGCGTGCGCCAGGCCGTGGTGCTGGCACGCGAGGATAATCCCGGCGACAAGCGCCTGGTGGCCTACGTCGTTGGCGCGGCCGATGCAGGGACGCTGCGCGCGGCCCTGGCGCAGGCACTGCCCGACTACATGGTGCCGGCCGCCTTCGTCACGCTCGATGCCTTGCCGCTCACGCCGAACGGCAAGCTCGATCGCAATGCCTTGCCGGCGCCGGAAGGCACGGCGTATGCGCAGCGTGCCTATTGCGCACCGCAGGGAGAGGCGGAAAACGCACTCGCGCGGATCTGGGCCGAACTGCTGCACGTCGAGCGCGTTGGCCGCGACGACAATTTCTTTGAACTCGGCGGCCATTCGCTGCTGGCCGTGCAACTGATGGAACGCATGCGCCGCAGCCAGATGCCGGTCGACATCCGTACCCTGTTCCTGCGGCCGACGGTCGCCGGTCTGGCAGGCGCCGCCGGCACGCAGGAGGCGCGCGAGGTGGTCGTTCCACCAAACCGCATTCCGTCCGGATGCACTGCGATCACGCCCGACATGCTGCCGCTGGTCGCGCTCGACGCCGCACAGATCGCGCGCGTTGCCGCCACCGTCGCCGGCGGCGCCGCCAACGTGCAGGACATCTACCCGCTGGCACCGCTGCAGGAGGGAATCCTGTTCCACCACCTGCTGCAGGCCGAAGGAGACCTGTATCTGTCGGCAGCCACGCTGGCGTTCGATTCGCGCGAGCGGCTCGACGGCTTCGTGCAGGCACTGGGACAGGTCATTGCACGCCACGACGCCTTGCGCACCTCCGTGCAATGGGAAGGCTTGCCTGAGCCGGTGCAGGTGGTGTGGCGCGAAGCGCCGTTCGTGCTGGAGACGCCGGCGCTCGCAAACGGCGACGTGGCCACCATGCTGCGCGCCCATGCCGATCCGCGCAGCATGCGCATCGACCTGGGTCAGGCGCCGCTGATGCGCGGTTTTGCCGCGCCCGATCCGGACAATGGACGCTGGGTGCTGCTGCTGATCGAGCATCACCTGGTTACCGACCACACCACGCTCGACCTGCTGTTCGAGGAAATGGCGATGATCGAGGCCGGACGCGCCGACGAGCTGCCGGCGCCTGTCCCGTTCCGCAATTTCGTGGCGCAGGCGCGCCTGGGCGTGAGCCGCCAGGAGCACGAAGCCTTTTTCCGCACCATGCTGGGCGATGTCGACGAGCCGACGGCGCCGTTTGGCCTGGCCAACGTGCAGGGCGACGGCAGCACCGTGCACGAGGCGCAGCAGTTGCTCGCGCCAGCGCTGTCGGAACGCATCAGGCGCCAGGCCCGCAGCCTCGGCGTCAGCGCGGCCAGCCTGTTCCACTGGGCCTGGGCCCAGGTACTGGCGCAGGCCACCGGCCGCGAGGACGTGGTATTCGGCACCGTGCTGTTCGGCCGCATGCAGCCGGGCGCCGGTGCCGAACGCACCATGGGCCTGTTCATCAATACCCTGCCGCTACGCGTGCGCCTCGGTGAGGTGAGCGTGGAACAGGGCATCCGTGAAACGCACGCGCTGCTGGCGCAGCTGATGCAGCACGAGCACGCGTCGCTCGCCCTGGCGCAGCGCAGCAGCGCACTGGCGGCCGGCACACCATTGTTTTCGGCGCTGCTTAACTATCGCCATAGCGGGCAGCAAGCCAGCGACAGCGTCACCGGCACCTGGGCGCAGGGCATCACGGTGCTGGCCGCGGAAGAACGCAGCAACTATCCATTCAGCCTGTCCGTGGACGACCTGGGCGAAGGCTTCGGCCTGAGTGCGCAGATCGCCGAACCGGTCGATCCGCAGCGCGTGTGCGGCTACGTGGCGCAGGCGCTGGAAGGACTGGTCGGGGCGCTGGAGACGGCGCCGCACCTGCCGGCATGGGGAATCAACATCCTTGACGCGGCCGAGCGCGAACAAGTGCTGGTGCGCTGGAACGACACCGCGCAGCCGTTCCCGGACGACCGGTGCATCCATCAGCTGTTCGAGCGGCAGGTGGCGCGCGCGCCACGGGCAGCGGCGCTGGAGCACCAGGGCCGCTGCCTGGACTACGGGCAGCTCAACGAGCGCGCCAACCAGATTGCGCATCATTTGCGCAGTCTGGGCGTGCAGCCTGACGAGCGCGTCGCCATTTGCGCACCGCGCGGCGTGGAGCTGGTCGTCGCGATCCTGGCCGTGCTCAAGGCTGGCGCGGCCTACGTTCCTTTGGACCCGGCCTATCCGCGCGAACGGCTCGACTACATGCTGCGCGACAGCGCGCCGGTGGCTTTGCTGACCGTGGCGGGCATGCCGGCGGCGGCCACGGTGCCGGTCCTGTTCCTCGATGGCGAGTCGCAGCCATGGCTGCGCCAGCCGCTCACCGATCCCGATCCGGCAGCGGTCGGCCTGACCCCGGCCAGCCTGGCATACGTGATCTACACCTCGGGATCGACCGGGCAGCCGAAAGGCGTGATGGTCGAGCACCGCGGCTTGTGCAATGTGGCGCAGGCACAGGCCCGCACGCTTGCCATCGAGCCGGCCAGCCGCGTGCTGCAATGCGCCTCGCCGAGTTTCGACGCCTGCGTGTTCGAGCTGGTCATGGCGCTGTGCCACGGCGCGGCCCTGCACCTGCCGGCGCCCGGCGCGCTGCTTGCCGGCCCGGTACTGACCGAGGCACTGGCCGCGCACGGCATCACCCACGTCACCCTGACGCCGGCGGTGTTGAACGGAATCGATCCGGGCACCGGCCTGGCGGGGGTGCGCACCCTGGTCGTGGCGGGGGAGGCGTGCAGCCAGGAGCTGGTCGGGCGCTGGGCGGCGGGCAGGGTGTTCGTCAATGCCTACGGCCCGACCGAAACGACGATCTGGGCCACCTTCCAGCTGTGCGTGGCGGGCGGCCCGGCAGGGGCTCCACCTATCGGGCGGCCGATCGCCAATACCGCGATCTACCTGCTGGACCGCCATGGCCAGCCGGTGCCCACCGGTGTCGCGGGCGAGATCCATATCGGCGGCGTGGGGGTGGCGCGCGGCTACCTGAATTTGCCGCAGCTGACGCAGGAACGCTTCGTGCCAGATCCATTTGCTGGCCATGACGGGGCGCGTATGTACAAGAGCGGCGACCTGGGACGCTGGACTGCCGACGGCACCCTCGACTACCTGGGCCGCAATGACCGTCAGGTCAAGCTGCGCGGCCTGCGCATCGAACTTGGCGAGATCGAAGCGCAATTGCGGCGCCAGGATGGCGTGCACGATGCGGTCGTGGCGGCGCGTGAAGACCGGCCGGGCGACAAGCGCCTGGTGGCCTACGTGGTCGCCGGCGCCGGCGAGGTCGATGCGCAGCGGATGCGCGCGGCCCTGGCGCAGGCGCTGCCCGAATTCATGGTGCCGGCCGCGATCATGGTGCTCGATGCCTTGCCGCTCACGCCCAACGGCAAGCTCGATCGCCAGGCCTTGCCGGCACCGGAAGGCGCGGCCTACGCCCGCAATCAGTACGCCGCGCCGCAGGGCGAGGTGGAAACCGCGTTGGCGTGCATCTGGGCGGAGCTGCTCGATGTCGATCTGGTGGGCCGCGAGGATAATTTTTTCGCGCTGGGCGGCCACTCGCTGCTGACCATCCAGATGGTCGAACGCCTGCGCCAGCAGGGACTTCAAATCGAGATGCGCAGCATTTTCGACAGCCCCATGCTGAAGGATATCGCCGCGCGCATCCAGCGTTCGGCGGCGCTGTCGCTGTCGCACCATCTGGTGCCGCTGCGCCTGGGCGGCGTGCGCCGGCCGCTGTTCTTCCTGCACGAGCCCACGGGCGAGGTGCTGTCGTACGAAAGGCTGTCGCGTCACTTTGGCGACGACATGCCGGTCTACGGCGTGCAAGCCGGCCGCGCCGACGCCGACCGGCCGGTGCGGATGGAGACACTGGCGCGCCGTTACCTGGACGTGATCCGCACGGTGCAGCCGCACGGCCCGTACCGACTCGCCGGCTGGTCCGGCGGAGGGCTGATCGCCTACGAAATGGCGCACCAGCTGCTGGGCGAAGACGAATCGGTCGAATTCCTCGGCCTGATCGATAGCGGCCGGCCCGGCTACAAGGCTGCCGAAGCCATGCCGGACGAAGCGGCGATGCGCTGGGTGTTCCTGGAGGTGTACGCCAGTTACCTCGACACGAGCCTGGACATGATGCGGGTGCGCGACTTGCAGGCATCGGGCAGCATCGATGCGGCCGTCGCCACCTGCCGCGAACGCGGTTGGCTGCCGGCCGCCTTCACCACCGAGGAGCTGACGTGGCGCTCGGCGCGCTTCGCGCAGCTGATCCTGGCCTGCGCCAACTATGTTCCGCAGCCGCTGCCGATCTCCGTGCACCTGTTCGCGGGCGAACCGGCCGAAGGCGCCGATCCGTCGATCGGCTGGCACGCGCTGCTGCGCCGCCACCTGCACCTGAGCGTCATCGGGGGCGACCACAAGACCATCATGGAGGAACCGTACATCGAAACGCTGGCGGCGCGCATCAAGCGCGTGCTGGCCGACGCCGAAGCCCTGCCGAGGCTGGAGGCGGTGGCGCCCGACAAGGCGGCCATCACCCTGCAGTCGGGCCGCAAGGGACACTCGCCGGTGTTCTGCGTACCAGGCGCGGGCGCCAACGTCACCGCTTTCCTGCCGCTGGTGCACGCCCTCGGCGACGCTGAACCGGTGATCGGTTTGCAGGCACGGGGCCACGACGGCAGCTGCGTGCCGCATGCCACCGTGGAGGCGGCCGCGCGCGCCTACCTGCCCGAAGTGCGGGCGCACGCCGGGCGTGGGCCATACCGCCTGCTGGGTCACTCGTTCGGCGGCTGGATCGCGCTGGAACTGGCGCGCCTGCTGGTGCAGGCTGGCGAAACGGTGGCGCAGGTGGTACTGGTCGATTGCGAGCCACCCGGGCCGGTGCGCCATTCGGACCGCCTGCAAACCCTGACGCTGTTCATCGACCTGCTGGAGATGGACCGTGGACAGGCGCTCGGCGTGGACCGCGCCAGGCTGGCTGGCCTGGACGAAGCGGGACAACTGGCGCACCTGATGGAGAGCTTGAGCGCGGCCGGGGTTCTGCCGCCGCGCACGCCGCTGGACAAGCTGCAAGGCTTGCTGCGCGTGTTCGGCAGCCACCTCAATACCAGCTACGAGCCGGCTGGCCCGTATGCGGGCGCGATCCTGCTGGTCAACGCCGACGTGGCCGAGACGGCCGGCTCGGCGCGCAGGGCGGCCATGTCGGCGCCCGAGAAGCTGGCGCGCTGGCAGCGCCTGGCCGACCGGGTCGATGTGCAAACGCTCGAAGGCAGCAATCACATGAACATCTTGAAGCAACCGTTCGTCGACCTGCTGGCCGGCGCCGTTGTCGACGCATGGGCGGTCGACGCCGACGTCATGCCGCTCAACCCATTCATCAACTCTTCTTCCAAAGCGAAACGCCAATGAAAACCCTGAAATCCCTCGCACCGAATGTTCGCAGCGTCCCCCTGGTCAATTCCTGGTTCGCGCATCCGTATCTGGTGTCGCCCCTCACTTTCGGCCTGTACACCAAGCACGCGCACCTGGCCATGCTCGAGTCGTTCATCGAAGACCCGGCCCAGCACCTGGAATCGGCGCTGATTCCGGAGCTGCTCGGCGGCCCGTTCATCAATTACGCGGACGATCCGGCCGACATGGCGCGCTTTCGCGACCGCACCCTGGAGCGCTGCGCGCCGCAACTGCGCTGCGCCGACGCCATCGGCGCGATGTACCAGATGCTGCAAAACCAGGCAAAGGGCGCGGGCGTGCCCGGCCTGTACGCCCAGATCGATCCGCAGATCCGCAACGGCGTCGAGCTGTCGTACGATTTGTGCAAACAGCCCAATGCGCGTTTCATCGAGTCGGTGTTTTACGACAGCCCGCTGTACGACACCTCGCTGCAAACCTGCGTGCTCGAAAAAGCGACCTACGAGCCGCGCACTTTCGTCCTGAGTACACCGCAGATCAAGCGCCGCGACAGCTCGGTCGAATTGCGCCTGCCGTTCGGCGACCCGCTGTGGAACCACCTGCACGGCGGCGCCCACGATGCGGCCGAACTGATGGAAATGCTGCGCCCGCGCGTGGATGACCCGGCGCGCGACATGCCGCTGCTTGAAACCATGTTCACCGAGCGCCGCGTGGCCGAGGGCCATCGGGGCGGACCGGCCGACACGGTGCGCATCCGCTACCTGGGCCACGCCTGCGTGCTGATGGAGTGCGGCGGCGTGAGCATCCTGATCGATCCCTTGATCAGCTACCCGGACGAGTCGCGCATCGACCATTTCACGTTCGACGACCTGCCCGAGCGGCTCGATTATGTGCTCATCACGCACCCGCACCAGGATCACATCGTCTTCGAAACGCTGCTGCGCCTGCGCAGCAAGGTCGATTGCGTGGTGGTGGGGCGTGCCGGCGGCGGCAACCTGCAGGATATTTCGCTCAAGCTGATGCTGCTGCGCTGCGGTTTCGGGCGCGTGGTGGAACTGGGCGAGTACGAAACGCTGGAGTTCGAGGGGGGACGCATCATCGGCGCGCCATTCTACGGCGAACACGCCGATCTCGATATTCGCACCAAGCTCGCCTTCGGCATCGAGATGCAGGGCGCGGCGTGCCTGTTCTTCGCCGATTCGAATCCACCGGCGCCGGAATTCTACGAGCCGCTCAAGAAAATGATGCCGCGGATCGACTGCCTGTTCCTCGGCATGGAGTGCGTCGGCGCGCCGGCGACCTGGCTGTACGGCCCCCTGCTGCAAAAAATGCTCACCCGCGGCGAGGACCAGTCGCGCCGGCTCGATGGGTGCGACGCCGCCAAGGCCCTCAAGATGCAGGAATATTTCGATCCGAAGCGTCTGTTCATCTACGCCATGGGGGCCGAACCCTGGCTCACGCACATCACCAGCATCCTGTACTCGGAAGAGTCGACCCAGTTCAAGGAGGCGCGCATCGTCGAGAAGACCGTGCGCGGGCAGGGCAAGCAGGCCGATGTCCTGTTCGGCAAGATGGAACTGATGTTGTGAGCGGGGCCGCAACGTCGTACGGCCTTTTGTGGCGGCTGCTGCGCGTCGCCCGGCCGTCCGCGGGCCAGCTGGGCGCCGCCGCGGCCATTGCACTGGTCTCGGCCGCCGGCACCTTGTGCTTTCCCCTGCTGGCGCGGCGCGTGGTGGACGAACTGGCGGCAGGCAAGACCGATCCGCTCAGTATCGGCTTGCTGGCCGCGATTCTGGTTGGCGCCGCGCTGGCGTCGGCGGCGTCGGCCTACCTGCTGGCGCGCGTCGGCCATGGGCTGGTGGCGAGCCTGCGCGCCATGTTGGTCGACAAGCTGCTCAAGCTGCCGGTGGCGGCCTTCGACCAGGACAGCACGGGCGAGCGTGTCAGCCGCGTGTTGAGCGACTGCGATGCCATTTCCGACCTGGCCACCAAGCAGGCGGTGAACCTGCTCACCGGCGTGCTGCTGCTGGGCGGATCGGTCGGCGTACTGCTGATGCTCGACGTGCGCCTGACCCTGACCTTGCTCGGCTGCGTGGCGGGCGCCTTCTGCGTGGTCATTCCCCTGGCCTTGCTGCTCGAAGGGCTGGCGCGCAGCACGCAGGATCGCACGGCCAAGCTGGGCGGCATCCTGACCCACGTGTTTTCCGAAATCCGCCTGGTCAAGGCGTTCACCGCGGAAGGGCGCGAGCGCGCGCGCAGCGGGGAGGAAATCGAGGAACTGCGGCGCCTTGGCTTGAAGGCCTCGAAAATCAACGCCGCGCTCGAACCGGTCATCGGCCTTGCGCTGACGGCGGCGATCATCATCATCCTGGTCTACGGGACTGGCCGGGTGAGCAGCGGGGCGATCACCATCGGCACCCTGACCGCCTTCATCCTCTACATCTTCAACGTGGCCGCGCCGCTGATCCAGCTGACCAATTTCGCCGCGGAGCTGCAAAAGGCCAAGGGCGCGTCCAGCCGTATCAGCGCGCTGCTCGACGAACGTGAAGAAGAGCAGGGCGCTGCGCGCGCCATCTGCGATGACGAGGATGGCACGCTGGTGTTCAGGGGGGTGTCGTTTGCCTACCCTGGCCAGGAGCGCAAGGTCCTCGAAGGGCTCGATCTGGTGTTCCGGCCCGGGACGACGACGGCGCTGGTGGGGGCCAGCGGCAATGGCAAGACCACGATCCTGTCGCTGATCGAGCGCTTTTACCAGCCGTCGGAAGGCGAACTGCTTTACGGCGGCGTGCCGATAGAGCACCTTGGGCTGGCCGACTGGCGCAGCAAGATCGGCTATGTGGCCCAAGGTGCGCCGATCATGCCCGGCAGCGTGCGCGAGAACATCACCTACGGCCTGCATGGCCGGTATACCGACGCGATGGTGCTGGCGGCCGCGGAAAAAGCCGGTGCGCTGGCGTTCATCGACCAGATGCCGCAGGGACTGGACACGCTGCTGATCGAGCAGGGCAACAACCTGTCCGGCGGCCAGCGGCAACGGATCGCCATCGCCCGCATGTTCCTGCGCAACCCGGCCATCCTGATCCTGGACGAGGCGACGTCGAACCTGGACAGCGAAACCGAGCACCAGGTGAAAACAGCGCTCGAATCGCTGATGCAAGGGCGTACCAACATCGTCGTTGCGCATCGCCTGGCCACGGTCATGCATGCGGACTGCATTTACTTTCTGGAGGGAGGAAAAATATCGGGCGCCGGAAACCATCATGAATTGATTGGATCTCATCCTTATTATGCAAGGCTGGTGGCGCGCCAGTTCCAGAACGTGCCGGAGCGCCCGGCGATGCATGGCTGACCGCAAGGTGCGCGCTGATTGAACGCTGCACGCGCTACAGCGCTGCGCCGCGCTCTTGCGCATCCGTATGGAAAATCTGGCCCGCCTTGCCGTTATGGACGTTGCGGGTCAGCACCTAAATAGCTCCGAAAAGATCATGAAACTTGCAGGTGTATCACGGAAGGCGATCCACACCAAGATCCCTCGAGCACGTCGAACGGCCTGCGCCCTTATTGTTTCCGGGATTACTTGACCGCAGTAAGGTTCACCGGCTCATCTTTTCGGTCATCTGGGGGATGTCGTTCCTGGCCAGGTCTATCCCCGGGCCCGGTGACAGCCATCGTTCGCAAGTGTCGTCATCCAGTGCATACGCGGGCAATTCCCCGAATACGGGCGCGCCAGCGTCTGCTTACCAATGAATAAGGATGCGTTGTTCATTGTCTATGGTGTGCCTGCATCCTGGTCATGATATGAATTTTCGGCGAGCCTGATGATTCGCCGTCGGCGCTGGCTATAACCTTATGGGAATACCGGCCGCATCCCCGGCCACCGTCTTACGCCGCCACTGTCCGGTTGCGCCCGGCGTCCTTGGCCGCGTACAGCGCGCGGTCGGCCCGTTCTATCATGTCATCGATCGGTTCACCGTCGATGTAGCGTGTCAGGCCGGTCGAGAAAGCAATCCGCAGATCTGGAACATGGGCGCTGGCCGATGCCGCCGCAAGCGCCCCGCGCAGCCGCTCGATCGCGGTGTGCGGGTCGCCCGGAGGGCTCGTTTCCGGCAACAACAGCAAGAATTCCTCGCCTCCCCAGCGTGCGACGATGTCGGTACTGCGCAGCTGGGCGCGCGCCAGGTGGGCGAATGTCATCAGTGCCTCGTCACCGACACGGTGGCCATGGGTATCGTTAACGTTTTTGAAAAAGTCGATATCGGCGAGCGCTACCGCAAAGCCGGGTCCGCCACGCGCCCGCCTGGTGATGTGCTCCCCCAGCAGGGTGATCATGTGGCGCCGGTTGTCCAGCCCGGTCAGTTCATCGTGGGTGGCGGCGACCTGGATGCGCTCCAGCGCCCGGGCCAGCTCGTCCTTCTGGCTGCGCAGACGTTTGCGCATTTTAGATACCAGCATCGACAGCATGGAGATGGCCGTGAGGGACGTCGCCATCATGGCGAAATACATGAGCTCCAGCGGGCCCTGGTAGACCTGCGGGTCGGTGCGCACTTTCCACGCCATGACAAGACCCATCACGGTCAGGGTATACAGTAAGACAAGGCGAACTCGGCGCATGCTCATGTCGAACATGCCATACACGGTGACCACGGCCAGGAAAACGATCGTGGCGGAGTGAATCGGGCCGCACACCGCATAGGCGAACGCAACCATGGACTGTGCCACCAGTGCCTGCGGGAAAGCAAGCTTGGGCTCGCTGAAACGGAGATTGAGGCCGCTGCGTATGATGAAGTAAAAAACCGGGCCGGCCAGTGTCAGCAGCAACGCGAGAATGCTGATGTTCTCTATGGGAAATACGTCATAGAGTACGCCAAAGCTCAATAGTGCAAGACAGACCGAATACAGGGCAGTGGTGGTCAACACCATCGTGATAGCCCGCCGTTGGTCGCGGTCGTTGGTAAGGACCAGGCTGGCGAAGCCTTGCATCCGGCTCAGGGGTGCGCTAGCGTTAAGTTCGTTTCTGGCAGCCATTACACTCTTCATCGGACCTTCGTGGTTTCATGAGGATCGTTACCCAGATCAATTATCCACGAACTCTTGCTAGCTAGCCGTTCGGTTAGCCCGCAACCCCAGCACCCCGGTGCCGCAGCCTCGTATGGCTGATTTGACAATGTCCGAGCGTTACCATTGCGTTCCAGCATCCCAACGCAAGCGCGTTGACGACCGCAAGACCTTTTCATGAGCTTGTCGACAGGGCGATCTGAACGCCACCAAAGTGGAAGCGTTTTCATCTGTCCGCGATTTTTGCGTCCTATCCGTCTCCATGGTTCGTCCATCGCCTCGTTGTGCGGCGTCTCTGCGGCCGATGCTACTGTCTCGGGTCACAACCATCAGGGGCTCACATGCAGACACAATGGCAAAAAATCGGGGGCGTTGCAGCATTTTTTGAAGCGTTCGCCTACATCGTCGGTTTCAGCGTCATGCTGACCGTGCTACAGCCGGCAGCGGGCGCCGGTACCATGCCCGAGCAACAGCTGGGCCATATCCTGAGCATGTCGGCGCTGTTCAAAGCCTGGAATATCGTCATCTATGTCGTCTTCGGCGCAGTGCTGGCCGTGCTGGTGATCGCTCTTCATGCAAGGCTTGCCGAGGGGGCGGAGATGCTGATGCGGGTGGCCAGCGCGTTCGGCCTGATCTGGTCCGGCCTGGTGATTGCGACGGGCATGATCGCCAACGTCGGCCTGAGTACCGTCGCCAAACTGTACGCGGAAGACCCGCGCTTGGCCACAGTGGCGTGGCGTACCCTGAACGCGGTGCAGGAGGGGCTGGGCGGCGGTGTCGAATTGGTTGGCGGGCTATGGGTGATCCTGGTGAGCGTGGTTGCGCTGCGCCTGGCGGCCCTCCCGCGGCGGCTCAATTATATTGGGATTGCCACCGGAACGGCTGGTGTGCTCACCGTGATCCCGCCACTTGGCGAACTGGGTGCTGTCTTCGGCATCGGCCAGATTGTCTGGTTTGTCTGGCTCGGGATTGTGATGGTATCGCCGCCAGCGGTACTGCGTCCGGGCGCCGAAGGCGCTGCCGCCGGAACGGCGCCCTGACGGTGCTGGTGTTGCTGCGGCTGCAGCCGACGCGTCGCGTATTTTTCGTCAGACTGTTGCAAGCGCTGCGCGACTGATCAGATAGCGCCATATTTGTACAAGAACAGCATAAAGAAAAGGAAAAACACGTGAACGAAGATATTAGTGCTTTCGATAAGTACGTCAACCCCGATCACGTCATAGGGTCTGCGCGTTTTGCGTTTCACTGTGCGCACCCGGAGGTTTCTTACGATGACTATCGTGATAATCAGCGAGGTGAGATTCGCAATCGAATCCAATCCAAGCGCATCAATTATCTCGACACCAACGCCTGGAAGTGCCTCAGCGATTCTGAGCGCGGGAAGAAGACACTCACCGCCGGCATGGTCGATTTCGCCGATACCATGAACAGCGATAGAGTGCGCACTAACTGCGTTTTCCCGATCGGAAGCGCGACCATTTTTGAGCTGCAATCGATGGATGATCCGGAGTCGATGTCGGCAAAGCAGGTCGGCCGGGAAACCCGTCCTGGCCGATTGATTTCCCCCTCCCTACAAGGGACAATTTTGGGCGTATTACTTTAAAGGCGAGGGGGATCTGGGCGTATCATGGCGCGAAATCGCCGAAACCCGATTAGCAGGTAGCTCAAGAAAGCGTAATGAAAAAGATATCGATACCGGTTGCCAAAGGGATGCCTTTCCTATTTTTCGTCATATTGGGCGTCTTCGGCGCTATAGGAATTATAGGAATGAATCCCTGGGTGGTTGCAGCCCCCTGTGTACTGGCAGGCATCATCTACCTGTATTTCAAATGCGTCATAGGGGCAATGGCTGACGAAGTGGTTGACTGCGGAGATACGTTGTTAGTAAAGCGAGGGACAGTCGAGTGCCAGGTGCGCATAGCGGACATTAAGAGCCTGATCGACAAGACGCATGGTAAGGATAATCGCATCATCCTTAGACTCAGGCGTCCATGTGCTCTGGGAACTAGCATCGTTTTCGCGCCTGTTCTGGCAAGGGGGAATTTCTTCAAGCCGCATCCCATCGCCATCGAATTGAGTTCTCGTATGGAAGAAAGCCGCAAGGCGGACAATCAAGGCACGGGGTCAGGTCCAGCAAACGTACATTTATGAACTTTGGGCCCAGCACGGTGTCGCCGACGACTAGCGGAAACGGCCCATCTGTTGCTCTGTATTTGAATAAAAAAAGCCGCCCCAACCCGCAGCATTGCGCGGGTGCGAGGGTGGCTTGTATTTTTAGCCGCTAAGAAAAAGCGTTAGCCATTGGCCTGCGCCAGCACCGTCTCCAGCATCTCGATCATGCGCGGCACGGGGTCGGAGGCGACATCGGATACGGTCCCATCCGTCGGTCTAGTATTTGAATAAAAAAAAGCCGCCCCCAACCCCTGCTCATCGCGTGGGGGTGTCGGGTATGGCTCTTTTTTAGCTGCCAGGAAGTGGCAGCAAGAAAGCTACTTGATCCGAGAGGACCAGCGCTCGGCCTCGTGCTTGATGATCATTCCTTCGAGCAGTAGGCGGATGGGTCTGTCATGCAGGAGTGGCGCGCATGGCAAATGTTGGCATTCCGGCAAGTCATTGCCAGAGCTTGCCCACGCCTGGATCAGGACGCGTTTTGGATTGCATGGCGTATCCGCATCTCGTTCGTCAGATGAATTTTCGGCGAGCCCTCATGATTCCCCATCGGCGGTCGTTATGACCTTATGTCAATGTTGCTTCGGCGGACAGGCCGTCCTGAAGTGTCCAATTGATAAATAGCCACTCCTTGAGCCTAATTCACTATGTTCGTACAGCGTCCATGACCGCTATTTCCTCCATCCCTGGCTGGAACTCCACGCCAGTGCGTAGCCCCGCCCTCACCACTAGCCGGAGTGAAGCGCCAGCAGTACAGAGGGCGACGCCCTCGACCATCGTCAATCTCAGCCCGCAGAGCGTCTCGGCATCCCTGAGCGGCGCCGCCGCGCTGACGTGGGAATCGACAGCGCAAGACGGCATGAGTGCACTGATCGGCACCAATGTCGCTTCGCGCTCGCTGGCCGGCCGCTTCAGCGGACTGGGCTCGGCCCTGCTGACGCAATTCAGGGGCGATGTCAGCAACGTCTCGCAGTCGGTGCGGCTGTCACCGGCGGTAACGCCGTCATCGCCCTACGGCATCTCGGCCGCACCACCTGCCTTGCATGGCCAGGGCGACGACACGATCTCGCTCAGCATCACCACCAAAAACGGCATCGAGGTCAAGCTCGCGCTGGATAACCAGGACGATGGCCTGGCGGTGCAGATGAGCAGGAGCGGCGAACTGAGCGACGCGGAGCGCAGCGCACTGGCCGGCCTGGCCGGCGCTTTCCAGGACGCCATCGACGGCATGGCGGAACAGCCGCCCTCGGTCAAACTGGCGGGCCTCACGCAATTCGATCCGTCCGTACTGGCGTCGGTGGACCTGCGCGCGGTGATCAGACTCGATACCGATCCCGACCGCACGCAGGCACTGCACTTTCATGCCGACGGCGCGCAGCGCAAGGTGAGCCTGAGCGGCCCGTCCGGCACGGCCTCCGTCAGCGTCGATACCAGCAACCTGTCGGGCTTGGGCAGCCCTGAACAGCAGGCCAGGGCACTGGCCAATCACCTGAAGCAGTTCGACCACGCGGCAAGCAGGGGCCGTGCCGACGCGGGGCTCATGACGATGTTCAAGGAGGCATTTTCCGGGCTCAACGCCAATGTCGGCGCCGCGCCGGCGCGCGCCGGCGCCGCCCCCGGCGGCAAATGGGAACTGGCGGCCGGGGACCACGCCGCGCTCACCGGGCTGGCCGACTTCAGCGCGTCGGTGAGTCAGGCGTCCGCCTCGATCAATCCGATGCGTCCGAGCGAACAGGACAGCTTCACCTACGACGTCTCGCAGAGCACCAGCATCGGCGGGCGCAGCCAGGGCGAGCGCTCTATTTCGCAGCAGCAGAAGTCCGAACTGAACGCCAGTTTCCATACGCCGGGCACGCCGGGCGGGCAACTGAAGCTGGACTACACCGAGCAATCTCAAAACTACAACTTCCATCAGATCAAGGATGCTGCCAGCAGCGATGTGAATCTGGCCTACAACGAGGGGCGGCTGGTCAAGGCCACGCTCAATCAATCAGCCAGCCAGTCGGCCCGTGTGATGAGTTATGCGATGGGCAATCTGGTGTCCGATACGGTCACGCCAGTCCAGCAAGCGTTCCAGCGCGATCTGCTGTCCACGCTGGCGCCTTACCTGACCGGCGATCCACGCCGGACGGAAGAGGAAAGGGATAGCCAGCGCAGGCAATCGATGAGCAGCCTGAGCGAGCAGGTTTTGCTCAAGGGCTATCCGGATCCAATGGATGGCACCTGGTCGCTCGACAAGGCCAGTGCCATGCGCGTGTAAAATGATGTCATGACGGGCTCCACTGGTGCCGAATGCGCAGGCTTGCAACCCAGGTTGCAGGCCTTTTTTGTCTGGTTGGTTTGGCGCGGCAATCGATCATTGCCGGGCTGCCGATGCGGGCAAGCGCGCAGGCATGGCCTGCCCACAGCTGTGGCGATGCGCTATATTAGGGAAGCAAATTGAAAAAGATCAGTACCGTCGTCTATGCCGTGGTCATAGGTTTCGTGTTGTATGCCGTAGCCTATATGTATTGCTGGGGCAGGCCGGCTTGCCTGACGAACGACTACGAGCAGCTCAGCTGGACGTTTTCGGCTGGCCATGCCGACAGCGCGCTGCGCGACGGCAGGCCCGATATGTCGATCGGGATGAGCGTCCTTGCACCAGGCAACGCACATGCGAAGACTGCGTACACCCGCGCTTCGCTCCTGATCGAATGCAGACGTCCCCTGGAAGACGCCGCCAGAATCTCCTATGTCGAGATGCGTTCGGCGCAGCTGAGCACGGCCATCGAAGCGTGGCTGGCCGGGCGCAACGACGTTACCGGATTTGGCCACGGCACCCTCAAAACCGGTAAAACAGTGCTGGATCCCGGCCCATCGTGGCTGGCCAAGCCGGGCTGGCGCCACGCTTATTCTGCAAGGCATGCGCCCGACTGGTATCCGACAAACAGAATGACCGAGCAGAACTTCGTCGCCTTCTGGGGCACCGGCTACCTGTTCAGGGGTGAAGGCAAGGATGAGTATTACTGGGTCGGATTTGACAGGTGATGTGTTGAATTTTCTTCGCCAAAACCGTTAATTTAACGGCATACTTGACTCGTCGGCACTGTTTATCCTCTTCGGATAGCACCTTCCCGCTTGCGATTGGGCCGGCCGCATCGAGCAATCTTCGTCTCAAGTTTCGCCACCTTACCCGGATTGGAGTCACTCATGAACGCGAATAACGCAGGCGCGCCCGCGCTCAAGCAGGCACTAAGCACCTTTCAATTGTGGGGTATCGCCGTCGGGCTGGTCATTTCCGGCGAGTATTTCGGCTGGAGTTATGGCTGGGCCTCGGCCGGCACCCTCGGCTTTGCCGTGACGGCGCTCTTCATCGCCGCCATGTACACCACCTTCATCTTCAGCTTTACCGAACTGACCACATCGATCCCGCATGCGGGCGGCCCGTTCGCCTACAGCAAGCGCGCCTTCGGCCCGGTCGGCGGCTACATCGCCGGCGCCGCCACGCTGATCGAGTTCGTGTTCGCCCCGCCAGCCATCGCACTGGCCATCGGCGCGTACATGAACGTGCAGTTTCCCGCCCTCGATCCCAAGCTGGTCGCGCTTGGCGCCTATCTCATCTTCATGACCATGAACATCATCGGCGTGCAGGTGGCGGCCACGCTGGAACTGCTGCTGGCCATCGTGGCGATTTTCGAGTTGCTGGTGTTTATGGGCGTGGTCGCTCCGGGCTTTTCACTCGCCAACTTCACCAAGGGCGGATGGGCAGGCCAGGACAGCTTCAGCATGGCGGCCATTCCGGGCATGTTCGCGGCCATTCCGTTTGCGATCTGGTTTTTCCTGGCCATCGAAGGGGTGGCGATGGCGGCGGAGGAGGCGAAAGACCCGCGCCGCTCGATTCCCATTGCCTACGTCAGCGGCATCCTGACCCTGGTGGCGCTGGCCCTGGGCGTCATGCTGTTCGCCGGCGGGGCGGGCGACTGGACCAAGCTGTCCAACATCAACGATCCGCTGCCGCAGGCCATGAAGATGATCGTCGGCGGCAGCAGCGGCTGGCTGCACATGCTGGTCTGGCTCGGCCTGTTCGGACTGGTCGCCTCATTTCACGGCATTATCTTTGGCTACTCGCGCCAGATTTTCGCGCTCGCCCGCGAAGGCTATCTGCCGCATTACTTCGCCAAGATTCACCCGCGCTTCCAGACCCCGCACCGCGCCGTGCTGGCCGGCGGCGTGGTTGGCATCGCCGCGATCTACAGCGATGAACTGATCAAGATCGGCGGGCAGACCCTGACGGCCAATATCGTCACCATGTCGGTCTTCGGGGCGATCACGATGTATATCGTCAGCATGCTGGCGCTGTTCAAGCTGCGCCGCAGCGAGCCGCAGATGGTGCGGCCGTTCAGTGCGCCGCTGTACCCATACTTTCCGCTGTTCGCCCTGCTCGGCGCGCTGGTGTGCCTGGGGACGATGGTTTATTACAACTTTGTGATGGCACTGGTGTTCGGCGGTTTGCTGCTGGCAGGCTACGCGGTGTTCCTGACGACGGCGGGGCGCCGCGCAACGCTGGCGGCGTCGCAGGCGTAGTCATTGTCGACTTACCTGATGGCGGCCGCTGTATCATATTGCTTTCTGTTAATTCGCACCGCGCGCCGCCTGAAGCACAATGTATGAAATTCACTTGACGACGGCGCCGCTCGCGGCGGCCCAGTGGCCTGCGTTCGACCGCTACGCCGCGTCCATCGGCGCCAGGCCCATGGTCATCGAACTGGCGCGCGGGGTCCACCCGGTGCAACCGATGCTGACCCTGTGCCGCGATGGCGGGCTCGATGAGGTGGTCCGCTTCGCCCAGGCGCTGGCCGGCCAAGCCGCGCAATCCGGTTTCGAGGTGGTGCGCTGCAAGATCGAGCAGGATGCGTCGGCGGACGTGACGTGCGCACAGGGCGGGCGCCAGCATTATTTTGAATGGCACGGCCGCATGGCTGTGCCGGAGCCGATCCGCATGCAGCTGGCGGCCGTGAGCGAACAATACGGCGGCCATTTGTCCAACAACGCCATCCGCGGCGGCGACATCCGCTATGTGACCTTGCGCGAGACGGGCGACCTTGCCGCATTGCGCCGGCGCGTTGCGGCCCTGGCCGATGCCATCGCTGCGCACGGATGGATAATCGGAAAACAGCAGTGGGAAAGCGTTGTCTTCGACAGCAATCTCACTCTCGATAGTGGATGGCTGGAGCATGACGATGAAGATTGATCTGACAACCATACGTAAGTACGCGGCGCACAGCGGCTTGTCCGAAGCGACCGCCCAGCGCATTGCGGTGGAAGAAGCCTTTCTCAGGCGCGCCGCGCTGGTGGACGGTCCTTTCATGCTCAAGGGGAGTTATGTCACAAGCCAGCAGATTGACGAGGGCTGGCGGCGCATTCCGGGCGACCTCGATTGGGTCGGGCTGGACGGCGTGGATGCCGGCGTGCTGACAGCATGGCTCACGGCGGTGACGGAAACCGAACTCGATGACGGTGTGCGTTTTCGCAGTTTTTCCGAAAATGCCTTCTTGCGCATGATCGAGTACGCGATGGACGACGATTTCCCGACCGTCAATACCGATATCGTCGCGTGGATCGGTGAGCACAAGCTCGAGATCCGCGACATGGATGTCAGTTTCGGCCTCAAGCTCGAGCCCCCGCCGCAGCCCTTGTTGTACCGGCCCCGGTTCGGCGCGCCGTTCATGGTGCAGAAAAGCGTGGCGGCCGAACTGCAGATGGCGTGGAAGCTGCATCAATGCCTGGTGCGGCCGCGCTTCAAGGACATGCTGGACCTGATTCTCGTGCTACGGGCGAATACGGTCGACGTGAAACTGGTCTGGAAGGCGCTGGAAGACGAATGCCGCCACGATAAAACGCCTCTTGAGCATTTCAACTGGCTGCTGGACCGAACGATCGGAGAGCATCCGGCGTGGAGGCGCCTGTCAAACGGACGCTATGACGCCGGCGAGTGTTTTTCGGTCTGGCGCAGCGCGCTTGCGGCCAACGGCGCGCTGCAGCTGTGGGAGTCGCAACTGACGGAGGTGTACATCGGCGGACGCGAGCTGCTGTGGGTGGAGTTCGAGCAGCTCGTCGCTGAACTGGCCATGCTGCTTGAAGGCGCCGGCTTTCTGCGGCAGCCCGTTGCGGCGACAGAGGCCTTCCATCGTGAGGCCCCCACCGGCTTGATCGACACGCTGGCGCGCTGGATCGGACGGCGCGACTGAGCGCGCCCCGCGCTTATTGGGCCTGTTTCGGTTCGCCTTGCGCCGGCACGCCCAGTCTTTTCAGGTTGTCCTGCGCGTTCTTCGCCGCTGGATCGATCTCGAGCGCGCGCCGGTAGCTGGCAATGGCTTCCTCCATGCGTCCGTTCTTTTCATACGATTCGGCCAGGCTGTCGTACACATTGCTGCTGGCGGGGTAAAGCGAGGCATTGAGCTTGAAGATCTCGAGGCTTTGTTTCAGCTTGCCTTGCATGAGCATCTCGTAGCCCCACTGGTTGACCATCGGTTCTCCGAGTTTGAACTGCGGGTCGCTGGCGCGCAGTTCCTGATAGATCGCTTCGATGTGCTCGTAACCGCGTTTTTCCAGTGCCTCCAGCATTGCCGCAGGAGGGGTGTACACGGTCAGGGGGAAGGCGCGGTTGAGGGCGCGCCGCGCGATATCTTCGGAACCGCTGTGGGCGTTCGACATCAATACAACGCCGCGCCGGGTGTCCTGGTCGAACCCGATATAGGTGCGGTAACCGGCCGTGCCGCCGGTATGCCAGACGATGCGCGAACCGTGGGCGTCAAGAATATGCCAGCCCAGAGCGATCGATTCGCCCGGGCGCTTGTCGATGGTCCGCTGCGGCTTGTGCGCGGCCTGCATCGCAGGGTAGAGCGGGGAGGGGAGAATGCCGGCATTGGCGCCGACGAATTTGAGCAGGTCGGCGGTGGTCGAACGCAAGGCGCCCATGCCGGCCAGTACCGGCATGTCCCAATTCTGGGCCGGCACGCCGGGCATTCCGTAGCCGGTCGCGAGACGCTTTGTCATGTCCGCGCTCAGGGTAATGGCGGTGCTGTCCATGCCCAGCGGCTTGTTGATGCGCTGGCGTACCAGGGTTTCAAAATCGTTCCCGGCGCGCAGGGTGAGGATATGGCCAAGCAGGCCAACGCCGTAATTGGAATAGGCGTAGATCTCGCCGCTGGCCCGCGTGGGCTCGAACGCACTCAGGGCAGCGTACATTTGCGGCACGGTGTAATCGGCAAAGGGGTTGGCCGGATTGGCCGGTGCCAGATTCGCCGGCATGCCCGGTAAGCCAGACAGGTGCCCCGACAGCTGGCGCAGGGTGATCGGCTTGCCCTTGAACAGCGGCGTTTTGACGCCCGCGGGCAGGTAGGCGCCAATCGGGTCGTCCAGCTTGACCTCGCCGCGCTGCACCATGTCGCTCAGCAGCGTTGCGGTAAATACCTTGGTGATCGAGCCGATTTCAAATACCGAATCGGCGCCCACCGGTGCGCCACCCACGCTCAGCGAGCCGTACGAGATCACCCGGCTGCCACGCGGGTCGATCAGGCCGACCACGATGCCGCTGCCTTTTTTATCGATATCGACGCGTGCCTTGATCATCGCGACAATCTCGGCGTCGGTCGCGGGAACCGGGGCGCCGGATTGGGCGCTGGCGCTGGTAGCGGCGAGGGCGAGAAGACAGGAGCTTGCGAGGACGGGCAGGGTAAATGGTCGGGTCATTGTCTTCGGAGGGTAAGGGGCACAGGACAGGCGGTGCGCGCCGCGCAGTTTATCAGCAGAGGTCGCCTTCGGAATAGTACAAGTTGCAATGTTTTGCAGAACATACCGCGCGGCGTGGTGCTGGTCCAGGCCTTTTCGACCTCGACGGCGCATTGACCATGGATCCTGCGAGTCCGTGGAGCGTTGCGCTGCCGGTGTCGCTGATCGCCGATGGCGCGCCGTTGCTCGAAGTGGTCCGGCTGGCCGCCGACGGCGCCTGGTTCGACCGGCTGCTCGCGCGCGGCGAACGGCCTGCGTATTTTCCGCGCGTGCGCGATCAGCTGCTTGTGCTGGCGGACGCGAATGCGGCGCCGGACAAGCCATCCTGAGGCGCCGCCGGTGCGTGTGAAAATAAGTGCATCCGGCATGACGACCGCTTTTGTTGCGATATAGAATGTCCCCTTGTCCGATATCGATAAAAGGCTGGGATTTGATGAAGGTTCGTTGCGCCGTGGTTTCCGTGTTATCGCTCATGTTTGCCCAGTCCGTCGCGGCAAACGATATTTCCGGGGTGCGAATCGGCAGCACGCTGTCCGAGGCGAGCATCGCCATCAAGCGGGCCAACCATGCCTACGCGATGTCGACCGTGTGGAACTACGAAGGCGGAGAGGTCAAGGGGATCAAGGCGGTCGCGGGCGACACGAACGGCGGCTCCATCCATGGCTACGCCGACCAGTTCGTGGCGCTGCAGGACGAGCGCGGCGTTGTCTGGTTCGTGGCCCGCTATCAGAAAATGGGACCCGGCGCGCGGGTGACCATGGCGGACTTGCTTGCCTCGCTGAAGAAAAAATTTGGCGAACCGTCGTTTACCCCCATATCCACGCAGAGGGTCTATTCCTGGGACTACGACTGGGCAGGGGCGCAGTTCCATGGCCAGTACCCGGAAAATCCGTGCAGCGACCTGCGCATGCAGCGCCTCCACATGACGGGCCTGAGCATCTCGGCGCCGCTCACGTTTCCCGAACAATGCGGGAAGCGCATCGTGCTCAGCTATTATGAGTACGAAGGCATGGTGCACGACTTCACCTTGAAGGTGATCGACGTCAAATCGCACTTCATCGCCACCAGGGGCGTCCCCGCGCGGCCCCCGGCGCCGCCGCAGCCGGAGCCGAAGAAGGCCATCAAGCCGCAGATTTGAGCGCTGTTGCGGGCGTGTTGCCAGGCCCGGCTTGCCATGCGCGGCCGTGCAACGCATTGTTTGTGTCAACTATGTTGTATAGACAATGTTTTAGTGGCAGTATGTTGCTCTTTCCACTCTGGACTTCCCATGAAAAATGCTCTGTTTGCCTTGATGGTTGGCTGTGCCGCCATGCAGTCGTTTGCCGCGCCGGTAGCGTCGCAGACGTTCACGCTCGACTCGAAGGTGTTGTCGGAAACACGGCGTATCAATGTGTTCGTGCCGAGCGGTCACGGCGGAGAAACGGGAGCCCCCTTGCCGGTGCTCTACATGCCGGACGGCGGCAATGCCGAAGACTTTCCGCACGTGGCCGAGACCGTGCAGACGCTGGTGGCAGCCGGGCGCATGATGCCGGTGCTGTTGGTGGGCATTGAAAACACGGAGCGGCGGCGCGACCTCACGGGACCGACCACGGTGGCGAACGACAGGAAAATCGCGATCCGCGTGGGCGGGTCGGCGGCATTTCGCCAGTTCATCCGCACCGAGCTGATGCCGCACATCCGCTCGCACTACCGCACCACGGCCGACAGCGGCATCGTGGGCGAGTCGCTGGCGGGCCTGTTCATCGTCGAGACCTTGCTGGCCGAGCCGGAACTGTTCGACCGCTACGTGGCGATCAGCCCGAGCGTCTGGTGGAATGACGAAGCGCTGGTGCGCGCCGCGGATGCGCGCATCAAGGCACTGCCGAAAAAGCCGACGAAGATTTTCCTGACCTCGGCCGATGAGGAGAACATCGTGCCCGGCACGGCGCGCCTGGCGGCATCGCTGCGCGCCCACGCGCCGGCCAGCGTCAGCTGGACCTATCAGCCGATGCCGACAGAGCGCCACGATACGATCTACCGCGCGAGCGAAGCGCTGGCGCTGGAGACGGTGTACGGCACGGGCAAGGCGCCGGGCGCCGCACCGTAAGCAGGCAAGCGCGCGGGCCACGCCCACGCGCTGTCGCCAGGGCACGCCGCAGCGTGTGCCGCGTTGCCGACACGCTTGCGGCAACGTTTCAAAGCGCCGTTCGGCATCCGCTCGCTGGTAGTGGAGCGCACGCAGTTGGCCAGCAGATGCCTTGTCTGGCTTCCACTCTCCGTTATACAACGGATTCCCTTCTCTGAGTGCAACACGTTTGACATTGGCGCGCGCTCGCGCCTATCCTTGGCGCATGGCCTGCGCATGCGCAAGTCCACTTTGTTCCGAGCCCCAGCAGCACCGGGTGCCGTTGCCGGCCCCAACTCCGCCGGCAGATACAGCCGCACGTTTGACCTGACCCTCGTCTGACTCTTCGCTCAAGATGTACCTGGTGCGCTTGCCCTTGCGTGTCCAGTAACCTTACGGAAAATTCAAGATGCCTTCTATCGTCAAACAGCGTTACGCCCTTTCTTTCGTCACCCTGCTCGCGCTAGCTTCCCAGGCATCTGCCCAGAGCACCCCGGCCGATGCCAAACCGGCCGCGGCGGCGCCCGCGACCACCATGACCGCCAACGTCACCCTGGCGTCGCAGTACATTTCGCGGGGCTTCCGCCAGACCTGGGGCAAGCCTGCGCTGCAGGGCGGGTTCGATATCGGCCATCCCAGCGGGCTCTCGGCCGGGATCTGGATGTCGACCGTCAGCAACCGCTTCGTCGAAGACGGCACGCTCGAAGTCGACATGTACGGCGGCTACACCGGCACGGCCGGTCCCATCGGCTACAGCGCGCTCCTGTACTACTACAAATATCCCGGTGCCAGGTACAACGCCACCGGCGTGTCGTACGACTACGGCGAACTGTCGCTGGGCATGACGTACAAATTTTTCTACGCCAAGTACAACAGCACCTATACCAAGGATTTCTTCGGCATCACCAATGCGCGCGGCACCGGTTACCTGGACGTGGGCGCGAATGTCGACCTCGGCTCGGGGTATACGCTGAACCTGCATGCCGGCGATGGCCGGGTCGATGGCGCCGGCAACGATATCTGGAACTGGCGCGATGCGAAGGTGGGCGTGAGCAAGGCCTTCGACGGCGGCTGGACCGTGTCAGGCGCGTACACCAAGGCGCGCGGCGCCACCAATGCGTACGACGCCTACACGCTCGGCATTGCCGATTCATCCGGCAAGGTGGCGGTATCGAATCCGGCCGTCGGAACCTTTGTGCTGGCGCTGACCAAGACATTTTGATGACCAATAATACCGAAGAGGATAAGAAAACCATGGCAGCATTCGGATCGGGTCTTTCGCTGAACAGCAAGATTTGTATCGCCGCCACCGCGCTGGTGGTGTTGAGCCTGGGCGTGACGGCGGCCGTGATCGGCTTCAAGAGCAGCGCCAGCGCGGAAGCGGCGGCCATGGAACTGGCGCGCACCTCCTCGCGCGAGGTCGTTGGCGCGCTGCAGAGCCGGCTGTCGACCAACCTGGCCAGCATCATCAGCCTCGGCTCGGCGATGCGCTCGACCAAGGCGCTGGGCCAGCCCTTGCAGCGCGAGCAGATCTACGAGCTGACCAAGGCGACCCTGCTGGGGACGGAAGACCTGATCGGCGCGGCGGTGACCTTCGAGCCGAACGCACTCGACGCCAAGGATGCCGAGTTCGCCGACAAGAAGCCGCATTACGACGCCAGCGGCCGCTTCATGCCGTATTTCACCCGCAATGCCAAGAATGAAGTCAATGTCGAACCGATCGTGTTCGGCACCGATGCCGGCGCCAACGACTGGTACGACATTCCCAAGCGCAGCGGCAAGGTCTATTTTACCGAGCCGTACGTGTATCCGGTGGCGGGCAAGGATGTGCTGATGGCGTCCCTGGTGTCGCCGATCATGATTGAGGGCAAGTTCATCGGCACAGCCAGCGCCGACTTCATGCTGCCGCGCCTGACCACGATCCTGGCCGAACTGAAGGTCATCGAGGGCGGCAAATTGTCGCTGATCTCCAACGGTGGCTTGTATGCCAGCAATCCGCTGCCGGCGCGCCTGGGCAAGCCGGCCGACGACTTGCCGCCGGCCGCGCTCGAACGCATCCGCCAGGGCCAGGCCTACGAATTTGACGATGGCCGGGGCAACATCCGGCTGCTGCAGCCGCTCTCGATCCACCCGGAGATCGCGCCCTGGAGCGTGGAACTGAGTTTTCCGAAGAGCGTGGCCACGGCGCCGGCGCGCGAATTGCTGCTGTACACCCTGATCGTCGCGCTGGTCTGCGCGCTGGCCACGGCCGGCATCCTGGTGCTGGTGGTGTCGCGCCTGACCCGTCCGCTGCGCACCCTGGGCCAGACGATGACCAACCTGTCCTCGGGCGAGGCCGACCTGCGGGTGCGGCTCGACGTGCACGGCAAGGATGAACTGGCCGTCATCGGTGCCGGCTTCAATGCCTTCGTGGCCAAGATCCATACCGTGCTGGTGCAGGTGCACGAAAGCGCCGACAACGTGGCCCAGTCCAGTTCCGAAATCGCGCAGGGCAACAACGACTTGTCGGCGCGCACCGAGCAGCAGGCCAGTTCGCTGGAGGAAACGGCAGCCTCGATCGAAGAGCTGACCGCGACCGTCAGGGACAATGCCGAAAACGCCAAGCAGGCCAACCAGCTGGCGGCATCGGCCTCGGACGTGGCGCGCAAGAGCGGGGCGGCGGTGTCGCAGGTGATTGCCACGATGACCTCGATTAACGAGTCGTCCAACAAGATCGTCGACATCATCAGCGTCATCGATGGGATTGCCTTCCAGACCAATATTTTGGCCCTGAACGCCGCGGTGGAAGCGGCGCGCGCGGGCGAACAGGGGCGCGGCTTTGCGGTCGTGGCGTCGGAAGTGCGCAACCTGGCCCAGCGCAGCGCGGCGGCGGCCAAGGAAATCAAGGCCCTGATCGACGATTCGGTGGGCAAGGTGGCCATCGGCAGCCGCCAGGTCGACGAAGCCGGCTCCACGATGGAGCAGGTGGTGGCCAGCGTCGGCCGGGTCAATGCCATCATCGCCGAGATCACGGTGGCCACGGGCGAACAGAGCCAGGGTATTTCCCAGGTCAACCAGGCGATTGCCGAAATGGATGGCGTGACCCAGCAAAATGCGGCGCTGGTGGAAGAAGCGGCCGCGGCGGCGGAAAGCCTGCAGTTCCAGGCCACGCAGCTGGCGCGCGCGGTGAATGTCTTCAAGCTCGACGACCGGCACAACGGCGCCGCCCCACGCAGCGCGGCACCGGTGGCGCGGTCGACCCCGTCGTCGCACCTGGCGGTAACGAAGCCCAAGCCGGCGCTGACGAAAGCGCCGGCGGCCGAGGAGTGGGACGAGTTCTGACGCAGGTGCACGGTGCGCGCGGCAACGCGGCCACGCACCTGTTTTTCTTAACGCAAGAACGCTGTCTTGCGCAGTTCTCGGCGCAATTCCTGCGCCACCTGCTCCCGCAATTCTTCCCCGATAAAGCCGCCGATCTCGACCCGCACCCCACGCGATTCCAGCGCGATCAGGCTGCGCTGGCGGTCCGGCATGCCGATGCGGGTCCAGCACGCCTCCAGCCGGATGCTCCTTACCTGGCCCGCCTCGACCCGCTCGACGAGCAGGCAGCCGTCACTGAGGGCGATCCGCTCGCGGTCGCCCGCGTGGCGCGCGTAGCACAGCAGCGCCGCCGCCAGCACGCCGATGTCGAGCAGCGCAAAAACCAGCACGAACCAGGCGCCATGCAGCGCAAACCCCAGCCCGATCACCAGCAGGAACAGGCACAGCAAGCCATACGCCACGCCCACCTGGCGCGGCGACATCGAACAGTTTTTCTTCAATAGCCATTCGCGTTCCATTGGTGTTACTTGACCAGCGGCGGCGTTTCAAAGGTGTGGAAGGGGGCGGGACTGGGGACCGTCCATTCGAGCCCTTCCGCGCCATCCCACGGCTTGTCCGCGGCCTTCTCGCCCCCGCGCACGGTGGGCAGCACGACGGCAAACAGCCAGTATGCCTGTGTCAGTCCGAACAGAAACGCGCCAACCGAGGTGAGCATGTGGAAGTCCGTGAACTGCGTGGCGTAGTCGGCATAGCGGCGCGGCATGCCGGCCAGTCCCAGGAAGTGCATCGGGAAGAAGGTCACGTTGACCCAGATGAGCGAGTTCCAGAAATGGAATTTTCCTCGCCATTCGTTGTACATGTGGCCGGTCCATTTCGGCACCCAGTAGTAAAAGCCGGCGAACAGGCAGAACAGCGAGCCGGCCACCAGCACGTAGTGGAAGTGCGCCACGACATAGTAGGTGTCATGCACCTGGATATCGATGGGAACGACCGCCAGCAGCAGGCCGGACAGGCCGCCGATGGTGAACACCCAGATGAAGCCGATGGCGAACAGCATCGGCGTCTCCAGGGTCAGCGAGCCTTTCCACATGGTCGCGATCCAGTTGAATACCTTGACCCCGGTCGGCACGGCCACCAGCATGGTGGCGTACATGAAGAACAGCTGGGCCGTGACCGGCATGCCGGTGGTGAACATGTGGTGCGCCCAGACGATGAACGACACGATGGCGATGGCGGCGGTGGCGTACACCATCGAGGCGTAGCCGAACAGCGGCTTGCGCGCGAAGGCGGGAATGATGTGCGAGATCATGCCGAAGCCGGGCAGGATCATGATGTACACCTCCGGGTGGCCGAAGAACCAGAAGATGTGCTGGAACATGATCGGGTCGCCCCCGCCGGCCGCGTTGAAGAAGGTGGTGCCGAAGTGGCGGTCGGTGAGCAGCATGGTCACCGCGCACGCCAGCACCGGCATGACGGCGATCAAGAGGTAGGCGGTAATGAGCCATGTCCAGCAGAACATCGGCATCTTCATCAGGCGCATGCCGGGCGCGCGCATGTTGAGGATGGTGGTGATGATGTTGATGGCGCCCATGATCGACGAGGCGCCCATCAGGTGGATGGCGAAGATGGTCAGGTCCATCCCCGCGCCCATTTGCAGCGACAGCGGCGGGTACAGGGTCCAGCCGGACGCGCTGGCGCCGCCGCCGGTGAAGAAGGCCGCCAGCAGCAGCACGGCCGCCGGCGGCAGCAGCCAGAACGAAAAATTGTTCATGCGCGCAAACGCCATGTCGGAGGCGCCGATCTGCAGGGGAATCATCCAGTTGGCGAAGCCGACGAAGGCCGGCATGATGGCCCCGAACACCATCACCAGGCCGTGCACGGTGACGAACTGGTTGTACAGCTCGGGATAAAAGAACTGCAGGCCGGGCTGGAACAGTTCGAGCCGGATGAAAAGGGCCAGTACGCCCCCGGCCATGAACATGCCGAGCGAAAACCACAGGTAGAGCGTGCCGATATCCTTGTGGTTGGTCGCGTACAGCCAGCGCCGCCAGCCGTGCGGGTGGGTGTGCTGTTCGTCATGGGCCAACTCGTCCTGGCCGGGCAAGATCGTCACGCTCATCAGGCTCTCCGTGCATCGATGTCACGGATGACTATAGCGAGCGGGCCCCGGCGCACGATTCCCCGCCATGCGCGCTTTGGCGCGGGTCAAGCGGGTGCGTATTGGACGGAACTTTTTGCGGCGGGCGGCGACCTGGTCTCAGGCGCCCGGTCCCAGGCGCGCCGTGGCGCCCTCGACCACGGTGGCGGAAAACACGCGCCGCTCGGGGCAGCCCGTGCTGGTGCAGATGAGGCCGGTCAGCATCGCGCTGGCGGCCAGGGTCATGGTCTGCACCGGCTGGCGCAGGGTGGTCAGGTTGTAGCTGAGCCATCCGGCCGGCGCCATGCCGTCGAAGCCGGTGACCGACAGCTGGCGCGGCACGTCCAGCCCCAGGTCGTGGCGCGCCGTGTCCAGGCAGCCGATGGCCATGATGTCGTTGCCGCACATGACCGCGTCGGGCAGCCGGCCCAGGCCGGCGATGATGTCGCGCAGGCCGCGCCCGCCGCTGGCGTAGTCGTAGTCGCCGCTGACGATCAGGGGCGCGGCCAGGCCCAGCTCGGCCAGGCGTCCGGCCACCCCGCGCTTGCGGTCCTGCGCGATGGCCGAGTCGTGCGGGCCATCGATCATGGCGAAACACTTGTGCCCGCCCGCCGCCAGGCGCGACACCAGCAGGCGCGCCCCTTCCACCTGGTCGCACACGACGGCGTTGACGGTGCGGTCGCGCAGGGTGCGGTTGAACAGCACGAAGGGAATGCGGCGCCGCTCGAATTCGGCGGCCTGCTCGTGGGTCAGGGTGGCGGCCAGCACCGCGCCGTCGACCTGGTGCTGCCAGACATCGGCCAGGGTGGCGCCGATATCGCCTTCGCGCGCCAGCGAAAACAGCAGCACGCGCATGCCGTGCTGGCCGAACTGCCGGCTCAGCTCGGACAGGATCTGGGGATAGTGCAGGGTGACGATGTCCGACAGCACCACCGCGATCAGGTTGGAGCGGCGCGTGATCAGGCTGCGCGCGGCCGCGTTCGGCGTATAGTCGAGCTCGGCCGCGGCCTGCATGACGCGCGCGAAGGTCGCCTTCGACACGCTCGCGCCCGGCTTGAAGCAGCGCGACACGGCCGACTGCGACACGCCCGCCGCGCTGGCCACGTCATACGAGGTGACACGGCGCGCTTCGCTATGGATCAGCTCCTTGAGGTCGGCAATGCTCGGATGCAGCGGCGCGGGGGTGTGGGTCATTAATTTCTTCTGGATAACAATCCTTGTTGGACTGCCCAGTGTAGACCCTGGCTTGCTATGTGGCAATACTTTTACTGTAGAGAAATTTGGTAAGGGAGGAATCGGTGCTTTTCAGTTGCTCCACGGCGACAATCCAAGGGAATGCCCGCTTCAGCCATACTCTGGTATAATATCGCCCCTTAATCTAAAGGGTACCATGGCGAATGCTTGCGGCGTCGATTTCGGAACGTCAAACTCAACAGTAGGCTGGGTCCGCCCCGGTCAGTCGGCTCTGCTCGCCCTCGAGGATGGCAAGGCTACCTTGCCCTCGGTGGTGTTTTTTAACGCCGAGGACGAGGAGGTCAGCTATGGCCGCGCGGCCCTGGCAGGCTACCTTGCCGGCTACGAGGGGCGCCTCATGCGCTCGCTCAAGAGCTTGCTCGGCACCAGCCTGATCGACGGCCAGACCGAGGTCGGCGGGCGCGCGCTGCCGTTCCGCATGCTGCTCTCGCACTTCATCGGCGAGGTCAAGCGCCGCGCCGAGCGCGAAGCGGGGCGCAGCTTCAACTCGGCCGTGTTCGGCCGTCCCGTGTTCTTCATCGACGACAGCACGGCCGCCGACCGCCTGGCCGAGGATACCCTGGCCGAGGTGGCGCGTTCGGTCGGCTTCGAGCACGTGGCCTTCCAGTACGAGCCGATCGCGGCCGCCTTCGACTACGAGTCGCAGATCCGGCGCGAGGAACTGGTGCTGATTGCCGACATCGGCGGCGGTACCTCCGACTTTTCGCTGGTGCGCCTGTCGCCCGAACGGGCCCTGAAGGCCGAGCGGCGCGACGATATCCTCGCCACCGGCGGCGTGCACATCGGCGGCACCGACTTCGACAAATACCTGAGCCTGGCGTCGGTGATGCCGCTGCTCGGTTACCAGACCTTGCTCAATAACAATAGCGCGATTCCGTCGAGCTATTTCTTCAACCTGGCGACCTGGCACACCATCAACCTGGCCTACACCAAGAAGGCGGCGGCGCAATTGGCCGACGTGGCGCGCGACGCCCGCGAGCCGGACAAGCTGGGCCGCCTGCAGCGCCTGATCGAGGAGCGCTCCGGCCACTGGCTGGCGATGCAGGTGGAAGAGGGCAAGATCGCCCTGTCCGACGCCGCCAGCGCCACGCTCGCGCTGGAGCGCCTGTCGCCCCCGGTCGACCTGCTGCTGCAGCGCAGCGAGTTCGACCAGGCCATCAGCCACCTGGTCGGCAGCATCGACCAGACGGTGCTCAAACTGCTGGCCGATGCCGGCGTGTCCCCTGATGCTGTGGACACCGTGTTCTTCACCGGCGGCTCGAGCGGCGTGCGCATGTTGCGCGAGCGCATAGGCGCGCTGGTGCCGAACGCGCTCAAGGTCGAAGGCGACCTGTTCGGCAGCATCGGCGCCGGCCTCGCGCTCGACGCCGTGCGCAAGTTCGGTTAGGACGCGCCGTGTTCGAGAAACCGATCGTCATGCTCGATTTCGAGACCACGGGTTTGTCGCCGGCCAGCGGCGACCGCATCACCGAGGTGGCGGCGCTGCGCATCGTCGACGGCCGCGTGACCGAGCGCTATGTGTCGCTGGTCAATTGCGGCGCGCGCATTCCCTACTTTATTTCCCAGCTGACCGGCATTTCCCAGGCCATGGTCGATGCGGCGCCGCCGGTCGATCGGGTGCTGCCGCAACTGCTCGACTTCATCGGCTGCGACGCCCTGTCGGCCCATAACGCCAGCTTCGACGAGAAATTCCTCAAGGCCGAGGCGGAGCGGCTGGGCCTGGCGACGGCGCACGAGGGGCTGGTGTGTTCGCTCAAGCTGTCGCGCCGGGTGTTTCCGGGCTTGTCGAGCTACAAGCTGGGCCTGTTGTCGGGCCAGCTCGGCATCCGCTTTCGCAGCGCCGCCCACCGCGCCGAGTCCGATGCAGAAGTGGCGGCCGAGGTGCTGATCCACATCGCGCGCCATCTGGGCGACACCTACGGCTTCGGGTCGCTCGCGCCCCAGCTGCTGGTATCGATGAACAAACTGAGCGCGGCCAAGGTGCCCGATTACCTGCGCCAGATGGCCGACGCCGCACTGCTGGCAAAAAAAGTGCCGCAAAGTGCCTGATCGCTTTACAATATTGGCACCATGACCCGCCAGTTCTCCATTCGCATCCTGTTGTCGCTTCTGCTGCTGATGTCGCAGCAGATGGCGACCATGCACGTGATGTCGCACTGGAGCACAGCCGCCGGCGGCCAGGCGCAGGCCTCGGCCCAGGCGCGGCCTGACGCGGAGGGCAGTGCGCTCTCGCGCGCCATCGCCCGCGACCAGAGCTGCGACCAGTGTCTGGCGTTCGCCCAGCTGGCCGGACCGCTGCCCAGCCATGCGCACGGTTTCATCTTCGCCGACGCCGCGCTGGCGCCGGCCGCATCGATTTCCCCGCAGGCGGCGCGCGCCCGCACGCTGAACGCGTTCGAGCCGCGCGGACCACCTCAGGCCTGACAGCCACACCCTGTTTCTGTGCATACGCCAGGCCGCGCGCGGCCTGCCCGCGTGCGCCTGTCTGTCACTTTTTGTTTGCCTGAGGTTTTTTACATGAATGTCCAACGTACGCTGCTTGCCAGCGCGATTCTGTCCGCCCTGTCCGCCCTGAACCACGCCAACGCCCAGCTTGCCGGCGCCGCTTCCGCCGCCGCCGATCCTGTCGTACCCAAGGTGATCGTCACCGCCAACCCCTTCGGCAAGTCCGAAGGCGACCAGATTCTGGCGCCCGCCAAGATCCTGTCCGGCGACGAACTGCGCGACAAGCTCGGCTCCTCGCTCGGCGAAACGCTGTCGCAGGAACTGGGCGTGTCCGCCTCGGGCTTCGGCGCCGGCGCCTCGCGCCCCATCATCCGCGGGCTGGAAGGCTCGCGCGTGAAGATGCTGGAAAACGGCATGGCGGTGGCCGACGTCTCCGGCCTGTCGAATGACCATGCGGTGTCGGCCGACGGCGCCGTGGCGCGCCAGATCGAAATCCTGCGCGGGCCGGCCGCCTTGCTGTACGGCTCGGGCGCGATCGGCGGCCTGGTCAACGTGGTCAACGAACGCATCCCGACCGCGCTCGAAGCCAGGCCGGCCGGCCAGTTCGAGACCCGCTACGGCACTGTGGACCGCGGCCGCAGCGCTTCGGGCGCACTCGACGGTGCGGTCGGCAATATCGGCCTGCACATCGATGGCAATATCCGCCGCGCCGACGACTACAAGATTCCCGACAACCGCGTGCCGGGCGACCCGGCCTCGGCCTCGGGCCGCTTGCCGCAATCGTTCACGCGCCAGGATACGGTCGGCGCCGGCGCCTCGGTCATCGGCGACTGGGGCCATGCCGGCGTGTCGGTGGCCACGCTCAACAACCGCTACGGCATCCCCAGCCTGGAAGGCTCGCAGATCGACCAGTCGCAGATCCGCTACGATGCCGATGCCCTGTTCAAGATGCCGTTCGCCGGCGTCGAGAACATCAGGATCAAGTTCGGCTATACCGATTACGACCATGCCGAACTGGACGACGACAACCATCCGGAAGTGCTGTTCAAGAATCGCGCGCTGGAAACCCGCGCCGAGCTGACCCATGCGCCGCTGGCCGGCTGGCACGGCACCCTGGGCATGCAGACCGAGAATACCCACTTCAGCGCCCTGAGCGGCGAAGGCGGTCCGGACACGGTGCCGGTCACGCACTCGACCTCGAGCGCGGCCTTCCTGGTCGAGGAACGCGAATTCGGCCCGGTGCGGGTCAATGCCGGCGCGCGCCTGGAGTCGGTCAAGCGCAAGCCGCTGGGCCACCAGGACCGCAAGTTCGATCTCGGTTCGTATTCGGTGGGCGCGCTGTGGCCGTTCATGCCCGGCTACGCGACCGGTGCCACGGTGTCGGTGGCGCAGCGCGCGCCGGCCACAGAGGAACTGTATTCGGGCGGCCCGCACGACGCCACCGCGACCTTCGATATCGGCGACGCCGACTTTAAAAAGGAAACCTCGCGCAATATCGAGCTGTCGCTGCAGAAGGTGTCGGGCCTGGTGCGCTGGAAGGCCAACGTGTTCCAGAACAAGGTCAAGGATTTCATCTACGGCAATATCAGCGGCGCCATGGTGGATGAAGAAGGCAATCCGGGCGAGGAACTGCTGCAGCGCATTTACCAGCAGGCCGACGCCAGCATCCGCGGCGCCGAAGCCGAAGTGACCTACAACCAGCACGGCGCCGGCCTGTCGCTGCGCGCCTTTGCCGACACCTCGCGCGGCAAGCTCGACCACGGCGGCAACCTGCCGCTGCAGCCGGCCTCGCGCTTCGGGGCCGATGTCGGCTACCGCAGCGGCGCCGTGCGCGCCGGCATGTCGGTGGTGCGCGCCCAAAGCCAGGACCGGCTCGCCAGTTTCGAGCAGAACGCCACGCCAGGTTACACCCAGCTCAATGCCAATCTGTCGTATACCCAGCATATCGGCAGCGTCGACCTGACCTGGTTCATGATCGCGCGCAATCTGTTGAACGAGGACATCCGCCTGTCGACCTCGGTATTAAAAGAGGTCTCGCCACTGCCCGGCCGAAATTTCCTGTTCGGCGTTCGCACCAAGTTTTAAGCAGGCACAAGCCCTAATTTGTTTCAGGCCGAAACCAAACCCCGCCGAGAGCGATCTCAGCGGGGTTTTTTCATGCTGCCTAACGCGCCGACCTGCGGGTCCGCTTGTTCCCAGTCAAACTCCGGCACGCTTGTCCTATTAAAATTTTAGCAATACTTCTCAGGTCGCTTATTGCCTGTTGCAGCCCACATAATTCTGCAGTTTCAACGGCGTTGGCGCCGGAGGATGAAGCATGGACCGCCAGAATACCACCCGCGAGAACTATCAAACCTTCATGTGGTTCCGCCAGGCTGCCGAACGCGGCAATGCGTACGCCCAGTTCAATCTGGGTTTGATGTGCAAGAAAGAGCGCGATTACGACAGCGCTTTCACCTGGCTGCGGCTGGCGGCCCAGCAAGGGCTGGCATTCGCCCAGAATCACCTCGGCTCGATGTATTACCATGGCCGCGGCGTCGCCCACAACGATGCCGAGGCCGCGCGCTGGTTCCGCCGCGCGGCAGAACAGGGCGAGGCGTCGGCCCAGCAAAACCTGGGGCTGATGTACCGCAAGGGGAGGGGCGTCGAACAGAACCACGAGCAGGCGCTGGCGTGGTTCCAGCGCGCCGCCGAGCAGGGTTCGGCCAGCGCCCAGACCCTGCTGGCCGAATGCTACCTGGCCGGGCAGGGCGCGCCGGTCAGTTATGAACAGGCCATGAACTGGTTCCGCAAGGCGGCCCTGCAGAGCGACGCCGTGGCCCAGCTCAACCTCGGTCTGATGTACAAGCGCGGCCAGGGCGTGGAGGCCAGCGACGAGCAGGCGCTGTGCTGGTTCCGCCAGTCCGCGGCCCAGGGCAACCCGATGGCCCAGCGCCACGTGGGCGTGGCCTATGCCGACGGCGTGGGCGTGCGCGCCGATCCCTTGCGCGCCGTGGCCTGGCTGCAGCGCGCGGCCGAACAGGGCGACCGCGATGCCCAGTTCAACCTGGGCGTGATGCTGGCCAACGGCCAGGGCGCCGAGCAGGATGAACACCGCGCGCTGCAGTGGTACGCGCGCGCGGCCGAACAGGGCCACGTGCTGGCGCAATACAATCTGGGCAGCATGTACGCCAACGGGCGCGGCACCCCGCGCGACGAATACCGCGCGCTCGAATGGTACCGGCGCGCGGCCGAACAGGGCGCGGCCAACGCCCAGTTCAACCTCGGCGTGATCTACGCCAGCGGCCAGGGCGTGCCGCGCGACGACAGCCAGGCCGCGCACTGGTACCGCACCGCGGCCGAGCAGGGCGACGCCAGCGCCCAGAACAACCTGGGCGTCATGTACGCCAACGGCCACGGCGTGCCGCAGGATGATGCGATGGCCGTCTACTGGTACACCCAGGCGGCCGAGCAGGGCCATGCGCTGGCCCAGTACAACCTGGGCGGTATGTACAACAGCGGGCGTGGCGTGGCGCGCGACGCCGTGCGCTCCTACATGTGGATGCTGCTCGCGGCCGATGCCGGCGATGAAACGGCCAACGCCAACAAGGCCATCGTGGCGCGCCGCCTCACCCCGGCCGAGATCGGCTCGGCGCTGGACCAGTCGCGCCTGTGGCTGATCGCCCACGCTGGCCTGGGCAAGGGTGTGCGCGGCGCGGCGTAAGCACCGCGCCCGGTCCGGGCAGGACCGTGTTCATTCTATTAACGTGCCGCCGCGCCCGTTGATGCCGCGCCGAAATCCCATGCTTCGCCTGCCGCCCGACTCGGTTGAAAGTTCTGCTCGGAACTTTCTTCCAGACGCTACAATAGGCTCGCCGAACGGCTCGCCGAACGGCTTGTACCTGCCCCGCGTGCCAGCGGGATTTCTGTCCACCCTGGATGCGCGCCCATGAAACCATTACTTCGTCTGATCAGCCTGGCCGGGATGTCGCTGGCCAGCGCCGCCGCTGCCGCCACCGCCATCACGGTGCAGGTCAATGACAGCAGCGGCAAGCCGCTGGCCGACGTGGTGGTGGCGGCCGAGCCGGACGGCGGCGCGGCCGTGCCGAAGACGCTCAGGGCGGCCGAGATCGAGCAGCGCGGCCTGCGCTTCCTGCCGCTGGTATCGGTGATCCAGACCGGCAGCCGGGTGTCGTTCCCGAACTACGACAAGGTCAAGCACCACATCTATTCCTTCTCGCCCGCCAAGAAATTCGACCAGAAGCTCTACTCCGGCGTGGCGGCCACGCCACAGGTGTTCGACAAGGCCGGCATCGTCGTCCTGGGCTGCAATATCCACGATCGCATGCTCGCTTACATCAAGGTAGTCGATACCCCGTTCTTCGCCAAGACCGACGCCGCCGGCGTGGCCCGCATCGAGGTGCCCGCGGCCGGTAAATACACGCTCTCGTCCTGGCATTTCAACATGGCCGGCGCCGCCGTCGAGCAAGCCGTCGCGGTCAAGGCGGGCGAGGGCGCCGCCGCCGCCAGCGTCAAGCTCACCATGAAGCCGCCCGCGCCGGATCCGGACTCGCCGGGCGCCGGTGCGCCTTACTAGCATGATGCTGCGTTTCAATAGCCTGGAAGGGCGCATCGTCACCCTGTTCCTGGTGCTGATCGTGGCGGTGCAGGCGATCGGCCTGGTGGTGATCGAGCAAGGCATCAATGCCAACGCGCGCTCGAGTATCGCCACCGAACTGGTCAACGGCGAAAAAGTCTTCCGCAAGCTGATGGAGCAGAACGCCCAGAAGCAGCGCTTCAGCGCCCAGGTGCTGGCGCGCGACACCGCGTTCGTGCAAGCCATCGGCAACGGCGACGAGGACGACCGCGCCACCATCGCCTCGGCGCTGGTCAACAGCGGGCGCCGCGCGCGCGCCGACATGACCATGCTGATCGATGGCGAGCGCCGCGTCACCGTCGAAAACGGCATCGTCAAGAACGGCTCGCTCGAAAAGCTGGTCCTCGGCCTGCTCGACCAGGCCGAACAGAACGATGGCGCCAGCGCGGTCGCCATTGTCGACCAGCGTCCGGTGCAGGTGGTGATCATGCCGGTCAAGGCGCCGGTCACCATCGCCTGGGTGGTGATGGGTTTCGTGCTCGACCGCCAACTGGTGCTCGACATGCGCCAGCTCTCGCAGCTGGAAGTGGCGATCTTCACGCGCCAGCCGGACGGGCCATGGACGCCGTTCGAGTCGACCCTGCCCGCCGCGGCCATGCCGGCCGTGGCGCGCGCGCTGCAGGCGCTGCCCGGGAACACGGCGCGCCCGTTCGATCTCGACGCCGGCGGCATCCGCTACAGCGCGCGCCTGCTGCCGCTCGGCATCGACGGCGGACGCCACGCCGACGTGGTGCTGGCGCGCTCGATCGACGACGCCACCGCCGAATATACCGGCCTGCAGCGCACCCTGATGATCCTCACCATCGTCGCCACCCTGGTCGCCTGCGGGGTGGCGGTGATCACCGCGATGCGCATCGCGCAGCCGCTGCGCCACCTGGCCGGCACCGCGCGGCGCATGGAGCTGGGCGACTACGACGGCCGCATCGACCTCGAACGCAAGGATGAAATCGGGGCCCTGGCCAAGGCCTTCGCCGGCATGCGCGACGGGATCGCCAAGCGCGAACAGGAAATCCGGCGCCTGGCGTACTGGGATTCGCTGACCGACCTGCCCAACCGCGCCCAGTTCGTGCTGCGGCTGGGCGAGGCGCTGGCCGAGGCGCGCCAGCGCGAGCAGGTGGTGTTCGTGCTGATGATGGACCTGGACCGCTTCAAGCACGTCAACGACGTCATGGGCCACGCCTTCGGCGATGTCTTGCTGCAAAAGGTGGCCGAGCGCCTGCGCGCGCTGCTCGCCGAAACCCAGCCGCAAGCCTGCCTGGCGCGCCTGGGCGGCGACGAATTCGTGGTGCTGCTGCCGGCGTCCTCGACCGACCATGCGCACAAGGTCGCCGCCGCCATCCTGCGCGCGCTCGAAGTGCCGCTCTCGCTGGAAGACCAGACGGTCGACATCGGCGCCGGCCTCGGCATGGCCGCCTTTCCGATCAACGGCGCCGATCCCGAGTCGCTGCTGTCGATGGCCGAAGTGGCGATGTACGCCGCCAAGCAGCGCAACGACGGCGCCGTGGCCTACGACGCGGCCATGGACAAGTCCAGCGCCAAGTCCCTCAGCCTGCTCACGGAACTGCGCAACGCCATCGAGCGCAACGAATTCCGCCTGCACGTGCAGCCCAAGATCAGGCTCGATACCGGCGAAGTGGTGGGCGTGGAGTCGCTGGTGCGCTGGGTCCATCCCGAACGCGGCAACGTGTTCCCGGACGAATTCATCCCGTTCGCCGAGCAGACCGGTTTTATCCGCGTGCTTACGCGCTGGGTGCTGGACCAGTCGGCCGCGCTGTGCAGCCAGCTGCAGCGGCAGGGAATCGATCTGAAAATCTCGGTCAACCTGTCCACCCGCGACCTGCTCGACCAGGACCTGCCGGCCAAGTTCAGGGACATCCTCACGCGCCACCAGCTCTCGGCCGGCTCGTTCTGCCTCGAGATCACCGAAAGCGCGATCATGGACGACCCGGTGCGCGCCCAGCAGACGCTCGAGCGCCTGCACGCCATGGGCGTCGATTTGTCGATCGACGACTTCGGCACCGGCTACTCGTCGCTCGCTTACCTCAAGCGCCTGCCGGTCGATGAACTCAAGATCGACAAGTCGTTCGTGCTGAACATGGAAAACGATATCGGCGACACCAAGATCGTGCGCTCGACCATCGACCTGGGTCACAACATGGGTTTACGCGTGGTGGCCGAGGGCATCGAAAGCGAAGCCGTGTGGCGCCTGCTGGCCGCGCTCGGCTGCGACCAGGGCCAGGGCTACTTCATGAGCCGCCCGATCGCCGCCGACAAGCTGGTGGGCTGGATCGCCGCCTGGTCCCCGCCGGCCAGAACCGCGCTGCCGTACCCGGATACGGTCGGTTCGGCCTGATTCGCACGCCGTGATGCGCGGCCGGCCATCGCCACGGCCCGGATTTCGCGCTATTATCTTCCCCGGCAAAGTTGCCCATCCCATCAAGAGACAGAACCATGCAAATGAGACATGCAGTCCTCGTCGCCAGCCTGCTCGCCGCATTCGGCGGACCAGCAGCGGCCCAGGTCCAGACCCAGGCTTGTGCACCCGGCGGCACGCCAACGACCTATCCGGTCACGAAAAAAGTCGAGCAGCAGGATATGTACCACGGCACCAGCATCGCCGACCCGTACCGCTGGCTCGAAGACGCCAACAGCGCCGAGACCAAGGAGTGGGTCGACGCCCAGAACAAGGTTACCCAGTCCTACCTCGGCCAGATCGGCGAGCGCAGCGCCATCAAGGAGCGCCTGACCAAGCTGTGGAACTACGAGCGCTACAGCGTGCCGTACAAGGAAAGCGGGCGCTATTTCTACAGCCGCAATAACGGCTTGCAGAACCAGTCGGTGCTGTTCACAATGAAGTCGCTGAGCGACGAGCCGCGCCTGCTGCTGGACCCGAACACCCTGGCCGCCGACGGCACCGTCGCCCTGGCCGGCACCGCGGTGAGCCCGGACGGCAAATACCTCGCCTACGGCACCGCCGCATCGGGCTCGGACTGGAACGAGTGGAAGGTGCGCGACATCGACACCGGCAAGGACCTGGACGACCACCTGAAGTGGGTCAAGTTCTCCGGGGCCTCGTGGACCAAGGATGGCAAGGGCTTCTTCTACAGCCGCTACGACGCGCCGGAAGAAGCGGCCAAGCTGGCCGGCATCAACTACTTCCAGAAGCTGTACTATCACAAGATCGGCACGCCGCAGAGCGAAGACACGCTGGTCTACGACCGTCCGGACGAAAAGGAATGGGGCTTCGGCGGCCAGGTCAGCAACGATGGCAAGTACCTCGTCATCACCGCGACCAAGGGCACCGCGCCGAAATACCGCATCTTCTACAAGGACCTGACCAAGCCCGGCTCGAAAGTGGTGCCGCTGGTCGATCAATTCGAGGCGTCCTACAACTTCATCGACAACGACGGCCCGGTGTTCTACTTCAGCACCGACAAGAAGGCAACCCGTTCGCGCGTGATCGCCATCGACACGCGCAAGCCTGCCGAGAAACACTGGAAAGAGATCATTCCCGAATCGGCGCAAACGCTGGTTGGCGCCTCGATGGTCAACAACCAGATCATCGCCGAGTACCTGGCCGATGCGCGCAGCATGGTCAAGGTGATGGACCGCAAGGGCAAGCTGGTACGCGAGATCGCGCTGCCCGGCATCGGCTCGGTATCGGGCTTTAACGGCAAGCGTGGCGACAGCGAGACCTTCTACTCGTTCACCGGCTTCACCAACCCGACCACCATCTACCGCCTCGACATGAAAACCGGCGTGAGCACGGTGTTCCGCAAGCCGAGCGTGGACTTCGACCCGAGCGGCTTCGAGACGCGCCAGCAGTTCTATACGAGCCGCGACGGCACCAAGGTGCCGATGTTCATCGTCTCCAAAAAGGGCATCAAGCTCGATGGCAGCAATCCGACTTACCTGTACGGCTACGGCGGCTTCAACGTCTCGCTGACCCCGACCTTCTCGCCGGCCAACCTGGCGTGGATGGAAATGGGCGGCGTGTACGTGGTAGCCAACCTGCGCGGCGGCGGCGAGTACGGCGAAGCGTGGCACGAAGCGGGCACCAAGCTGCACAAGCAGAACGTGTTCGACGACTTCATCGGCGCGGCCGAGTGGCTGGTGGCGAACAAGGTCACCTCGCCGGCGAAACTGGCCATCGGCGGCGGCAGCAACGGCGGCCTGCTGGTCGGTGCCGCGATGACGCAGCGTCCGGAACTGTTCGGCGCGGCGATTCCGCAGGTGGGCGTGCTCGATATGCTGCGCTTCCATAAATTCACGATCGGCTGGGCCTGGACCTCGGATTACGGCTCGTCCGAGAACGCCGATGAATTCAAGGCGCTGGTGAAGTATTCGCCCCTGCATAACCTGAAGGCGGGATCGTGCTATCCGGCGACCATGATCACCACGGCCGACCATGACGACCGCGTGGTGCCGGCGCACAGCTTCAAGTTCGCGGCGGCGGCGCAGGCAGCGCAGGCAGGCGCGGCGCCGATCCTGATCCGCATCGATGTGAAGGCCGGCCATGGCGCCGGCAAGCCGACCACCAAGATGATCGAGGAAGTGGCGGACCGCTGGGGCTTCCTCAGCCGGGCCTTGCGCATGAGCGAGCCGGCCAAGGTGGCGGCGCAGTAAACCGGTCGTCCCCTCGCCGTGCTGGTGGCGGCGCGGGGACCGGCTTCAGAAATCGCGCTTGATCGTGTTGCTCCTGAACGAGCCACTGAGTCCTTCCACGCTGACCAGGGCATACACCTCATCCTGGCCCCAGTCTTCGTTCAGCTGGCTGGCGGAAACGGTGTTCGACAGCGAAAAGCTCCCGTCCACCCCTACGCGTTCGATGCCGCTTCCGCCAATACTGAAGAGTGTGTCATCGAACCACTCATCGTCCCCGCGAATCCGGGCTCCTACTTTCTTGTTGACCGAATTGTAAAAGCCATCGCCGTTGACGACCACCAGGTAATTTCCTGGCTGGTTCTCGGCAGGGCTGATGTATAGCGTGACGTTCATGATGCTGCTCCTTGAGGTCGCCCGGGCGGGCTGAACTCCAGTATTCGTGATCGATAGAAAGCGTTTTAGAGAAAAAACAAGCGCGCCGGACGCTGTTTTTATGCCGGCTCAATGCGTGCAGGCGGACGGTCCGGCCGTAAATGAAATCAGGCAAGGTATCGCCATCCGCCACTCAGCGTTCCGCTCCGTGGTGCTTCCCGCCGCCTTTCCCCCATCCGCGCCAATCCGATGCACAGTGACCTCCACGCCACAGCAAAGGAACGTCATGCAGCTCGCCCACGCCCGACCCAACATCGCCCTCTACGTTGCCGCCTTCCTGGCCGGCGCCATGCTGCTGGCCGGTCCGATCCTGCAGCCCGCCGGTTACCACGCCTTCGCCGACGAGCGCTCGCTGTCCGGCCTTGCCAACGCCGCCGACGTGCTGTCGAACCTTGGTTTTCTGATCATCGGCCTGTTCGGCCTGCTGCACGTGCGCCCCGCGCGGCCGGCCCACGCCATGTTCTTCGCCGCGATCCTGCTGACCGGTGTCGGCTCGTCCTGGTACCACCTGGCCCCGGATGACACCCGCCTGATCTGGGACCGCCTGCCGATCGCGCTGGCCTGCGTGTCGCTGCTCGCCGCCGCGCTGGACGATGCCTTCCCCACGCGCTTCGCGCCGCTGCCCACCCTGGCCGCGCTGTGCGGCCTGGGTGCGGCCAGCGTGTTCTGGTGGTCGGCGACCGGCAACCTCGGTCCCTACCTGCTGATCCAGCTGGCCCCGCTGGTGCTGGTGCCGCTGCTGCAATGGCAGACCGGCGCCGCGCCCGCGCAGCGGCGGGCGTTCGGCATCGCGATCGGCCTGTACGTGCTCGCCAAGCTGTGCGAACTGGCCGACGGCGCCATCCTGGGCGCCATCCACGCCGTCAGCGGCCACACGCTCAAGCACCTGCTGGCCGCGCTGGCGGCGCTGGTACTGACCCGCATGATCGCGGCAAGGCGCTGATTTTCCACGCAAAATTGTAAAGCCCGGCGTCACTGTCGGGCTTTGACGCACGATAAGCGAGCTGTTCTACGGGCGGTTCACACTGGGCTGTGTACCCCACCCATGAGGAGCACCCATAATGAAAACCGACGATCCCGGACGCAAGCAAGCGTCAAAGCCGCCCGCGGCCAAGCGTCCGCCGCCGCCCATCGTGCCGGAAGAGCGCGCCAGGTTCCGCGCGCTGGTGATGAGCAATCCGAATTACTTCGGCAACATCCAGGCGAGCCCGTTTCCGCCCGTGCTCAACATCAAGCTCAACACCACCTACGAGCGCCTGGCCTGCGTCGGTTTCCAGCCGCAGTTCAACCGGCTCGACGCGGTGGTCTACATTTTCCAGCCGAACGGTTACGGCGGCGGCATCTGTTCGTCCGGCTCGCAGGAATACGTGCGCTTTTATCTGTCGCGCGACGACGGCGCAAGCTGGCAGGATGCCGGCCTGACCAGCTTTTCCGCGTTCGACATTCCCGAAGGGAGCACCGGGCGCCGCCGCCTGGAATACGCCGTCACCTTGCGCATCGATCCGGCCAAGCGCTTCTGCTTTCTCGACAATACATGGCTGGTGCGCGCCATTTTGGCGTGGAACGTGCCGCCGCCGCCGGACACGCCCAATTTCGTGCCGGTCTGGGGCAATATCCACAACACCCACATCCGGGTCGATCCGCTGCGCATCATCCTGATCGAGGATCTGCTCCAGCATGCCAGGCTGTCGCTGCCGCCGGTGCTCGCCGAAATGATCGACGCCAGACAGGAAGTGAAGATCAGCCCGCCGAAAGTCCTCGGTGCGCGCGAACTGCAAGCCTTGTACAAGGGCCGCGATGTCGAGCCGCACCGCTACGCGCTCGGCGAGCTGCACGACCTTGTCAGCCAGCCCGAACTGACCGATGTCCTGATGGCGCCGGGTTTCACGGGCGTGCTGACCGAGCTCGACGTCGATCTGGCCGACACCCTGTTCCCCGCGCAAAGCAGCACACGCTACGAGCAGCTCGAATGCATCGGCCTCAATCATGCGCAGGACACGCTGGTCGGCGTCCTGCGCATCAAGCTGCCGAACGGCTACTCGGTCGGCCCGTGCACGGCCGGCAGCAAGGAGTTCGTCACTTTCTGGGGCGACTTCAACGACAACGGCACGTTCGACACCTGTCTCGGCACCACCTCGGTCACCGTGCACGATATCGAGCGCATGCCGCGCGAGGGACTGGAATACTCGGTGTTCCTGCCGGTCGACCTGGACCGCTATCGCCGTACCTGCCAGGAAGGGCCGGTGCTGGTGCCGATCCGCGCCATCCTGTCGTGGCAGGTGGCCGCGCCGTGCGCCGATCCCGACTACATTCCCGTTTGGGGCAACCGGCTCGACACGCTGGTGCATGTCCGTGCGGGCAGGGGACCGGCGCCGACCGGCCACCCACCGATCATCGACACCATCGGCAGCATGGCGCTGAGAGACATCGACGGCGCCGGCTACGCCAGCGGCCCGGCGCAACTGGCCGGCTTTACGGCGGTGCAAAGCCCTTTTGGGGGCGAGGTCGTCATTACCGGGCATATCGCCAACCCGGCCGATATCAGCGGCGGCGCCGGCCCCTTGAAATACCGCGTCATCGTCAACGGCGGCAGCGGCGACCAGTTGCTTGCCAACACCTTCCCGCTGGCGCGCAGCCAGTTGCTCGATGGAGTATGGAGTTTCCTGCCGACGATCGCGCAGGCGGTCGACGCGGCCGGTTTCTATACCTATCAGGAAGACCGCACCGGCGCGCCCGGCAATGCCGAGATCTTTGTGCTGGGTAATGTACTCGCGCGCTGGGATACCGCCGGCAAGACCGGCGCCTGGCAGGTGCGGATGGAAGTCAAGGATGCCGCCAATGTGGTGTATGCGGGCAATCCCTCAATCGTGCGCCTGGACAATGCCGGCCCGCGAATTCCGGCCGGAAGTTTCAAAATAACAACAGGAGCAGGCAGCTATGCCGATTTCGTCATCGGCGACGTAATCGAAGGGACGTATCAGGTCAGCGGCCAGCATTTCAGCAGCCTGAGCCTGTCGGTGCAGCCCGCGCTGGGCGGCAACTTCATGGCGCCGCTGCCGCGTAGCTATCCGGCGGTGCCGACCACGGGCGAAGGCGGCGTGTGGCGCCTCGACACGAGCGGCATGCCCAGGTGCGGCTATGTGATCCGCCTGGGCGCGAGCGACCGCACCATCGTCGACAGCGGCTATGTGGGCTGGGGCGCGGAAGCGTTCGTGGGCCTGTGCCTGAAGCTGGCCACGGCGTAGACTGTAGAAAGGGATGGCTGGCCCTGACCACCATGTCAGCGGTGCACCACCACCAGCAAGGCCTTGGCTTCGGTCTTGCCGGCATTGCGGATCACGTGGTTCTGGTCGGCGGGATAACGCGCCGTGCCGCCCAGCTTGATTTTCTTCTTGTCGCTGCCCACTTCCAGCTCCATGGTGCCGTGCAGCACCGTCATATGCTCGCTGGTGCCCGGATCGTGGGCCTGCGAGGCCAGTTCGCCGCCCGGCGCCAGGGTCAGCTCATACCACTCGTACTTTCCAGCAAGATCCATCGGTCCCAGGATGCGCAGCACGTAGCCGGCGTGGGTGCCGGGCAGGGTCGGCGTTTCGTGGGCGTCGAGCACGCGGATGGTCTCGACCGGGCGCGTTTCGGCCGACAGCAGCTCGCCGATGGCCACGCCCAGGGCGTTGGCCAAACGCCACGTGATCGCAATCGTGGGGTTCGCCTTCTCCCTTTCGATTTGCGATAACATGGATTTCGACACGCCGGCGATCCGGGACAAGTCCTCCAGGGTCAGGCCGCGCGCCAGCCGCAAACGCTGCAGGGTGGCGCCTACTTCAGGTGGAGAATTGGTCGATACAGGTGGTTTCATCAGGTTTTCGCAACAGTGTTCAAACAAAAAATTTCCATACATATAAGCAAACCGAGGCTTGCCAAGTTCACTCGGCTTGGGTAGTATCCATTATATTGAATTTGTGTTCGACATAACGGAATTTCACGATGCGGTTGAAGTCGTGCGCTCCGGAGCACGGTACAGCATAGTTTAACAGTCGGTCAAGCCGGCAACCACATGACGAGGAATAATGATGAGCGAGCAAGCGAAGAGTGCGTTTTTCAGCGGCCTGCAACACAACCTGGACACGCTGCGCGAACAGGGGCTGTACAAGCCGGAACGCGTGCTGGCGTCGCGCCAGGGCGCCGAAGTGGTGGCCGACGATGGCCGCACCCTGATTAATATGTGCGCCAACAATTACCTCGGCCTGTCGGGCGACCTGCAAACGCAGCAGGCGTCGATCGACGCCACCGAAAAGTACGGCTACGGCCTGTCGTCGGTGCGCTTCATCTGCGGCACCCAGACCGTGCACAAGGAACTCGAAAAAGCCATTTCCGCTTTCCTGGGCACGGAAGACACGATCTTGTACGCGGCCGCTTTCGACGCCAACGGCGGCGTGTTCGAGCCGCTGTTCGACGAGAACGACGCCATCATCTCCGACGCGCTCAATCACGCCTCGATCATCGACGGCATCCGCCTGTGCAAGGCGGGCCGCTATCGCTACCAGCACAACGACATGGCCGACCTCGAGGTGCAATTGCAGGCCGCGGTTGCCGCCGGCAAGCGCCACAAGGTCATCGTCACCGACGGCGTGTTCTCGATGGACGGCACCATCGCCCAGCTGGACAAGATCTGCGACCTGGCCGACAAATACGGCGCGCTGGTGATGATCGACGAATGCCATGCCTCCGGCTTCATGGGCAAGACCGGGCGCGGCACGCACGAACACCACAACGTCATGGGGCGCATCGACATCATCACCGGCACCCTGGGCAAGGCGCTGGGCGGCGCGATGGGCGGTTTTACCGCCGCGCGCAAGGAAGTGATCGACACGCTGCGCCAGAAATCGCGTCCGTATCTGTTCTCGAACACGCTGGCGCCATCGATTGCCGGCGCCTCGCTGTCGGTGCTGGAGCGGATCTCGAAGTCGACCGAACTGCGCGACCGCCTGCACGAAAACACCGCCTACTTCCGCAAGGAGATCGAGCGCATCGGCTTCACCATCAAGCCGGGCACGCACCCGGTGGTGCCGGTGATGCTGTTCGAGGCGCCCGTGGCGCAGCGCTTCGCGGCGCGCATGTACGAACTGGGCGTGCTGCTGAGCGGCTTCTTCTACCCGGTGGTGCCGATGGGGCAGGCGCGGGTGAGGGTGCAGCTGTCGGCCGCGCACACGCGCGAACAGCTCGACACGGTATTGACAGCATTCGAACAGGCCGGGCGCGAGCTGGGCATTCTCAAGAATCAAGAACACTAATAAGACGGAATCAAGCACATGGAACGCATTCTCATTATCGGCGCGAACGGCCAGATTGGCAGTGAACTGGTCGGCGCGCTGGCGCAGCAGCATGGCGCCGGCAACGTCATTGCCTCGGACATCGGCGCCAACAACGTGTACAAGGCGGCGCGCTACACCCAGCTCGACGTGCTCGATAAGGCGCGCCTGACGGCCCTGGTGGCCGACGAAGGCATCACCCAGGTCTACCAGCTGGCCGCGCTGCTGTCGGCCACCGGCGAACAGGCCCCGCTCAAGGCGTGGACCCTGAACATGGACGGGTTGCTGAATATCCTGGAAGTGGCGCGCGAACGCGGCGAAGCGGGCAAGCCGCTGCGCGTGTTCTGGCCATCGTCGATCGCCGCCTTCGGCCCGAACACGCCGCCCCAGGCCACGCCGCAATACACGGTGATGGACCCGACCACCATCTACGGCATCAGTAAACTCGCCGGCGAGCGCCTGTGCGAGTACTACTTCACCAAATACGGCGTGGACGTGCGCAGCATCCGCTATCCCGGAATCATCAGCTACAAGTCGCCTCCGGGCGGCGGCACCACCGACTACGCCATCGCGATCTTCCACGCGGCCCTGCGCGGCGAACGCTACGAATGCTTCCTCGGCCCGGACACCACGCTGCCGATGATCTACATGCCCGACGCGATCCGTGCCACCATCGAATTGATGGATGCCCCATCTAGACAAATCGCAGTGCGTTCTGCCTATAATGTGGCCGGCGTGTCGTTCAATCCGGGCGAACTGGCGGCGGCGATCAAGCGCGCCTTGCCGGCGTTCGAGATCGGCTACAAGCCGGACAGCCGGCAGGCGATTGCCGCCAGCTGGCCGCAAAGCCTGGACGACAGCGTGGCCACGGCCGACTGGGGCTGGAAGGCGCAGGTTGGCCTCGACCAGCTGGTGGCCGACATGCTGGCCAATATCGATGTCAAGCTGACCCGCGCCGCTTGATTCGCTTCACCGACACACAACACATAAAAAATCATAAAAGGGACACCTGATGGACATGAGCGTATTCGACCTATTCAAAATCGGCATCGGGCCGTCGAGTTCCCACACCGTGGGGCCGATGGTGGCGGCGCGGCGCTTCCTGGTCGAATGCGGTCCGCTGGACCATGCGGTGGGCGTCGAGGCGGCGCTGTATGGCTCGCTGGCCCTGACGGGCGTGGGCCACGCGACCGACAAGGCGGTCATCCTCGGCCTGATGGGCGAAACGCCGCAGGGCGTGGACCCGGAGCGGGTCGAGGACATGCTGGCCGAAGCCGAACTCGATGGCGTGATCAAGCTGCTGGGCACCCACGAAGTGCCGTTTTCGGCCCGCACCGGCCTAATTTGGCACAAGAGCTCTTCGCTGCCGGAACACCCGAACGGCATGCGCTTCACGCTCAAGCTCGATGACGGCAGCGTGATCGAACGGATTTTCTACTCGGTCGGCGGCGGCTTCATTCACGCGGCCGGCGAATCGCAGGCGCGCCAGAGCAATGGCGAGAGCACCGCGCCGATTCCCTACAGCTTCGGCACCATGGACCAGTTGCTGGCGCACGGCCGCAGCAGCGGCCTGACGATCCCGCACATGCTGCGCGCGAACGAATGCGCGCGCATGGATGGCGCGGCGCTCGACGCCGGCATCGACAAGATCTGGCACGTGATGCGCGACTGTATCGCGCATGGCCTGGTGACCGGCGGGCAGCTGCCCGGTGGCCTGAACGTCAAGCGGCGCGCGGCCAACCTGTGGAAGCAGGCGCAGGATGCGCTCAATGGCGACAACCGCGCCAACGACCTGCCGCACGATGCGCTGCACCTGGTCAGTCTGTACGCGATGGCGGTCAACGAAGAAAACGCCGCCGGCGGACGCGTGGTGACGGCGCCGACCAACGGCGCGGCCGGCATCATTCCGGCGGTGCTGCGCTACTACGCCGAGGATTGCCGTCCGAGCGATCCGGTGCGCGGGGTGCGCGACTTCATGCTCACGTCGGCCGCCATCGGCATGCTGTGCAAGAAGAACGCCTCGATCTCGGGCGCCGAAATCGGCTGCCAGGGCGAAGTGGGCGTGGCCTGCGCCATGGCTGCGGCCGGACTGGTGGCGGCGCTGGGCGGCACCAACGAGCAGATCGAGAACGCGGCCGAAATCGGCATCGAACATCACCTGGGCATGACGTGCGACCCGATCGGCGGACTGGTACAGATTCCGTGCATCGAGCGTAACGGCATGGGCGCGATCAAGGCGATCACGGCGGCCTCGCTGGCTCTGCGCGGTGACGGCACGCACTTCGTCAGTCTGGACGACGTGATCGAAACCATGCGCCAGACCGGTGCCGACATGCAGGACAAGTACAAGGAAACCTCGCTCGGCGGGCTGGCGATCCACGTGGTGACGGTCAACCACGCGGCTTGCTAGAAAGCGCATGAGCGACTCCTTCGATGCGCTGGCCGCGTCGACCGGCATTGCCTTGCCGCCGGCCCTGCGCGCTCTGATCGAGTCGGGCCGGGCGAGCCGGGACGATCCCGACCAGATGGCTTTGCTGGCGATGTATGACTTTCACTGGCTGTCGGCCCAGCGCGCCGGCGAGGTGATCGGCGAGTGGCTCAATCCCGTCAAGCAGAAAGGCAATGTGTTTCTGCCGTTTGCCCGCTCCGGCGCGGGCGATGCGTACTGCCTGGTGCGCTTGTACAGCGGGGAGGAGGGCGTGTGCATGGTGTGGCACGATTCCGGGGCATCGCACCTGCATTTCAGCACTTTCGACCGCTTCGTCGCCGGACAGTACGTGGCCGCGTTCGCCAACCTGACCGAACTTGACGAGGAGGCCGGCGACGATCCGGAAGGGTATGTACGGGCCGACGTCGCCCGGGTGATCGATCTGCTCGAACCCGCGCTTCAGGATCTGCTGCGCGCCTGCCTGGCCAAGCCGCTGATGGAGCGGCCCTACAAGCTGGGCTACCGGGCGCGTCCGGAGATGGTGCTGTCGTGGATCAGCCAGGACGAGGAGGAGGCGCTGTGGGCCCAGGTCGGCAATGCCGACCCTGTTTCGTTCGACGTGGTGGCGCGCTGGGAAGAGTAGATCCATTCGAAGGGCATCTTGATGATCTTTTCCAGCAGCAGTTTCACCTGCCGTCTTCAAACATGGATTCGATCTCACTTTTTCCCATTGTGTCGAAATCCTGCGGGATGTTCACGTGCCCCGTCATAAAGCCCAGGCGCCTGACCGAAACGGTAGCCTGCGCATCGAGTGCCATGACTTTGACCATCGGTTTCCCGGCCATCGAAATAATAAAGGTTTCCCCCTTCGCAGCCTCTTCCACTAAAGTGGACAGATGTGTCTTTGCGTCATGAATGTTGACCGTTTTCATTCAACTCCTTCTTGCCGGTTCAGCCACTTTAGCGAAGTTACGCTAGCTTGCAAGCCGCCGAGGTCAAGGAATTTCGCTTGTAACAATTGGTATGGATGCGTTTGCCCGTTCGGTGACTGCGGACACGGCAGCAAATTCAAGCGCCGGCGTTACGCGACAGCGCGTTCAGGTAGCCAAGCACCGCTCCTTCGATCGGATCGGCCAGGGCAGGTGTCGCCTGCGTTTCCACGCGCCCGGCAGCATCGGTCAGGGCGCTGATGAGTGCCATCAGTTCGCTGGCGGTGCGCGTGGCCCGCGCCGCGCCAACACCCGGATAGTCGACGAGAAAGGTCGTCAGGGCCGCGTGCAGGGCCAGCGCGTGGGCCGAGCCTGGTATCAGCGGCGCCAGCCGGCCTTGCTCTACATCGAGCAGCTTTGCCAGCATGGGGCGCCGTAACTGGTAGTAAATTCCTGCCTCGATGAGCGCACGCAGCGCGCGGCCCTGATTTTCTCCCTGCAAGGCGTCGGCCGCGGCGCGCACCAAGGCAGCCGATTCCCGTTCGATCAGCGCGATCGTCACCGCATCCTTGGTCGGAAAATACTGGTACAGGGAACCGATGCTCACGCCGGCGCGGGCGGCGATGGCATTTGTTGTATATCCTTCAAGTCCGTGCAGCTCAAGAATGTGAGCTGCCCCTTCCAGGATGGCGCCGACGGTATGGGCGGAACGGGGCTGGGATGGCGTCTTCCTTGGCGCCAGCCGGCGCACGACCGCCTTCTTCGATTGCGAGTTGTTCATGCGACAGCATGCTCATATCATTTCCGGGTCAAGTCAAGCGCAATATCGAGCCGCCTGACGCAACCAAGGAAGAACCACGCATGAACCATCCCGAATCCATTTCTATCCCGACCGCCAGCGACCAGGCGCTGCTGCTGCAGACCGTCGCCGCGGTGCAGGCGGCCGGCCACGCGGTCAAGTCGCTGTTCGACCCTGCCGCGCGGCCGCAGGGCATGCAGGAAATCGCAGCGACGATCGCGGCCAACGACGTCGTATCGATGACGATCCTGCGCGAAGCCCTGTCGCGCGCCCGCCCCACCGCCCGCTGGGACGAGGACGAGGAGGGCCGCGGCGCCTTGCCGCCGGGCGAGTGGTGGGTGTGCGATCCGGTGGAAGGGGCCATCAACCATATTCACGGCTTGCCGGACTGGGGCGTCACGGCGACGCTGGTGCGCGACAACGCGCCCGTGCTATGCGCGGTCCATCTGCCGCTCAGCGGCGCCACCTATACCGCGCTGAGCGGGGGCGGTGCGTGGCTCAACGGGACGCGCCTGAATGCCTCGTCGAAATCCGATTTGCGCACGGCCATGGTGGGTACCGGCCAGGCTGCGCCGGACGAAGGGACCGCTGCCTACCTGCACATCGGACGGTCGGTCGCCGCGATGCTGGAAGCGGCGCTGGTGGTGCAGGTGTCGGTGCCGTCCACGCTGCAGCTGATCCGCGTCGCGGCGGGCCATCAGGATCTGTTCTGGCAAGCCAGCCAGGTGCGCTCCGGCCTGCTTGCCGGCGCCTTGCTGGTTGCCGAAGCGGGCGGCCGGGTAAGCGATCTGCACGGCGCGCCGTGGAACACGGACAGCGGTGGCTTCCTTGCCGGCGCACCTGCGCTGACAGCGCCGGCGCTGGCCGTCCTGGCGTCGCTGGAAGCTGCGGCATGAACCTGGCCATTTTCGGCGCGACGGGGGCCACCGGCCGCCACCTGGTCGAGCAGGCGTTGGACGCGGGCCACCAGGTCCGGGCGCTGGTGCGCCACGCGGACGGTTTGCCCGTCGCGCATCCGCGCCTGCGGATCGTTGTCGGCACCCTTGCGCAGCCGGCCATCGTCGGCAGCGTGGTGCAGGGCGCCGATGCCGTCATCAGCGTGTTCGGCGCGCGCAAGGGCGACGCGTCCGCCATTTGTACCGAGGGCGCGCGCAGCATCATGCAGGCGATGACCACGGCTGGCGCGCGGCGCCTTGTCGCATTGAGCGCGTACGGCGCCTCGGAAACGCGGCATGCCTCCCTGTTCATCCGCTTTATCCGCAAGCTCATCGCCGCGAAGATGCGCGACAAGGATGGCATGGAAGCGCTGGTGCGCGACAGTGGGCTCGACTGGACCCTGGTGCGTCCTCCCATACTGACGAATGGCGCACGAAGCGGCAGCTATCGCGCCGGGACGGCACTCAAACCCGGCGTCGCGGGCAGGCTGTCGCGTGCCGACCTTGCCGCCTTCATGCTGCGCGAGGCAGGCGAAGGCAACTACATCAGGCAGGCGCTTGTGGTGTCGCAGTAGCCAGGCACGTTCGCAAAAGAGCGGGGCGCCGCGCTTCCATGCGGCGCCGCTGTTCCAGCCAGCCGCTACCGGAACGGTGAGATCAGCACCGATGACGCTTCCGCTTCCTTGCGGGCGCGGCAGCGGTCGAGCATGGAGCGCACGCCGGTCAGGTCGGTGCCGGACATCCGGCCGTACAGATAGCGCAGTCGGGACCGGTTCTCTTCGCCCTGCAGTGCCTGGTTCATTTCATAGGTGATCGCGTACGCAGCCTGCGCGCGCTTGCTGCCAAAGGTTCCGTTCAAATAGGCTTGCGCAAGCCACGCCGCCGCGCTGGCCGATCCGGCGCTGGCCGCATCCTTGCCGTAGCGTTCGGCGATCGCCAGGAGTCCGGCGATGTCGTTGGCCGACGCCCCGCCGACCGCCTGCTGCACGGCGGCGACTGTCGGCGCGTTTTTCGATACCAATAACTTTGCGGCAGTCGACCCCGCATCGGCCGCCGGGATGAGAATGTTGATGGGGTTGGCAAGCAGCCCGGCGGGAAGCCGCCGGCACCCGGCCGCGCCAATGTAACGGATGTCGTCGATCGAAAACTCCATGCTGTCGAGATAGCGCGTCGTGTTCGCACACGGCCTTACCTGCTGAAACAGCGCCAGTGCGGCGCCTTCATCGCCGCGCTGGGACAGCCCGGCCAGCGCCAACACATCCATGTTTCGGGCAAGAGCGGTACGGATGGTTTTCCGCACCTGTTCATCGGACGATGGGCCGGGGGCCTCGCGCAAGGGCGGCAGGCAAACGTCGCCTGCCACCGCTTGCGTCGCGGCGACGGCGGAGCTGGCATGCGCCGTTGTCGTGCCGGCGGTCGCCGGTGCCGCCATGTTGCTGCGTGCCGGCACCGGCGCAGCAGGCTTGTCGCGGGCCATCCAGAAGGATGCCGATATCAGCCCCACCGCACCCACGATAGCGGCTGCGGTGATGGTTGCCGCCGACATCGGCCGTTCTGCATGCTGACATGGTTGCACCGGATGTTTCATCGCACATCACTCGCTATCTGAAGAATTCTGGCGCCTGCCACCCATTGCCACAGTCGGATGGCTTATTCCGAATCCACGGTAAATCTGTTCCATATTCCCTCCCTCGGGCCATCGGGAAAACTCTTTCAACAACTTTCCATCCCGATAGAAAGCGAAGGTCGGGAGCGTGATACTCGATACCTCCGGCCATTCGCTGCGACTATGGATGAGCGCATAGGGCAAGGACGGATGCGAGCGGTTCCAGGCAATAAACGCGTCATAATCAAAACTCAAGTCCTGAATGGCCAACAGTTTGATGCGGTTTTTTAATAACGGACGCAGCGCTGTGTCGCTTTCCATCGCCAATACGGCATCGGTCGCAAAGTGACAGTGCGGCGACGCGAGTATGACAAGAAATATCCCATCCGGCATATCGACGGGGCGGCGGATCAGGCGCCGTGCTTCTCCTACTTGCCACTCGGTACGTTGTTTCGCGGATGACGGCAAGGGGTCGATGGATATGATACGCCGTTCCTGCGCACGTTTGTGGTAGCGCGATAGAAAAGCATTTGCGCCTTGGAAATCGCGAACCGCAAGGTATGCCTGCAACATGTTTTCATAATCCGCGGATTTTGCTATTTTCAATGTCGCCATGCGGCGAAAAATCTTTTCCATCAGCGGCAGTTTATTTTTATCAACCGTATAAAACAGCGTGGAAAGGGTTGCCTGAAACACGGGAAGCAGATCCTCATCCGGAATCGATCCGCCGATCTCCTTGAAGCTGCTGGAAAAGATTGCATCGATCATCGCTGCCTTGCGTCGTTCCGGCATGTCACTCTGCGCAACCGATGCGGAGGCCTCGTAATATCTGTCAAGACGCGCCTGCGCATCCGATGTTGCTGAGGCGTAGGTAGAGATCAGTAAAAGCGCCGTACCCGCCAGGAGCTTGCAGCGTGTGGGGGTTGGCTTCATCGTGGCCTCATCCATGAAATTCTGTTTCCCGTGGGACTGACGTCGGCAGATCAACATTTTGCTTTGCATATACTGTTGGTCTGGTGTGCGCATCCGCCGCCGCCCAATGTGCACCGGTAATTCCAGTAGTCTCCATTGGGCATGGGCTTCGGTTGAGGTTCCTGTCCGACAGGGTCCGATGGCCCTCCGCCGCTGCCACGGCCACCGCCGCCGCCCCCACCGCCCCCACCGCCCCCACCGCCGCCCGGCAGGCCGCCGCCCCCGGGAAGCGGCTGATCACACGTGCCCCATGCGGGGTCGAGGAAGCCCTGGCATTCCCCGTTTGCACTCTCCCAGCGCTCTGGCCTGGCGCTCGTTCCCCCCTGGGTCTGAATGGTGCTGACCGAGCTTTCCGATCCGAACAGGCGCAGCACCCGGGCGATTTTGGCCGGCGACAGCTCGCGCTGCAGGTCGGCGTAACTGAAACCGGAAAGACCGTGCTGGTTGAAGGTGAGACTGGACACAAAGCGTTCTCTCGCCGTTGGCGACAGCAGGTGCAGCGCATTCGATTGCGGCGGTACCATCTTCATGTATTGAATTAAATCGGCGTGGGATTTAATTGGGGCAACTTGCACCGATAAGGCGTCCTGGGCCTGTATCTGTGCTTGTCTTTCTTTGGCTAATGCCGTTTCGGAATGCGTTTGCGCACTTGCATGTGCGCTCAGGCCCAGTGCCAGCATCAGGCCGGTAGCGTACAGTCGGTATCGTTCCATGTGAATATCTCCTTTAATCAATTGTTTGGGTTATAGAGGGATATGGCAGGGCGAAAAAGCGTTAGTGCGAATAAGTGACAAAGATTACTGTGCATTCTTATGTCATCAGCCGCTATCTGAATCTATTTGCATCCATCGTACTATCCGCTTTTTTCTTCGTCCATCGTCGATTCGCATCAACCGTGACGTATATGCCACAAATGGGCGTAAATATTATTGCTGTGATTGGTGCTAGGTGCTCAGGAGATATTGTTTGACGGTATTCCGGTTATATTCGTGGCGGCGGAATATATTGAACACCGAATCGAATGCCGCCGAATGTTTTAATGGCTGAATCATTTCAGATGCCGTTGCACAGATTTCCAAAAAACGAGCGGGCCGGCATTTGCCGCTTTCCGATATTTTTCCTGGGGAAATAGCTGAGCGCACCAGCCAGCGCCGCCATTGATTGATTTGCCACTGCGCAACGCGGCGGCATCGCGGGGGCCGATTGGGAAACCTTGTTGGCGCACATTGAAACGGTCGCCGTCGCGACCTTGCTGGACCAGCACGTCTGGCAAGCCGGCCTGCCGCGAGGCGAAGTCTGCCCCTCGGATTCATGCCGCAAGCGCCAGCTCAGCGGCTGGCGCGCGCGCAGTCCACCGAAGTGGCGCGGCCCGGCTTGTCGGCGGTCGTTGAATCACCGGTAACGTTCGCTCGTGCTTTGTCCGGGGGGCGGGCGACCGCGTGCATGTGTGGAAAATGTCGCGATTTGCGCAAGGACAGTTCGTAGCAACTATAATAAACATTCGATCGCACTGTTCTGCTCCCTGCTGTTAGCCAAAACGGACCTACCAACTCTATGCAATACGTGTCTACCCGCGCCGCCAAGGCCGCCGCTTCGCAAGCTCCCCAACAATTCTCCGACATCCTGCTGGGCGGCCTCGCGCCGGACGGCGGCCTGTATCTGCCGGCCGAGTATCCGCAGGTGAGCGGGGCCGAACTCGATGCCTGGCGCAAGCTGTCCTACGCCGACCTGGCCTTCGAGATACTGAAAAAATTCGCGACCGACATTCCCGAAGCGGACCTCAAAAAGCTGACCAAGAAGACCTACACGGCCGAGGTCTACCGCAACGTGCGCAAGGGCGAAAAAAGCGCCGACATCACGCCGCTGCGCATCCTGGAACAGAACGGCGACAAGACCTTGATCCTGCAAGCGCTGTCGAACGGCCCGACCCTGGCCTTCAAGGACATGGCGATGCAGTTGCTGGGCAATCTGTTCGAGTACACCCTGGCCAAGGATGGCGCCGAACTCAATATTTTTGGCGCGACCTCGGGCGACACCGGCAGCGCGGCCGAATACGCCATGCGCGGCAAGAAGGGCATCCGCGTGTTCATGCTCTCGCCGCACAAGAAAATGAGCGCCTTCCAGAGCGCGCAGATGTTCAGCCTGCAGGACCCGAACATTTTCAACATCGCCGTCGAAGGCGTGTTCGACGATTGCCAGGACCTGGTCAAGGCGGTGTCGAACGACCTGCCGTTCAAGGCGAAGCAAAAAATCGGCACCGTCAATTCGATCAACTGGGCGCGCGTGGTGGCGCAGGTGGTGTACTACTTCCGCGGCTACCTCGCGGCCACCACCGACAATGCGCAAAAGGTCTCGTTCACGGTTCCGTCGGGGAACTTCGGCAATATCTGCGCCGGCCACATCGCGCGCATGATGGGCCTGCCGATCGACCGCCTGGTGGCCGCCACCAACGAAAACGACGTGCTCGACGAATTCTTCCGCACCGGCGTGTACCGGGTGCGCAAGTCGGCCGAGACGTACCACACCAGCAGCCCGTCGATGGACATCTCCAAGGCGTCCAACTTCGAGCGCTTCATTTACGACCTGGTCGGGCGCGACGCCGAGCGCGTGCGCGCGCTGTTCCACAAGGTTGAAACCGAGGGCGGCTTCGACCTGTCGGGCAAACCGGGCAGCGATGGCGACGAATTCAAGCTGGTATCGAACTACGGCTTCTCGTCGGGTAAATCGACCCACAAGGACCGCCTCGACACCATCCGCGACGTGCAGGACGACTTCGACATCACCATCGACACCCACACCGCCGACGGCATCAAGGTCGCGCGCCAGTACATGGCACCGGGCGTGCCGATGATCGTGCTCGAAACCGCGCTGGCGGCCAAGTTCAACGAAACGATCCTCGACGCGCTGGGCGTGGACGCCGAACGCCCGCCCGGCTTCGAGGATATCGAATCGCTGCCGCAAAAGTTCGTCGTCATGCCGGCCGACGTGGCGCAGATGCAGGCTTATATCGCCGCCAACACGGGTTTGTAAGGGCATGGCGAACGAACCGCAACAGAGCCGCCCGCCCATGCTGTCGGTGCGCGAGGCGCTCGACTTCCTGCAAGGCGCGGCGCGTCCCGTGCTCGATACCGAAGTCGTGCCCACCCTGGGCGCCAACGGCCGCGTGCTGGCCACCGCCCAGGTCTCGACCATCGATGTGCCGTCCGCCGACAACACGCAGATGGACGGCTACGCCGTGCGCGCGGCCGACTGCGCAAGCGGCGCGGCCACGCTGACGGTCACCCAGCGCATCCCGGCCGGCACGGTGGGCAAGCCGCTCGCCCCCGGCAGCGCGGCGCGCATCTTCACCGGCGCCATGATTCCGCAAGGGGCCGACGCGGTGGTGATGCAGGAACAGTGCGAAGCGGGTGCGGACAACAGCGTCACGGTCAGGCACGCGCCCGAGGCGGGCGAATGGATACGCCGCGCCGGCGAAGACATCGAAGCCGGCGGCGCCATCCTGGCCGCCGGCACGCGCTTGCGCAGCCAGGAGCTGGGCCTGGCCGCCTCGGTCGGTCTTGCCAACCTGCCGGTGTTCCGCAGGCTGCGCGTGGCGGTGTTTTTCACCGGCGACGAATTGACCATGCCGGGCGAAGCGCCGGGCGGACAACTGGCGCCGGGCGCCATCTACAATTCCAACCGCTTTACCCTGCGCGCGCTGCTGGAAAACCTGGGCTGCGCGATCAGCGACTTCGGCATCGTGCCCGATACCCTGGAAGCGACCCGCGAGACCTTGCGCAGCGCCGCGCGCCAGAACGATCTGATCATCACCTCCGGCGGCGTCTCGGTCGGCGAGGAAGACCATATCAAGCCGGCGGTGGAAGCCGAAGGGCGCCTGAACATGTGGCAGATCGCCGTCAAGCCGGGTAAACCATTGGCTTTCGGCGAAGTCGATCGCGCCGGCGGTTCGGCCTTTTTCCTCGGCCTGCCGGGCAATCCGGTATCGAGCTTCGTCACCTTCCTGCTGTTCGTGCGCCCCTTCATCCTGCGCTTGCAGGGCGTGTGCGGCAAGGTGGAGCCGCGCGCGTACGCCATGCGCGCCGATTTCGACTGGCCCAGGGCGGACCGCCGCAACGAGTTCCTGCGCGTGCGCATCAACCACGCCGGCGGGCTCGATCTGTTTCCGAACCAGAGTTCGGGCGTGCTCACGTCCACCGTCTGGGGCGACGGCCTGCTCGACAACCCGGCCGGCCGGACCATCAAGGCGGGCGACATCGTGCGCTTCATTCCATTTAGCGACTTACAGCATTAGGCATCAATGAACATTACACTGCGTTTTTTCGCCAGCGTGCGTGAAGCACTCGGCACTTCCCAGGAAACGGTGGCCCTGCCGCCGGGCATCGACACGGTCGCCCAGGTGCGGCGCCACCTGATGGAACGCGGCGAGAAATGGGCGCTGGCCTTGTCGGAACAGCGCCCCCTGCGCACGGCCTTCAACCAGGTCATGTGCGGTCCCGACCAGGTGATCGAAGAGGGCGCCGAAGTGGCGTTTTTCCCGCCGGTGACCGGCGGCTGACGCTTCTATTCCTGCCGCGCGACCCAGGCGGCAACGCCCTCGATGCTGCGAAAGTCCGCCACCGAGCGGCATGCAATGTGCGGATGACGCGCCTGCATCATGCGCGCGAGCGCGGCGCCCGGCCCCAGTTCCAGCGCCACCGTGGCGCCGGCTTCGACCGCCGCATCCATGCAGTCGCTCCAGCGGATCGTCTGCACCAACTGGCGCGATAATGCATCTATGGCCTCCTCCCGGGTGCGCAGGGCCAGCGCGTTCACGCCGCCCAGCACCGGACAGGCCGGCGCGGCGAAGCGCAGCGCTGCCAGGGCCGCGTCGAACGCGCAGCGCGCTGGCGCCATCAGCGAGGTATGCGACGCCACCGCGACCGGCAGGCGCTGGAACTTTGCGCCTTCGGCCGACACTGACTCGCCCAGCGCCGCGAAATTGTCTTCCAGGCCCCCGGCAATGCAGGCATCGGCATCGTTGACGATTGCGATTTCGTATCCGTGGCGCGCGGCCAGTGCACCGGCCTTGCCGACCGCCAGAGCGCTGATGGCGGCCATCGCGTGGGGCCGACCCACGCGCGCCGCATGATCCATAGCCGTGGCCCGTACGCGGCTCAGGGCTATCGCGTCTGGCGGGGCAATCGCTCCCGCCACCGACCACGCTGCCACTTCGCCGATGCTATAACCGGCAGCGAGCATCGGCGCCGGAAGGTGCGCGCGCAGCGCTTCCCATACCGCCAGCGCGCAAGCGACAATCGATGGCTGGGCGACCGCGTTATCGAACAGCGTCGCCGCGTCAGGAGTGATTCCGGCCTGGTCGAGCAGGGCGGCGGCCTTCGGATCGGTGCGCGCCAGGTCGAACATGCCGGCGTGCTGGCCGCCCTGGCCCGGGCACATGATGAACAGGCCGCGCGTCATCGCTCGTGCTCCGCCGTCAGCGCATGCACGAAGCAGCTTGCCGCCAGCAGGTCGGCGGCGCCGCCGGGCGACAGATTGCGCTCGATGAACGCGCGGTGAATCGCCAGCGCGTGCGCCTCCCAGCCGTGCGATGCGGTGCCGCCGGCATGGCGGAACGCGCTGGCCTGGATGCGCACGAAGGCTGCGCCCTGCGGCCCGCCGCGGTGTACCACGTTGGTATCGCTGACATCCATCATCAGCGCGAACAGCGCGTCGATGCGCGCCTGCCTCGGTCCGCGTCCTTCGGCCAGCGTGCGCCGCAAGGCGCCCAGGCCCGTGCGAAAGACCGAGGGCAGGCCGTTGGCCGCTTCGTGGCGCGCGCCGCTGGTGCCGTGCAGGGCCGCCGCGCTCAAGCCGTGCGAGCGTTCGTCGACAGGTGCGGTGTGGTTTGCCAGCTCCTTGCCCCATCCCGTGCGCAGATGCGATTGCAACGCCGCCGCCGTCATCTCGCCGCCATGGGCGCAGGCGCGTCCGGCGGCGGCGCACAGCAGGCCGATGCTGAAGATCGCGCCGCGATGGGTGTTGATGCCGCCGGTGGCGCGCAGCATGCGCTGCTCGGCCTCGATGCCGAGCCGCTTGAGCGTGGCGAACGGTGCCTCGTTGCTGCCCGCCTGGAAGATCAGGCGGAAGTAATGACGCAGCGAGAACAGGCTGCGCATGAAGGTGGCCGCGTTCATGTCGGTGTGGCTGCCGTTGTCGACCAGCGAAACGAGCCCCGGTTTGGGATACAGCGCCAGTTCGGCGTACAGGCTGGCGATTGCAAGGCGTGCGGCGCGCCGCCCGGATCGGCGTACATCGACTATGCGCGTGGCGGGAGACAGCGTGTCCATCATCCGAGCAGGTCCCGCAGCGAGGCCGTCGTAGCCAGCCGCACCATGTTGGCATCCTTGACCAGCACCCGCGCATCGTTGCCCGCCGCGTCGCGCCACTCCTTCCACGCCACCGCCGCTCCGCCCGGGAAAACAATCTCGCCGTCGAGTGGAAGGCGCGTCGCGTACGCTTGCAGCAGCTGCACGCCGGCGTCGAGTTCTTGCAGGCTCTCGGGCTTGAACAACAGGTCGATGTCGGAAGTTTCAGTCAGATAGTTCAGGCCCGTCACCGCCTGCAGGGCCAGCGAGCCATAGGCGCGCAGCGTAATGGGACCGGCGTCGGCCAGCAGCGCCGCCAGTGGACCTGCCCACCGCGCCGGCGCCACTGCGGCTGCGGCGCGCAGCGGCAGCGCATTGTCAACGCGCGCCACGGCATTGGCGTCCACCAGTAATGCAATGCGCAGTTTGCGGCCCGTATCCGGGGGCAGCGCCAGGCCCAGGCACAGTGTGCCGGGTGCCGCATCCTGCGTGCGGCGCGTGACGATCAGGGGCCAGTCATGGCCGCGCCATTGTTCGAGCGCCTGCGCATGTTCCGGCGCGGCGCCAGCGAGCGCGCCGGCCCATCCGGTGCCGCTTAGCCAGGCCCGGTCATGACGCGAGGTCATCGGACCCTGCGACGATGGCCTCGATGACCGGCTGCGCGAGCTTGCGCCCGCCGCGTTCCAGTCCACGTGCGCTGCGCATGTCGGCGGCGCCGGCGTCGCCGAACGCCTTGGCCAGGGCGGCGGCCAGCTCGCCATCCCAGATCGCCTCGATGCCGCCCATGCGGGCATAGTTTTCCGGCCCCGGCGCGAAGACGGGATTCGATGCGGCCAGTTCGGTGAGCCGTTCTTCGGGCACCTTGGTGATGCGCGCCATTGCGGGCAGCCCCATGACGCGAATGGTGGCGTCGGGCAGCGCGTAGCAGGCGTCGGCCATCATGCCGCTGGTGATAAACCCGCCGGAGAGCGCCTGGTCGTACACCAGGCCGACAATCTTGTGGCCCGAACGGCGCGCCAGATCGACGCATTTGCCCAGGTGCGCCATGTAGCTGTTGATGCCCAACATTTCATCGCGATGGCGCAGGCGCTGGCCCTGCGTGTCGACCAGGATCAGGATCGGCCGCCGGGGATGCTCGCGCACCGTGCGCAGCACGAAGCTGGCCTGTGCCAGCGCGATTTCGACCCCGATCGGCGCATGGTCGGTGGTGCCGACCACCGCGATATCGGCGCCGGCGACGCGTGCGCTGCCGCTGAGAAAACTGTCGCTTTCCGTGATTGCATGGCCTTCGGGGAACAGCTGCGCGGCCAGTTCGTTCCAGTTCATTGTGCGCCTCCCAGTGTGTGGCCCGCCGCGAGGGCGGAAAAGGCGCCGGCCTCCATCATCGGCACGGCGGCCGGGTCGGGCAGACCCAGTTCGCGCCAGGCGTCGAGCGGATCGGCGCAGCCGCCGAAGCGCGCGATGCGCTGGCCGAGCAATGCCTGTTCGGCCTCCAGCGCGGCCAGGCTCAGTTCCACGCCGGCGCGCCGGCTGTGCGCGATGGCGTTGATCGCCGCGGCGCGGAACGCCTGCACCTCGTCGGGCACGATGGCGTGGCAGTCGCCCATCAGGTAGCGGTGCTTGCCGCCGGTGGTGCGCCACACCAGCGCGCGGTCGCGCGAATCGAATTCTTCCACGCCCGACGCGGTTTCGATCACCTCGGGTCCGGACATGGCCAGCCGGCCTTCCTCGGACATGACAACCGCATTCGCGCAGCGCGCCACGATGCCCATGCCGCCGAAGCAGCCGTTCGAGCCGCCCACCAGCGCGACCACCGGTATGCCGGCGGCGCGCGCGTCGAGCAGGGCGCGCATGACTTCCGAGACGGCGATCAGGCCTGCATTGGCTTCGTGCAGACGCACGCCGCCGCTTTCCAGCAGCAGCACCACAGCGCCGGCTTGCTCTTGCACCGCGCGGCGCAACAGGCCGGTGAGCTTGGCGCCGTGCACTTCGCCCACCGCGCCGCCCATGAAGCCACCTTCCTGCGCGGCGCACAGGACCGGCTGGCCATCGAGCAGCGCGCGGCCGACCGCCACGCCATCGTCGAAGGCGACCGGCGCGTTCAGCTGCCCCAGGTGCGGGCTGGCCACGCGCGCCGACGGCGGCAGGAATTCCCTGAAGCTGCCCTGGTCGAACAGGCGCGCAAGACGCTCGCGCGCGGTCAGTTCAAGATAGCTGTTCACGGTGCGTCTCCCAGCATGGTTTGCACCGCCTGATCGAGCCGCAGGCTGACCACGGCGGGCGTCGCGCCCATGTCGTTAATTGCGATGCGCGCATCCTTCAGTTGCCAGCGTTCGTGAAAGTCGCGCATGACCGCTTCCCACGTCGCGCCAAAGCCCACGGCGGCGGTGCTGATGTCGATCGTGCAGGCGCCACCGAGGGGCGCCGATTCGATCAGCACCTCCAGGTTGCCCGAGCCGACCACGCCGACCACCTGCGCCTGCGCCGGCAGCGCGCGGCTGCCTTGTTCGAAGCAATATGCGAGCGTTTCCATCGATGTCTCCTGTTTTTACCAGTTGCGAAAGCGCTTCGGCGGGTTGTACAAACCACCGGAGGCGCGCACCAGGTCTTTCATGTTCCTGGCGGCGAGCAGGTCGCGCGTGGCGAGCCGCTTGTCGACGCCGATATCTTCCGCGCGCTGGATAATACCGCGGTCGCGCAGGTTCTCCACCATGCGGCGGTCGCGCCCCATGCCCACCGGCGTGTAGCCGGCCACGCCGCGGATCGCCTGTTCGCGCTCCTCGTCGCTGCGGCACAGCAGCAGGTTGGCGATGCCTTCCTCGGTCAGGATGTGGGTGACGTCGTCGCCGTAGATCATTACCGGCGGCAGCGCCATGCCGGCCTGCTCGGCCAGGTCCCAGGCATCGAGCCGGTCGACGAAGGCCGGCTGCATATGCTCGCGGAAGGTCTCGACGATCTGCACCACCAGTTTCTGGCCGCGCGGGATGGTGTTGCGGCCCTCGCGCGCCTGCTGGCCGGCTTTCAGCCACGCCGGGCTGGCGTGACGCCGTCCGCGCGCGTCCGCCCCCATGTTGGGCGCCCCGCCGAAACCGGCGATGCGGCCCTGGGTCGCGGTTGATGAGTTGCCCTGCAAATCGATTTGCAGGGTCGAGCCGATGAACATGTCGCAGGCATAGTGCCCGGCGGCCTGGCACAGGGCGCGGTTGCTGCGCATGCTGCCGTCCGGCCCCGTGAAAAACACGTCGGGACGGGCGCGGATGTAGTCTTCCATGCCAAGTTCCGAGCCGAACGAATAGACCGATTCGACGAAGCCCGATTCGATCGCCGGAATCAGGGCCGGATGGGGATTGAGCGCCCAGTGGCGCGCGATCTTGCCCTTCAATCCAAGCGATTCGCCGTAGGTCGGCAGCAGCAGTTCGATGGCCGCCGTGTCGAAGCCGATGCCGTGGTTCAGGCGTTCGACCTGGTAGGGCGCGTAGATGCCCTTGATGGCCATCATCGCCATCAGCACCTGGATTTCCGAAATCTGGGCCGGGTCGCGCGTAAACAACGGTTCTATATAGTAGGGGCGCGGCGACTGCACCACGAAGTCGACCCAGTCGCCCGGAATGTCGACGCGCGGCAGGGTGTCCATGATGCGGTTCACCTGCACGATCACGATGCCGTTCTTGAAGGCCGTGGCCTCGGCAATGGGCGGCGTGTCTTCGGTATTCGGGCCGGTGTACAGGTTGCCGTGGCGGTCGGCCGCTTCGGCCGCGATCAGGCACACGCGCGGCGTCAGGTCGATGAAGTAGCGGCTGAACAGCTCAAGGTAGGTGTGGATCGCGCCGATTTTCAGTTTGCCGGCGGCGAGCAGCTTGGCCACGCGCGCCGCCTGCGGTCCGGAGAAAGAAAAATCGAGGCGGTCGGCGACGCCGCGCTCGAACACGTCGAGGTGCTGCGGCAGCGCCAGCACCGATTGCAGCATATGCAGTCCGTTCACGCGCGCGGGGTCGAGCTGGGCCAGCGCCTGGCCCAGAAAGTCGGCCTGCTTCTGGTTGTTCCCTTCGAGGCAGACGCGGTCGCCGCGCTCGATGACGGCGTACAGCAGGTCCGGCAGCAGCGCCGCCGGCAGCGCCTTGCCGTCGAGCGCACCGCCAAGCGAAGCGCCGGCGCGCGCCAGGCGTTCGGCGCGGTTGGTTTGCAGCGTGTTCCACTTCGCTGGCGATGCACTCATCTATTTTGCTCCCATCATCATGTCAGGCAGGCCGGTCGCGATCGAGGGGAAAATGCACAGCAGCACCACCGCAACGAACATCAGGCCGAGGAAGGGCATGACGCCCCAGATCACATCCTTGAGCGGAATATCGGGCGCGATGTTCTTGATCACGAAGATATTCAAGCCCACTGGCGGATGGATCAGCCCCATTTCCATCACCACGGTCATCACGACGCCAAACCAGATCAGATCGAAGCCGGCGTCCTTGAGCGGCGGCAGGATGATCGGCGCGGTCATCAGGATAATCGAGACCGGCGGCAAAAAGAAGCCCAGCACCACCACCATCAGCAAAATCACCGTCAGCAGCACCCAGCGCGACAGGTGCATGTCGACCACCCACTGCGCGGCCGACTGGCTGATATGCAGGTAGCTCATGACATAGGAATACAGCAGCGACATCCCGATGATCAGGAGCAGCATGGTCGATTCCTTGATGGTCGAGGCCAGGATCGGCGACAGGTCCTTCGGCCGCCACACATTGTAGACCACGGCGATCAGCACCAACGCCAGCAGCGCGCCCAGGCCGGCCGTTTCGGACGGCGTGGCGTAGCCGCCATACAGCGCCACCATCACCCCGATCAGCAGGATGATGAAGGGTAGCACGCGCGGCAGCATCTCGACTTTTTCGCGCAGGGTGAAGTGCTCGGTGTCGAGGTAAGGCGACTTGTCGCCGCCCGCCTCGTAGATGGCCTTGGCCATGGCGTACTCTTTGCGTGCGCGGAACACCGCGTAGCCGGCGAACAGGGCGACGAGCAGGATGCCGGGGCCGATCCCGGCCAGGAACAGGCGTCCGAGCGACTGTTCGGAGGCGACCGCGTACAGGATCATGGTGATCGACGGCGGCAGCAGGATGCCCAGCGTGCCGCCGGCGGCGATGATGCCGGCCGCGAAACCGGGCGAATAGCCGCGCTTGCGCATTTCGGGAATGCCGGCCGAGCCGATGGCCGAGCAGGTCGCGGGCGACGAGCCGGCCATCGCCGCGAACAGCGCGCACGCAAACACGTTGGCGATGCCGAGGCCACCGGGGATCTTGTGCAGCCAGGTGTGGATGGCCGAATACAAGTCCTTGCCGGCCGGTGACTTGCCGATCGCCGCGCCCTTGAGGATGAACAGGGGGATCGAGAGCAGGGTGATGGAGGCCATTTCCTCGTACACGTTCTGGGTCACCGTGTCGAGCGAGGACGCCGGCATGAAGAAGTACATGAACGTAATGGCCACCACCCCGAGGGCAAAGGCGATCGGCATGCCGGAGCACATGACGATCAGGGTGACGGCGCCGTACAGGGCGCCAAGGGTCAGGTCGGTCATGGCGCGCTCCGTTGGCCGGCTGGCTTGTTGGTGATGTGGGTCAGAACCTGGATCAGGATCTGCAGGGTCAAGATGGTCATCCCGAGCGACATCATGCCGTACGGGATCCACAGTGGCGGCGCGAAGGTCGACGAGGTGGTCTGGCCGTCGACCCAGGCTTCATGGAGCAGGGTCCATGATTTCCAGGCAAAGAAGGTGCAGAACAGGAACGACAGCAGGTCGATCACGAACAGGCGCACCGCGTTGAGCTTCGGCGGCAGCAGGGAAGACAGCGCCTCGATGCCGATATGGCCGCGGTACGACTGCACGTAGCCGGTGCAGAAGAAGGTCACGCCGACGAGCATGAACACTGCCGCTTCATCCTGCCAGTCGGTGGGCAGCTTGAAAAAATAGCGCGACACCACTGAATACGTCAGCACCAGCGCCGTGATGACGAGGGCCGCCATCGACAGCTTGAGCAGCATGCTGTTTAACCGGTCGAGCATGCGCGACACGGCTGCCAGGACCGGATGGTCCGGCACCGCCGGCCCTTTGGCCGGCGCCAGTTCGAAGCCGTGGCTCACAAGGTTTTCTCGGCCAGTGCCAGCAACCTGGCGCAGTTGGCGTTCTTCTCGCGGTAGTCGATCCACGCGGTGGTGCGCGCGATGGCTTGCCATTTCTTGACGATGGTGGCGTTCAGGTCGACCACCTTGGCGCCGGCTTTCTGGTACACCGCGGCGACGGCCGCATCGTCGGCCTGGGCCGAGTTGCGCGCGAAGCCTTCGAGCTCGCCGCCGACCGCCATCAGGATCGCCTGCTGTTCCTTGGTGAGGCGCTCGAAGATCGCCTTGGACATCAGCAGCGGCTCGAACATGAACCAGTACGCGCCGCCGCGGCCCGTGGTCAGCGATTTCGACACTTCCTCCAGGCGGAACGAGATCAGCGATGTGGACGAGGTCAGGGCCGCATCCATCGCGCCGGTCTGCATGGCGGCGTAGATTTCGTTCGACGGCAGCGTGACGACGGCGGCGCCGGCGGCCTTGAGGATCAGGTCCATCTCGCGCGAGCCGCCGCGCACCTTCATGCCGCGCACGTCTTCCGGCTCGACGATCGGCTTGCTGCGCGAGGCCACGCCGCCCGCCTGCCAGATCCAGCTCAGCACCACGATGCCTTTTTCGCCGAGGATGCGTGCCAGCTCCTTGCCCACCTCCGCTTTCTTCCAGCTGTAGCCCTGGTCGTAGGTGGTCACCAGGCCGGGCATCAGGCCGATGTTTACTTCCGGCACTTCGCCGCCGGCGTACGACAGCGGCACCAGCGACAGGTCGAGCGCTCCCTTGCGCATGGCCGAGAACTGCGAGTTCGTTTTCATCAGCGACGAACCGGGATAGACTGAGAACTTGAGCGTGCCCTTGCTGCGTTTTTCCACCTCGGCCGCAAACATCCGGCACAGGCGGTCGCGGAAGTCGCCTTCGTTGATGGTGCCGCCAGGGAACTGATGCGAGATTTTCAAGCTGGTCGTCTGGGCCCAGGCATTTTGCATCCAGAGTGGGCTCGTGGCGAGCGCGGCAAGAACGGTTCTGCGGGTCATTGCGGTCATACATCCTCCAAGATGATGGAAACTTCGCTAGGTAGCACTACTTCGAAAGACGACGGGACAGGCGCATGGCTTTGGCGTATGCAAGCGTCGTTTCTTGGTATACAGTAATATTTCTAAAAATACCTTGTCAAGTTCTATCGTGCTTTTATAATGAAATCTTGTATACAACCCGGTACAGTAAATACAAATGACAAGCCGTTCTGAAATACTCCGGGAAAAGATCGAAGAGTTGATTGCGGTCGGCGCACTCGCGCCCGGGCAGCATCTGGACGAGACCGAACTGGCTGCGCGCTTCGGCGTGTCGCGCACGCCGATCCGCGAAACCCTGATCCAGCTCGCGTCGATGGGATTGGTGGTGATCCGCCCGCGGCGTGGCGCGGTGGTGGCCGAACTCGGGCCGCACCAGCTGGTGGAGATGTTCGAAGTGATGTCGGAACTGGAGGCGACCTGCAGCCGGCTGGCGGCGCGCCGCATGACGCCGGCCGACCATGCCAGGCTGCTGGCCGCGCACCAGGCTTGCCGCGAAGCGCGCGACGCCAGCGATCCGGATGCCTACTACTACCAGAACGAAGCCTTCCACGAAGTCATTTACGCGGGCAGCCATAACCAGTTTTTGTTCGAGCAGACGCGCAACCTGTACCGCCGCCTGCGGCCCTACCGGCGCCTGCAGCTACGGGTGCGCGGCCGGGTCGGCGCCTCCTGGGACGAGCACGACGCCGTGGTGCAGGCGATCCTGGCCGGCGATGGCGAGAAGGCGGGGCAGCTCACCCGCGGCCACGTGATGATCCAGGGGCAGCGCTTCGCCGATCTGATGGCGTCCCTGCCGCAGCTGGCGGCGGGCGCGCTGGTGCGCTCCTGACGACGTGGCGCGTCAGGCCGGCAGCTCGTACCAGGCGTCGACGATATCGTCCACCAGTTCTTTGACGTGCAGGTTGCCGGGGAAGGAGTGGGCGTAGCTGGCCGCGCGCCGCACCGCGTTGGTGAATGGTGCGCGCCGGCCGACGCCCGACATCAGCGCCCGGCCTTCGGGCATGCCTAGATAAGCGATGATCTTGCGCGGGTCGAGTTGCGGGTCGTCCAGCTGCGCCAGCACCGTTTCGGCGTACGGGCGGGAGCTGACCCACTGTTCGGTCAGGGCACTGGCGTGCAGCCAGGCGGCATAGCGGTTCGCGTCACCCACGCCGAAACTGCCGATCGCGCGCGGGAAGTCGACGCGCGTGCCCCGCAGCAGTTCGCCGATGGCCTGGCGCGTCTCCGGCAGCATGGGCGCGAGCAGGCGCTCGTCGAAGGAGAACACCAGCAAGCACGTCGATGCCGCATCGGGTAGCGCCTGACGCGACCGGCCGTAGCAGCCGGCGCAGCGGCGTTCAACAGATATCGGGCACCTCCGTCAGCGGCGAGGTGCGCAGGAAGCGCTCGTAGCCGAGTTGGGCCGCCAGCGGATCGGGATAGGGAACCTCGCCGGGCAGCGTCTCGACCACCAGGCAACTGAGCGGCGCGTCCGGGCCCAGGGTCAGCAAGGACAGGCCGGCGCTGATTTCGGCGCTCGACCAGTCGGCCATGCCGTCGGCCGCCGCCCTGGCGCCACCCACGCCGGCGGTGCCGGGCTGCTGGCGCCGGGCCGGATCGAGGCGGCGCGTGCCCAGCAGGATATTGCGGCGGTCGGCGTCATCGGCCTGGTGCACGCGCGCATACAGCAGCGCCCACAAATCGGTGACCGGCGTGGCCGGGCGCAGCGAGCGGCCGTCGCGCACCGGCTCGGCAAAGGCCGCGCTCACAGTCAGCCGGCCCCTGCTGCGGGTCACCGCGCAGGCCAGCGGCGGCGGCGCGTGCTGGATTCCGCCCACCCGCAGCGCGCGGCCCGCGAAGCCTTGCGCCGTGCTCCAGATGCCGAAGTGCCCGACCCGGAATTCGTAGGTGAAAAAGCCGAACAGTTCAAGCGACCCTGGCGTCAGTCCCGGCGGCAGCGGCAGCAGGAAATGACGCGCGCTGGACGTCGGCATCAGCATTTGCAAGCTGCCCTGGCCGGCGCGGTCGTCGCCCTGGCCGGGCACGACGCGGCGAATCGGTTCCGGATCGACCGGCAGCGGCACGTCGGCGATGTCGGCGACGTCCTCGAATTCGTTGGTCAGCACCGGATCGGGCGCGCGGGCCAGCACCCGCGCATAGTAGCGGTCCTCGGGGTCCGCCGGCGCACGGTCGAATTCGAGCCAGACCGCCGTTTGCCGTTCCTCGCTGGCGGCATAGGCCGGATCGCGCCGGTAGGGCGACAGCGCCAGCCCGGCCGACACCAGCTTGGGCACCTGCGCCGGCGGCGTCGTCACCGGCAGCACGATCGACGCGGTCAGCGGCGCGTCTTGCTGGGCGGGCGCGATGCGCAGCACCGGCGTGATGCGGTAGCTCGGCGTGAGCGGGCGCGGGAACGCGCCGGCCGCCGGCTTGGGGTCGATGGCGTCGAGGAAGATCAGGGTCGAGCTGTCACGTTCGGCGTCCCCGGCCGCCTCGTGGCCGGCGCTGGTGCTGGCGGCGATGCGGCCGACCTCGACGCCGTCGCGCTCGACGCGCAGATAGTCCAGCCCATCCCAGCTCCAGTCGCGCCGCAGTTCGAGCACCACCGCCACCAGCCACAGGCGCGTCATGTCATTCGCGGTGGCGAAGGTGAGACTGGCGCCGTCCGGCCCGACCACCTGGCGCAGCAGTGCGCCGGCGCCGATCGTCAGGCGCCGGCCGGGGCGCGCGCGCAGGCTCCTGTCCTTGCGGTCGAGGTCGAGCGCGGCGGCCAGGCGCCCGAGCGGATCGTCGTCCAGTTCGTCGCCGTGGCCGGCCGCCCGCCGGGCCGCCATCATCGCCAGCGAGGCCGGTTCGGCCGGCTGGAGGAAGAAGCCCTCGATCAGCGAGCCGCCGCCCTGCACCAGCAGCTCGCGTTCGTCGCGGGCGGGGGCGCGCACGGCCACCAGGCGCGTTTCGCCGCGCCGCACATCCTCGCTCACATAATAATCAGCCCTGGCGGTGGCCAGCGGGGTCAGCCGCAGGCGCACAGTGCGCGAGGTGGGCAAGGCCAGCGGACCGGCCGGCGCGGCGGGCAGGTCGCGCGCATCGGCCACGTCGGTCCATGCAAACGCCAGCGTCAGCGGCCCGCTGGCGGGATAGGCGCGCGTGACGGCGTACAGCGGCAGGTAGCGGCTGGCGGCGCCCGGTTCCGGCGTGGCCACTTCAACCACGATTTCGAGCTGGTCGACATCGGGGTCGGGCAGGCCGGGCGCGCGTTCGGCCAGCATGGCCGGGGCGATGTCGGCCAGCAGGGCCGCCGCCGATCCGCCCGCCATCAGGCAGGCGGGGTAACCGAGCAAGGGGCGCGAGACGGTCAGGCTCAACGGCGGCGCGTTCGGATTGGCGTCGAGCGGCAGCTGGGGATCGATGGCAACGCCGGTCGGACGCACCGGACGCCGGAAGTCGATGCCGGCCACCGGCTGCGGCCCGCCGTTGCGCGGCTCGGCGGCCGGCGCCGGGCCGCCCCCGGTCAGGTCGTTGAAGCGCACCCGGAATTCGTAGCTGTGCCCGTAGCGCAGCAGGGTCGCCGGAGGCAAGCCCTGGACCACGGGCGCGGCCGCCGGCAGGCCGCGCAACTGCGCCACCAGGGCGTCGATGCCGATCAGCGAGGGCCCGGTCCAGGCGCTCATGTAGCTCGGCAGCCAGCTGCGGTTGCCGGCGTCGCCCATCAGCCGGTTGGGCGCGACTTCCACCCGCCAGTCGAGTTCGGCGTCGCCCAGGTTACTGGCGCCCAGCGTGACGGCGGTGCGCGCGCGCACCAGCGATTCCCACGCGGCCGTGCCGGCTTCGCGCACGTCGATGCGGTAGCCCATCACGCCCATGGGCGCGTCGGCATTGATGTCGAACTGGCGGTTGAACCAGGTGACGATCTGCTCGTCGTCCCAGCCGAGCTGGATGCCGCGGTCCTCGGGCGGGCGTTCGCCCTCGTCGTCGGCCAGCGGATCGGCCTGGGGCGGCTGGCGCGCATACACGGCCTTGGCGAAGCCGTCGTCGTACTCGATCGATTCGCGGAACAGATCATCCCACGCAACGCCCGGCAAGGGCGCGGCGGCGACCGGGAACAGCACCGGGGTGAACAGCGCGCGCGGCTCGGTGAGCGGCGCAATGCGCGCCGCGTAGGAGCGCAACGCGCCGGGCATGCCGGCCAGCGCGCTCCACGGGCTGGCGGGCCTGAGCGTGACGAACAGCCAGCCGCCGCCGGCGACGATGCCGGCGGGCGCAATCACGCTGAACGGGCGCACCAGGCCGATCGCTTCGGCCAGCAGCGGCTGGCGCAATACCTGCGCCAGCACTTTGCCCCACGACATGACCGGCGGCGCGACCTTGACCGAGGTGCCCGGCGCCACCGGCGCCTTGAGCGCGCACTGATAGCTGTCGTCGGTCAGCAGGAAAGGATTCTCGCCGCCATAGCCGGTGGCGCGCCGGTACGCCGGCGGGGCGTACTTGACGATGCGCGGCGCGCCGCTGCGCCCGTCGATGGGGCCGATGCTGGCGTCGATCCCGAACTGCGCGTTGAGGGCGGCGCAAATGGCCCCGGCACCCGGGGGCGCGGGCGAGACCTGGCCGACGATGGTGGCCGCGGCGCCGCTGGTGGGCAGTTGCGCCAGGTCGGCGACGAAACGCAGCTCGAAGTCGAAGTCGGTCGCGACGAACGGCGTCAGCCCGGGCGCGGGCGCGGCGGTGGGGTCGGTCTGCGGGGCGGCCAGCAGGCGCAGCGAGAGCGCGGTGCCGTCATAGCTTTGCAGGAAGGGAAACAGGATCAGGCGGATCGGCAGTGGCATGGCAGGCTCCTGTTTTCAGATGATATCGGGGGCGTCGCTCTCGAGCAGCGGGCCGCGCAACACTTCCACCTTGCGCGTCTCGACTTCGAGCTCGATGCTAAAGACGAGGAAAATGGAGACTTCGATGGCGAAGACCAGCTTGCCGATCTGGAAAACGGTCTCGTCCGGCAAGTCCTTTTGCACCATCACGCGCGCCAGTTTTCCTTCCAGCGACAGCTCGATCGTGACGATGGGCGGCAGCTCGGCGGACAGCTTGACGAGAAAGCCCACGCCATAACCGAGCACGCTGTCGCCGAACACGGCGAAGAAAGTGATGGCGAACAAGCCTTCGAGCTTGAACGGTCCGGCCTCGAGGTGGTAGGCGATGCCCACGCCGATCAGGAAGCTGAAGGTGGTGCCGCTTTCGGTCGAGAGCTTGAGGACGAACTCGATCTTGGCGACCACGTACAGGCCGGGCACCGACTTGATCGCGAACATCGGCGCGCCGCGCAATTCCAGGCTGGCCTCGGCGCCCGAGGGCGCGATGACCAGTTCGGCCTTCACCCCGGTATCGGCGAAGATGATGGTCGGCAGCGGTTCACCCGGAATGACCTCGAGGTCGTCGCCGGCGGCATCGACGAACGGCACGTCGAGGGACACGGTGAGTTTCCATTCATTGCTCATGCGCACTTCCAGCTCCACCGGAATGCCCAGGTCCTTCAGGATCGTCAACAGGTCCTCGACGATATCGAGCGGGCCGCCCAGAAGCAGCGCCGGCTCGACGAAACGGGCGATGCGGTTCGCTTGCGCCTCGATATCGAAGCCCACCGTCATCAGGTCGCCCATGCCGGTATGCGCCATGATCTTGGCCGCATCTTCCAGCGCGAAGCGCCAGGCGACCGGCGCGGCGGTGTCGAGCGTGTAGGTGACGGTCGCGTTCGAGTAGTCGAGATCGCTGCGCACGGTGCCGGCGCTGCGGATGGTGCGGCGTGCCACGCCGGCCGGGAAGCTGGGCGGCGCGTCGAGCACCCAGCTGCCGTCGGCGCGCGTCTCCAGCGCGAAGGCGGCGTCCGGGAAGGGGATGGCGTCGGCCTGGCGCGGAAAGGCGCCGGTGGACGTGGCCAGGATCAGCGGATCGGCGATGACGGGGCGCTGGCTCGACACGATCCGGTGCGGCGCGCCGGTCTCGATGCGCGGACGGCGGAAAAAGGCGCGCTGGGTCCCCATCGAGTGCAGCAGGCCGTAGTCGCGGCGCGGCGCGGCCTCGTTGAGGAGGTCTTCCGGGTCGGCGAAGCGGTAGGGGAACGGTACGGCGCCCGGCGCGCCCGCCGCGCCTTGCCGGATCACCGGCAGGCCGCGCTCGGCGGCGACGGCGGCCGGGGCGTCGACCGGATTGGCCGCTTCGAGCACCGACCAGTCGCCGCCGGCCGGAAAGGCCAGGCCGCCCCAGGCCGCCATGGCGAATTCGGGAGCGGCGATGCCGACCCCGACCCGATGCAGGCGCATGCGCTGGCGCCCGCCGCCGATCTGGATGCTGGCGTCGAGGGCGCCGCCCATCGGTCCGGCCGCCGCGACCAGGGCGGCATACACTGGAGCGGTCAGCGGCGGGATCGACAATTTGACGTAGCCGAGCTGGCGGCGTGCCGGTACCGGGGCGGCGGCGCCATCGAGGATCAGGTCGGTGTCGAAATAGACGGCCACGAACTCCATGCCGCCCGCGGGCACGGTGCTGCCGGTCTCGCGGATATTGCTCACGCGGGTGGCACGCCGCACCACGCCCGGATGGACCACGATGCCGCTGCCCGGCGCGGCCCGGTAGCGCCCTTCGCCCACGGCCACCCAGCCGCTGTCCTCGCGCGTGACGACGGCATTGCCCTTGCGTTCGAGCGTGATGATGCGCACCACCGGCACGAAATACGGCAGCAGGATGCTCTTGACCTGGATCACCTCGTGCGCGGCGCGCCCGTTGAGCACCTGGAATTCGGCCGCGGCGACCCCGGTTTCGGGGTCTTCCGGATTGGCCCAGGCGCTGAACAGGCTCTCGCCATGGCCGGACAGGTCGATGTGCGTCACCGGCACCAGCGCCGTGGGCTGGCCGAGGCCGAGATAGCCGTTGACGATCCCCGTCGCGCTGGTGCCGAGAATGCTGGCCGGCGGGCCGCCGCCGACCGGCTGGGCGACCGTGAGCTGGGCGATGAACCCCGGCAGCGCCGGCGTGGCGCCGGGCGCCAGTGCCGGGTCGACAGCGGTGAGGCGCAATTGATGCGCGCCTTGCAAGTCGGCGATGGCCGGGCGCACCTCGCCGACCTGGGCTCCGCGTCCCGCCGGCGAGGCTTGCTGCAGGCGGGCCTGGGCGACGATCCCGAACGGCAGCGTGAAGCGCGCCCGCGACGGCCGCGGATTGTCCTGGGCGAAGTTGTCGAGGATCGTGTCGTACGCCGCGAGCGGATTGATGCGCACCAGCTCGACGCTGGGCACGTCGATCGTGGTCGGCACGCCGCTGTTGGCGAAGCGCACTTCGTCGGGGAAGGGCTCGGGGCCAGGCACATTGCGCACCGGTTCCCATTGGACGGCCGGCAGCGTGAGCAGCACCAGCATGCGGCCGTCGAGCGACAGGTCGAGGCCCTGCACCGTGACCGGCTTGAGCGGCGCGCCGCCGAAGTTGTCCTGGTTTTCCCGGCGCGGCGGGCGCACCGCGACCCCGAAGCGGCTGGCGTTGGACGACACGTCGAGCAGCACGACCTTGCCCTGCGCCTCGAAATCGAACAGGTCGCCGTAGTTGACCGTGCTCGAGACGGCGGTCGCCGCGCTGCCGGTGGGTGCGCCCGGTCCGGTCAGCGGCGGGGATACGCTGACCGACTGCGGCAGCACGAAGCCGAGCGTTTCGCCGCGGGGGCCGAAGCGGAATTGACTAAGCAGGAACCCCTGGCCGCCGGCCGCGGCGAAGGGCGTGCCCAGCGGTGTATTGGCGGCATACGGATCGGGCAGCGAGGGCAGCAGGCCGCCCATGCCGTAGGCGGTCAGCGCCAGTGCCTCGACGATGCGTTCGCCCTCGAGCCGGCCCATCATGAAAAAGGCGCGCGGGCGCGTGGCGCGCATCACGGCATTGGTGAGCGCGAAGGCGATCGCCCGTTCCTGCGTGGGCGCAAGCGCCAGGCCGCTCACGCTCAGGCTGCGCTGGCCCAGGAGCGTGGTGGCGATCACGACCTGCGCCGCCGGCAGCGTCATGCCAACCCGGTTGCCGGCTACGTCCACCGGTTTGGGCAGGCGCACGTCGACCCTGGCCGTGAGCGTCACCGACGCCAGGCCGTCGGCACCGGTCACGAAGTGCACGGCGCTGCGGTCGATCCGCGCATACGCCAAGGTGGCGGGCGTGGACAAGGGCGCCAGCGGCGGGCGCAGCGCGCGTCCGGTGGCGCGCGCGGCCTGGCCGCTCACGGCCAGGCGCGTTTCGTCCAGCAAGATGAGTACCGGACCGAGCTCGACCGGCCGCGGCTCGCCATGCCAGGTGGCCGACAGGCCGCGCTCCAGTTCCAGCATCAGCGCGCCGGCGCCGCTGGCCTGGCCCAGGTTGGCGGGGTCGATTACCGCCGCCGGCAGCGCCAGGCCGGCCGCCGCGATGGGCGCCGCGCCGGACGGCGCGAACAGCGTCGAGGCGATGGCGTTGACGGTGATACTGGGGCGGTCCGGCGTCATCGGCACCACCAGCCGGTTCAGGTCGGGCCGGTAGCGGGCCGCGCCGGCGGCCGGTGCCAAGGTCAGCGTGGTGGCGCCCAGTCCCAGTCCGGCGTCGCCCACCACCGCGATGGTGGCGCCGGTAGGGCCGAGCCCGATGACCAGGCCGTCGGGCGTGCGGCGCCCGGTGGCGGCCAGCACGCTGCCGGGCACGGGCGCAGCGGCCGCGGACACATCGAAGTCGAGCGCCAGGTCGAACGCCACCCCCGGCGGCAACAGCACTTCATCGTCGCTGAGCGCGAGGTCGGCCGAAAAGCGCAGGCTGCCGCGCGCGATGCGCACCCCGGAGTACACGTTCGGCGGCGCCACGGCGAACAGGCTGGTTGCGAACCAGAAACTGCCCGCGCCCAGTTCGAGCGCCTGGCCGGCGCGCAAGACGGCGCCGCCGAGGGCCCATGGCGCCTGGATGATGGGCAGGCTCAGCACGGGAGGCCCCCCGCGGCTGCGCACGAAGCGCAGTTGCCGGACCGGGCGGAACAGGTCGAGCCAGAACGGCCGGCCCAGCCGGTCGGTGACGGGCCCGATGCGTTCCGCCGCCGCCATGCCCGCGCTCCAGGCCGGCGCGCCGCCCTCCATGCGCGTGCTCAGGAAAGGCAGGCGGCGCAGCGCCACCAGGGCGTCGCCCACGCGCAGCGGCTCGCCTTCGCCGGGGCCGGCAGCGCGTAGCACGGCGGCCAGCTCCTGCAGCGTTGCGCGGGATTCTTTGGACGCCATGGACGCATCGCCGAGCCATTCGCCGGAAGCAAGTTGGAGCAGCAACTCGGCCGACGCATTCTCGGTGCTCTGTGTGGACTGTGTGCTGTCGGGAGAAGACGAGCCTGGCTCGCTCAAGCCGAAAGGAAGTGTCGTGGGCGCAATCCTGGATGGCATGGCTGATGCTCCTCCGAAGACGATCTAAGCATGCTCCGCCACAAGACGGCGACGGAACCCGGTTGACATGGCCGCGCCCGTTTGTCAGAGGTGCAGCCCGAACCAAGTTAGCATTGGCCATTCACCGGTGCAAGCGCCATTGATGACGCCGCCGGTCGCGGGTCTGGGAAACCGACGGGAGAGCTTGATGGTACGGGTATTCGGGCACGTCAACCTAGCAGGGCGAAGGGCTGCGGCGTGTGGCGGCGCCGCAACCCATGTGCCTATAGCGCGTCGAGGAAGCTGCGGATGGCGGCGTTCACGCGTTCGGGCTGGTCGAACATGGCGAAGTGGCGCGCCGGCGATACCGTCACCACCTGCGCCTTGGGCGCGGTCGCGATCAGCGAGGCGTAGTAAGTCTTCTTGGTGTCTTCGGTCAGCTCGTGCTGGCTGGCGTCGGGCTCGAAATACGGCGCGATCAGCAGCACCGGCGCGCCAATCCCGGGCAACTGCGAACGCAGGTCCATGGCGAACGTTTCGGCCATGTATTGCAGCACCGCGCCGGGATCGCTGCGCGCACTGAGCTTGGCCAGTTCGTCGGCTCGCGCCATGTCCAGCACGCCGGTGCCGCGCATGTAATCCTGCTGCTGCGCGGCGAATGCGCGCTGGTCGGCCGGCGCCATGCGCCGCGCCAGCGACTGCGCCATCTGATCGCGCTGGTGCGGCGGCAGGTCTTCGGAACCCGGGAACACCGGCAAGCCATCGATGCTGACCACGCCGGCTATGCGCTCGGGCAACTGCGATGCCAGCGACAGCGCCAGCACGCCGCCCAGGCTGTGTCCGACCAGCACCGGCTTGACCAGCTTGCGCGTCTCGATCAGCTGCGCCAGCGCGCGCTGGGCCGCTTCCATCTGCTTGCCCGGCGCCGGCGCGCGGCCGTCGAAACCGGGCAGGGTGACGATATACACGGTGTAGTCGCCGAGAAAGTGGCGCGCGGTACTCTGCCACACCCAGGAACCGCTGGCCAGGCCGGGAATGAGGATCAGCGGACGGCCGCGCTTGCCGTGCCGTTCGACCTGCATGGCGCCGACTTCGAAGCGTTCGGCGGGAACGAGGGTGGCGGCGAAACGGTTGGCCGGCTGCGGCGCCGGTTCGGCGGCGAAGGCGGGCGCGCCGGCCGCCATCATCAGGGCTAAAACAATGCGAGCGATCATGCAATCTCCTGGTCGGGATGGAAAATGGTTTCAAGGGGTTGGGCGAACAGCCGGGCAATGGCGAATGCCAGCGGCAGGCTCGGGTCGTAGCGCCCCGTTTCGATGGCGTTGACGGTCTGGCGCGATACCTTGAGCAGGTCGGCCAGGTGGGCCTGGCTCCAGCCATGCTGCGCGCGCAGGCCGCGGATGGTGTTGTTCATTTAAAAGCGCACCCGCGCACCAGGCCCGTCACCAGCCAGCAGGCGCCCATCAGCGGCCAGACGGCGAACATCGACAGGCGCGGAAAGCCGGCCGTTTCCAGAAAGCCGTAGGTCAGCGTCAGGGCGGCCGTGAGCGCGGCGGCGATCGCCACATTCTCGAGCGTGCTTTGGCGGATGAATTCGTCCACCCGGCGCATGTGGCGCACGATGGCCCAGACAGCGAGCACGATGCCGATGACCGGACTGAGCAACACCAGCGTGCGCAGCGGGCCATCGGCCAGCGCCCGCCCGTAAACAATCGCCGCCGTCAGGATGAGCGCATAGATGCCGATGGCGCCGAACAGTTCGCGCAGGTAGCGCCGGCCAATGATCTTTTCATGCATGTTCGGTCTCCTCGTTAGTCAAGTATGCTTTACATGGTAGGGATGAACAATCGTCATGTCAAGCAAGCTTTACATCTATTTTCAGCCTGCCGAAGTCGACTACAATGCGGGTCGTCCAACCGCCGCACCGAGTCTGTCATGCCTGCTGAAAAACTTCCCCAAGCCCGCGTCGCCGTTATCGGCGGCGGCCCGGCCGGCCTGATGGCCGCCGAAGTCCTGAGCCAGGGCGGGGTGGCGGTCGACCTGTACGATGCGATGCCGTCGGTGGGGCGCAAGTTTCTGCTGGCGGGCAAGGGCGGCATGAATATCACGCATGCGGAGCCATCCGCCGATTTTCTCCAGCGCTACGGCGCGCGCAGCGGGCAAGTGGCGCCGTGGCTGGAGCGCTTCGACGCGCAAGCGGTGCGCGACTGGATTCACGGCCTCGGCGTCGACACGTTCGTGGGCACCTCCGGACGCGTGTTTCCCACCGATATGAAGGCCGCGCCGCTGCTGCGCGCCTGGCTGCACCGCCTGCGCGAGGCGGGCGTGCAGCTGCACATGCGCCACCGCTGGCTGGGCTGGAATGGCGCCGCGCTGCGTTTCGCCACACCCGAGGGCGAGCGCGAGGCCGTCGCCGACGCGGTCATCCTGGCGCTCGGCGGCGGCAGCTGGGCGCGCCTGGGTTCGGATGGCGCCTGGGTGCCGCTGCTGGAGGAGCGTGCGGTCGCGGTGGCGCCGCTGGTGCCGTCGAACTGCGGTTTCGACACCGGCTGGAGCGAGCATTTCAGCAGCCGCCACGCGGGCGCGCCGCTGACCACGGTGGCCATTACCGCTACCGATGCGCAGGGCCGCCTGCACAAGCGCCAGGGGCAGTTCGTGATCACCGCCACCGGTGTCGAGGGTAGCCTGATCTACGCCTTGTCGGCCGACCTGCGCGAGCAGATTGCCGCCGGCGGCAGCGCCACCATCTGGCTCGACCTGGTGCCCGATTTCAGCGCCGAACGGGTGCTGGACAACGTGGCGCGTCCGCGCGGCTCGCGCTCGATGTCGAGCCATCTGCAAAGCCGGCTCGGCATCAAGGGGGTGAAATCGGGATTGCTGCGCGAATGCCTGTCGGCGGACGAATTCGCCGACCCGGCGCGCCTGGCGGCGGCCCTGAAAATGCTGCCGCTGACCTTGAAACGGACGCGCCCGATCGACGAGGCGATCAGCAGCGCCGGCGGGGTGCGCTTTGACGCGCTCGACGGGCAGGCCATGCTGCGCGCGCTGCCGGGGGTGTTCGCCGCCGGCGAAATGGTGGACTGGGAAGCGCCCACCGGCGGTTACCTGCTCACCGCCTGCTTCGCCAGCGGCCGCGCCGCCGGCCATGGCGCGCTGGCCTGGCTGGCGCAGCGGCCGCTTACTCGAACGTAACGTCGCCCGAGCCGTTGCGCGTGACGTTGCGCTCGTCCGGATTGCCATGCACGTTCACGTCGCCGCTGCCGCGCAGGTTGACGGTGGCGCTTTTGCGGGCCTGGACAACCGCGCTGCCCGAACCCATCAGTTCGACGGTGACGGTATCGGCGCTCAGGTGCTCGGCGTCGAGGTCGCCCGAACCGGTCTGCGCCACCTTGAACTGCCTGGCCGCGCCCACCACCGTCATGCTGCCCGAGCCGACCACGCTGACGTCGACCTTGTCGCTGTTGCCGCCGTTGAGCTCGATGTCGCCGCTGCCTTGCAGGCCGGCTTCGACTGCGCGGTAGCGGCCATTGAACTTGACGTCGCCGGAACCATGCAGTTGCAGCGTGATCTTGTCGCCGCTGAAACCATTGATGGTGCTGTCGCCGCTGCCATGGATCCTGACGCTGTCGATGGACGGCAGCACCAGCACCACTTGCAGCGGCTGTTTATGGTGCAGCAGCATGCCCTTGGTTTCGATGTGCAGGGTATTGCCTTCGCTCACGGTTCCTATATTGCCCAGCAAGCGCTGTTCGCCGCGCACGGTCAGCGACGCTACCGCGCCCTGGCGCAGGGTCATGTCGATCGGGCCGCCGAGCACGACCGAGGTGACGTCGTTGCCCACATGGCGCGCTTCGCTGGCGACCACGCGGCCTTCCGGATTGGCCGGACGGGTCGTGCCCTGGGCCCGCAGCATGCCGTAGAACAGGGCGATCAGGACGAAAGCGAGGAGCAGCAGGCCGAAGCCGACTTTGATAAGGGATCGCATGAAATTTCTCCGGTTCCGCGTTTAGTTGCCCTTGAGCAGGGAAACATTCATTTCGGCGTAGCGGCGGATGCCGGTCAGCGTGTATTTCGTAATGACCAGGCACAGCAGGAAGATCACGATTCCGGCCAGTACGATGCCCAGGCCAAACACGGTCTGGGTGGCGCGCGAACCGGGTTCGAGGTTGGTGGTGATGCGCACGCCGACGCTGGCCGCTTCCTCGGCGCGGCGGATCACGCTGGGTTTTTTCGGGCCGTCCCGCGCGGCTTCCTCGCCCGCTTCACTGGTCGCGTCCGCCGAGTCGGCCGCCTCGCCGGCTTCGCGCACCGCGTCCACGGCATCCTTGGGGACATCGCCGGTCCGGTGTTCGCGGAAGAAGCGCACGCCGTCCTGGCTGATCGATACTTTCGCTTCCATCGTGTTGCGCTCGTCGCTGGACGCGTCGCTCAGGATCAGCTCGCGGAAAGGGCCATCGAGCACCAGTTCGTTGGCGCCCGCCAGGCCGCTGGCGGTAATGGCGATGCCGGCCACGTAAAAGGCCAGCCCGGCCGCGTACAGGAGGGCCAGCAGGGCCGCGTAGACCAGCGCCGGCACCACCATGAACAGGTTGAAGATGCCCAGGCCGACGACCGACACCAGAAGGCGCATCAGGTTGGCGGGATTTTTCTTTTGCTCGAAAGAATGCATGTGCACGCTGGCGCGCAGCTTCATGGCGATCGCGGTCGGCTCGTCGAGCCCGGCGGCCACCTCAGCCTCGGTGCGGCCGGCGGCCACGCCGTCGATGAAGCGCTGTTCGTAGTAAGCCAGCGTATTGGCCTGGGTGTCGGCGGAAATGCCCGCCATGGCGCGCCGCAGCGCGTCGAGATAGTCGAGTTTGCCCATGATGGTCGCCTTTGGATCAGGAATGGCTCAGCGCCACGCCCGAATGGAGAATCTGCGTGTCGCCGCCGAGCAGGTGCGGCATGACGATGACGGCGGTAGTCGCGGCAACAAAAACCAGTAATGCGAGTGCGCGAAGGCCGAGTGCGATGTTCATGTGCTGTCCGTGTAAAAATCCTGTTTCGATGGTGCTACTGTACGAAAACGGACAGTTCAGCTCCACCGGAATGCGACAGGCTGCACTTTCAGCGCCGCAAACGACCAAATCGGGGGACAGTCGTTCACTTTTTTGTGGCCTTGGCCGACAGGATCTCGCGCGCGGCAGCCACGCCGCTGCGCACGGCGGACTCGATTGTTGCCGGATAGTCACTGGCGGTGTAGTCGCCGGCCAGCGCCAGGGATGCCAGTCCGGTCGCGTTGGCGGGACGTGCCAGGCCCGGCGTGCAGGCAAAGGTGGCGCGTTTCTCGCTGATGACCTGGACCCATTCGGGGTGAAGCAGTTCCGTTCGTCCCAGCACGGCGGCCAGCTGGCCGGCGACGGCCTGGGCCAGCGCCTCGCGTCCCAGTTCCGAGGCCGCGCCCGAGGCGCTGATGACCACCGAGAACAGGCCGGCCTGCGCGGGGTCGAGCTGGCCGCGGTCGAACACGAACTGGCCCCAGTGGCCGCTGGCGGCATTGTCGCGCAGGGCGTAGAAGGGCAGGTCGAGCCGGGTGGCAGCCGCATATTGCAGGTAGCAGGTGGTGATCGGTTCGTACTCGAAATGCTGCAGGCTCGCCGCCAGTTCGGCCTCGCCGGCCTGTTCGAGCAGGCTGGCGGCCGCCGGCGGCGCGGTGGCGATGACGACGGCGTCGAAGCGTTCGCCTTCGCCAAGCAGCCAGCCGCCGCTACCGTCAGCGGGTGCCAGCGCGCCGACCTTGGCGCCCAGGCGCACGGCGCCGCCGGCGCGTTCCACATAGCTCGCCGCGGCCACCGGGAACAGGGCGCTCAGGTCGACGCGCGGCAGCAGCATGTCGGAACTGGCGCGGCTGGCGCCCAGGCTGTCGCGCAGCACGGCCAGGAAGACCTGGGCCGAGGCGCGTTCGGGCGCGGTGTTGAGCGCGGCCAGGCACAGCGGACGCCACATCAGTTCGATGAGGCGATCGGTCTGGTCGTAGCGTTCAAGCAGTTCGCTGACGCTGCAGTCGGTGTGCAGGCGCCAGTCCATCCAGCGCGCGGTCGAGGAAAAGCGCGCCAGGGCCATCTTGTCGGCAAAGGCCAGGCCATCGGCGCGCAGCAGGGCCAGCGCCAGGTGCAGCGGCGCCGGCAGGCGCGGGGCCACGAAGTCCATGCCGCCGCTTTCCTTCGGATAGCGCATCTGCAGCGGCAGGTGCAGCATGGCGGCGCGCAGGTCGATGCCGACCGCGCGCATCAGGCGCAGCGATTCCTTGTAGGCGCCCAGCAAAATGTGCTGGCCGTTGTCGAGCTGGCGGCCCTGCACGTCGACCGCGCGCGCCCGTCCGCCGAGCGTGCGCGCGGCCTCGAACAGGGTGACCTTGCAGCCGGCGCGGGCCAGTTCGACGGCCGCGCTGCAGCCGGCCCAGCCGGCGCCGATGACGGCGGCGCGCATCTCCACGTTAGCCACGGATGTAGGTCTTCCACGCCAGCCACAGTTTGCGCAACGGCGTGAGCGAGATACGCTGGGTGAGCACGTGGAAGTTGTCGCGTTCGATTTCGTCGAGCACGGTGCGGTAGATGGCCGCCATCATCAGGCCGGGACGCTGGGCGCGCCGGTCTTCCTTGGGCAGCAGGGCGAAGGCTTCGTCGTAGACCTTTTGCGCGCGTTCGGTCTGGAAGCGCATCAGGTTCTCGAACTTGTCGCTGTGGCGCGCGTTGAGCAGGTCGGCCGCGGTGACGCCGAACTGTTGCAGTTCGTTGACAGGCAGGTAAATGCGGCCCTTGCGCGCGTCTTCGCCCACGTCGCGGATGATATTGGTCAGCTGGAACGCCAGGCCCAGCTGCTCCGCATACTCCAGCGTCTTGGGATTGGTCACGCCGAAAATGCTCGCCGACAAAATGCCGACCACGCTGGCCACGTGCCAGCAGTAGCGTTTCATGGCCGGGTAATCGAGGTAGCGGGTCTGGTCCAGATCCATTTCCATGCCGTCGACGATGGCTTGCATGTGCGTTTCCTGCAGGTTGTAGACCGCCAGGTGCGGCTGCAAGGCTTGCGTCACCGGGTGGGTGGGCGCGCCGGCGTACATGCTGGAGAGCTCGTTGCGCCACCAGGCCAGCTTGATGCGCGCGATCGACTGGTCGGTGCATTCGTCCACCGTGTCGTCCACCTCGCGGCAGAAGGCGTACAGCGCGGTGATGGCGCGGCGCCGCTCCGGGGGCAGGAACAGGAAGCTGTAATAAAAGCTCGAGCCGCTCTGGACGGTCTTTTGTTGGCAGTATTCGTCAGGGGACATGGTCAAAAATGCAAGGGTGCGCGAAGCGAAGCCGCTATTCTATAGCCGATGAGTGCCAGTCGAGGGGGGCGGCGCGGGTTTTTTCGTCGTCAGGCAGCGCGACAGCGGGTCATTGCCGCGTTGGAGCCGCGTTGGAGCCGCGTTTGATGCCGGGTTACATGCCGGCTTACATGCGTATTGCGCGCCACACAATCACCAGCCAGTCCAGCGTTTTGATCTGCGGGCGCTGGCCGAAGACGTCGTAGCCGACCTTCTCGATTTCTTCCAGGATGCGCAAGCCGCCCTGGACCACCAGCCGCAATTCCCAGCCGATGCGGCCCGGCAAACGCAGCGCCAGCGGCGCGCCCGACATCATCAGCGCCCGCGCACGGGCCACCTCGAAGGCCATCAGGGCGCGCCAGTTGCCGTCGGTGCGCGACTGGTCGAGCTGGGCCGGGGCCACGCCGAAGCGCTGCAGATCCTCCATGGGCAGGTAGATGCGGTCTTTTTGGCGGTCGATGCCGACGTCTTGCAGGAAGTTGATTAGCTGCAGCGCCGAGCAGATGGCGTCCGAATCGCGCACGTTGGCCTCGTCCACGGCACCGTACAGCGACAGCATCAGGAAACCGACCGGATTGGCCGAGCGGCGGCAATAGTCGAGCAGCAGCTCGAAGCTGGGGTAGCGCGTGGTGCCGACATCCTGCTTGAAGGCCGACAGCAAGTCCTGGAACGGTTGCAGCGGCAATTTGTACTGCGCGATCACGCCGGCGAGGCGCTGGAACAACGGTTCGCTCTGATTTTCGCCGCGGCCGATGGCGTCCAGCGCGGCCTCGTAAGCGGTCAGCGCGGCCAGCCGCTCGGGTCCGGTCGCGTCGCCTTCGTCGGCGATGTCGTCAGCGGTGCGGGCGAATGCATATATGGCTTCCACGGCCGGCACCAGCCGCCGGGGCAGCAAAACAGAGGCGACGGGGAAGTTCTCGTAGTGATCGACGGGCATGAAGTATTAATGACGCGAAAGTCATTTGCAAATAAAACTTGCAGTATTATAATTACTAACCAGAAAGTCAGTTAGCTCTCAGGGTCGAACGAGTAGTAGCATCTCGACATCATCGTCGATCCCTCGGGGTCGCGACCACCGCATAGTAAAGGAAAACACCGTGTTCCCCGTGAAAAACCTGCGCCAAAGACCTTTGGCCCCGATGACCGTCCTCAGTGCCGCCGTGATGGCCGCGCTGCTGTCCGCCTGCTCCAAGCCCGCCGAAAAAACCGAGGACATCCGTCCCGTACGCGCCCTGGTGCTGACGTCGAGCAGCGTGGGCGTGAACGCCGAATTCGCCGGCGAGGTGCGGGCGCGGGTCGAGTCGCGCCTCGGATTCCGGGTTGGCGGCAAGATTACCGCACGCAAGGTCGATGCCGGCACGGTGGTCAAGAAGGGCCAGGTACTGATGCAGCTCGATCCGCAAGACTTGAAGTTGTCGCAGGCCCAGGCCAAGGCCAACCTGCGCGCGGCGGAAACCGGGCGCGACCTGGCCAAGGCGGAACTGAAGCGCTATCAGGAATTGCGCGTGAAGAATTTCGTCAGCCAGGCCGTGCTCGACGCCAAGGTGTCGGCGTTCAGCTCGGCGCAGTCCAGCGTCGACGCGGCCCAGGCGGCCTATTTCGGCCAGTCGAACCAGGCTGGCTACGCCACCCTGGTGTCGGATGTCGATGGCGTGGTCACGGCCGTGGACGCGGAAGTGGGGCAGGTGGTGTCCCCGGGCACCCCGGTGGTGCGCGTAGCCCAGATGGGCGAGAAGGAAATCGTCATCGGCTTGCCTGAAGATAAGGTCGAGCAATTGCGCAAGCTCACGGACGTGACCGTGCGCCTGTGGGCCAACAAGGATGTGGTCATTCCCGGCAAGGTGCGTGAAGTCTCGCCGGTGGCCGACCCCGCCACCCGCACCTACGCGGTCAAGGTAGCGATTCCCGACAGCGCGGCCGACGTCAAGCTGGGCATGACAGCCATGGTGCAGTTCGCCAGCACCATGGCCACGCCGCAGATCAAGGTGCCGCTGACGGCGCTGTATCACGAAAAGAACACCACCTCGGTGTGGGTGGTCGACAAGGGCGTGGCGCGCATGGTGCCGGTAGCCATTGCCGGCACGTCCGGCAACGAGGTGGTGCTGGCCAGCGGCGTGACGTCCGGCCAGACCGTGGTGACGGCGGGCGTGAACCTGCTCAAGCAGGGCCAGAAAGTGACGATCCTGCCGCCGGATACCTCGTCGAGCGACCCGCTGCCGGCTGCGAAACCCGCAGCGCAGGCAGCGGCACAGGCGGCAGCAAAGGTTGAGGTTGCCAAATGAAGGGGTTCAATCTTTCTCGCTGGGCGCTGGAGCATATTCCGCTGACGCGCTACCTGATGGTCGCGCTGCTGCTGGGCGGGGTGATCAGCTACATGAATCTGGGGCAGGATGAAGATCCGCCGTTTACGTTCCGCGTGATGGTGGTGCGCGCGATCTGGCCGGGCTCGACCGCGGTGCAGATGGCCGAGCAGGTCACCGACAAGCTGGAAAGGAAGCTGCAGGAAACGCCCTACATCGACAAGATCAAGAGTTATTCCAAGCCGGGCGAAGTGATCATCATTTTGCAGTTGCGCGAATCGACGCCCCCGCGCGAGACCGCCAACGCCTGGTACCAGGTGCGCAAGAAGATCGGCGACATCCGCGGCACCTTGCCGGCCGGGGTGATCGGACCGTTCTTCAACGATGAATTCGGCGACACCTACGGCTCGATCTTCGCGCTCTCGGCCGACGGCTTCAACTATGCCGAGGTCAAGGAATATGCCGACTTCGTGCGCCAGCAATTGCTGCAAGTGCCGCTGGTATCGAAAGTCGAGCAGTTCGGCGTGCAGACCGAAAAACTCAATATCGAGTTCTCGCACAAGAAATTTGCGCAGCTCGGCGTGCCGTTCGAAGTCATCGCCAACCAGATCGCCACGCAAAACTCGGTCGAGTCGACCGGCGTGCTGGTCACCGAAACGGACAACCTGCAAGTGCGCGTCACCGGCGCCCTGACCAGCGCCAAGGACCTCGAAAACCTGGAGCTGCGCGCCAACGGCACCACCTTCCGCCTGGGCGACTTCGCCACCATCAAGCGCGAATACCAGGATCCGCCGCTGGAAAAGATGCGTTTTAACGGCAAGGAAGTCATCGGCCTGGGCGTGTCGATGGAAAAGGGCGGCAATATCATTCAGATGGGCAAAGGGCTCGATGAAACCGTGGCCCGCATCAAGGCCAAGCTGCCGGTCGGCATCGAGCTCGAACGGGTATCGGACCAGCCGCGCGCGGTGACGGCCTCGGTGAGCGAATTCATCAAGGTGCTGATCGAAGCGGTCGTGATCGTGCTGGCGGTCAGTTTCCTGGCGCTGGGCCTGCATACCAAGCCGCTGCGCATCGATGCGCGGCCCGGCCTGGTGGTGGCGCTGACCATTCCGCTGGTGCTGGCCATTACCTTCCTGTTCATGCGCATGTTGGACATCGACCTGCACAAGATTTCGCTCGGCGCGCTGATCATCGCGCTCGGCTTGCTGGTCGATGACGCCATCATCGCCGTCGAAATGATGGTGCGCAAGATGGAGGAGGGCATGTCGCGCTTCGAGGCGGCCACCTTCGCCTACACCTCGACCGCGATGCCGATGCTGACCGGCACCCTGATCACGGCCGCCGGCTTCCTGCCGATCGGCCTGGCCAAGTCGGCCGCCGGCGAGTACACCTTTTCGATGTTCTCGGTCAATGCGCTGGCGCTGTTGATTTCGTGGCTGGTGGCGGTGGTGTTTACGCCGTACATCGGCTACCTGATCCTCAAGGTCAAGCCGCACGCGGCCGGCGAGGGCGAGCACGACCTGTTCAATACGCCCGGTTTCCAGCGTTTCCGCCGTGTCGTGACCTGGTGCGTGGAATGGCGCAAGACCACCATTGCGCTGAGCCTGGGCGTGTTCTTCCTCGGCGTGTACGGCTTCAACTTCATCGAGAAGCAATTCTTCCCCGATTCCAGCCGGCCCGAGCTGATGGTCGAGATGTGGACGCCGGAAGGCACCAGCTTCGGCGCCAACGAAGCGCTGGTGAAGAAGTTCGAGAAGCTGATGGCCAAGGAAACCGATGTCGAGAGCGTGACCAGCTATGTGGGCACCGGCAGCCCGCGTTTCTATCTGCCGCTGGACCAGCTCTTCCCGCAATCGAACGTGTCGCAAGTGGTGGTGCTGGCCAAGGGCCTGGAAACGCGCGAAGCGCTGCGCCTGAAGATTGTCGACATCTTCAAGAAAGACTTCCCGGAAGTGCGCGGCAGGGTCAAGCTGCTGCCGAACGGGCCGCCGGTGCCGTATCCGGTGCAGTTCCGCGTGGCCGGCCCGGAAATCGCCGTGGTGCGCGATTTTGCCGACAAGGTCAAGGACATCATGCGCGCCAATCCGAATGCGATCGGCGTCAATGACAACTGGAACGAATCGATCAAGGTGCTGCGCCTCGACCTGGACCAGGAAAAACTGCGCGCGCTGGGCGTGACCTCGCAAACGGTGATGCGCGCGGCCAATACCATTCTGTCGGGCACGACCATCGGCCAGTTCCGCGAGGACAACAAGCTGATCGACATCGTGGTACGCCAGCCGGTGGAAGAGCGCGCGACCATGGCGGTGCTCAACGACACCAACATCCCGACGGCGTCGGGCAAGTCGGTGACCATTTCGCAGATCGCGCGCGCCCATTTTGTGTGGGAACCGGGTGTGGTGTGGCGCGAAGGCCGTGAATGGGCCATCACGGCGCAGTCCGACGTGGTCGACGGCATCCAGGGGCCGACCGTGTCCGACCAGATCGGCCTGAAGCTGGCCGACCTGCGCGCGGCGCTGCCGCCGGGCTACACGATCTCGCTGGCCGGCGCCGCCGCCGACAGCGCGGCCGCGGAAGCGTCGATCGCGGCGAATGTGCCGCTGGTGCTGTTCATTGTGTTCACCCTGCTGATGCTGCAGCTGCACAGCTTCTCGCGTTCGCTGCTGGTGTTCCTGACCGGTCCGCTGGGCGTGGCTGGCGCCGCGATGGCGCTGCTGATCCTGGACCGGCCGTTCGGATTCGTCGCGAATCTGGGTGTGATTGCGCTGTTCGGCATGATCATCCGCAATTCCGTGATTCTGGTCGATCAGATCGAGCAGGATATCGCTGCCGGGGCCGAGCCGTGGAATGCGGTGATCGAGGCGGCGGTACGGCGCTGCCGGCCAATCGTGTTGACGGCCGCGGCGGCCGCGCTGGCGATGATTCCGCTGTCGCGTTCGGTGTTCTGGGGGCCGATGGCGGTTGCCATCATGGGTGGGTTGGTGGTGGCGACGGCATTGACCTTGCTGTTCCTGCCGGCACTGTATGCGGCGTGGTTCCGGGTGAAGAAGCCGGTGGAAGCCGTCGCGCTGCGTACCTGACGACAAAGTTTCCTAACCGGGGTCAGACCTCAGTTAGGAAACATCACGACAAAGTTTCCTAATCGGGGTCTGACCCCGGTTAGGAAACATTAAGCCGCCACATGCGCCCGTACCGCGTGCGCATGTTTTTCCCACACCCGGCTCTTCCACCTCGCATACATCGCCAGCCCGCGCACCCATTCGTCGCAGGTGAACGCGATCCACACTCCAATCAATCCCCAGCCCAGATGCAGGCCCAGCAGCCATGCCAGCGGCACCGCCACGCCCCACATCGAACACACGCCCATCAGCACCGGAAAGCGCGCGTCGCCCGTTGCCCGCAGTGAATTGATTACCACCAGATTGAATGTGCGCCCCGGTTCCAGCAGCAGGCTGATGCGCAGCAACACCGCGCCGCCGGCCACGACCGCCGGGTCCTTGCTGAAAAAGCCCAGCAGCCACGGCGCCAGCAGCACCACCATGCACGTCGTCGCCACCGTCACCGCCAGGCCCACGCGCAGGCTGCGCAGCAATTGCCGGTAGGCTTCATCGAACTCGCCGGCACCGATCATGTGACCGATCATGATCTCGGTGCTGATGCCGATCGAAATTCCCAGCATCATCATGATCATCGACAGCTGGATTGCGTACGAGAACGTGGCCAGCTGGACCACGCCCATCTGCCCGACAAAGTAGGTAATGACCATGAAACTGGCTTGCCAGCACAGATTCTCGCCCGCCGCCGGCAAGCCGATCTTGAGGATGCGCGAGAGCGTGTCGCGCGACAGCTTCAGGAACCACGACAGGCGCACGCCCAGCTTGAGCTGGCGCCGCACCAGCCAGGCCAGGGCCACGCAAGCCACGGCGCGGCTGATGACGGTCGACAGCGCCGCGCCGATCACGCCCATCTTGGGCGCGCCCAGCAGGCCGAAAATCAGCACCACATTCAAGATCAGATTGAGCACATTCATGCCGATGGCGACGTACATTGCTTCGCGCGTGTGGCCGTGTGCGCGCAGCACCGAGCCGAACGCGATATTGATCGATTCGAGGAACAGGGTGCCGCCCATCAGCGCCAGAAACGGCTGGGCGTAGGGCATCAGTTGCGGCGGCAGGTGCAGCAGGCCCAGCATGTCGGCCGAGAACGCCCAGATCGCCAGGCTGACCACCACCCCGAGCCAGAAATTGATGCCCACCGCCGTGGCCGCCACGCGTTCGGCGCCGGCCCGGTCGCCCGCGCCCAGGTAGTGGGTGAGCACGACCGCGCTGCCGATGCCGACGAAGGAAAACAGGATGATGCAAAAGCCGACGATCTGGTTGGCCACCGCCAGTCCGGCCACGGCCGAGTCGCCCAGGTGGCTGACCATGAAGGTATCGACAATCCCCGGCAGGATATGCGATAGCTGCTCGATGAAAATAGGCCACGTCATGGCGAATAAACTCGCCTGGCGCACTTTGTTAATGTGATTGGAAGACATGCAGAGGTATTTCTCTAAAGGACTGAAAACGTTTCCAAATTATACGCCGCCTGAGTCCGTTTCAAAAAACGCCCTATGTGGTCAGAAAATCCAGTAAAATACCGGGTTGAAGTTGTAGCCCCTAACAAAGGCAGTGCAGGGCGGCCGGTTTCACTGTCGGGCGCCCTTTGTTTTTTCAGATGGAAAGGTGCATTCTCTCGCCGATGATGGCGGTCAATGCGATCCCGCGAGGATGGCGAAATTGGTAGACGCACCAGGTTTAGGTCCTGACGCCAGCAATGGTGTGGGGGTTCGAGTCCCCCTCCTCGCACCACGAGTTTAATACTATTTTTTGGACGATTTTTACAATGGCAACTGCAGTCGAAACCCTGGGTAAACTCGAACGTCGCTTGACGATCTCTTTTCCGCTGACTGACGTCCGTACGGAAGTGGAAAAGCGCCTGAAACAGCAGGCCAAAACGGCCAAGGCACCTGGCTTCCGTCCAGGCAAAGTTCCACTGAAAATGGTCGCGCAGCAATATGGCTACCAGATCGAATCGGACGTGCTCAACGATAAAGTCGGCCGCGCGTTCAATGACGCCGCCAACGAGAACCAGCTGCGCGTTGCCGGTTTCCCAAAAATCGAACCAAAGGAAGATTCCGCTGAAGGCGTGCTGTCGTTCGACGCCACCTTCGAGGTCTATCCTGAAGTCGTCATCGGCGACCTGTCGGGCGTCGAGATCGAAACCGTGAAAGCCGACGTGTCGGACGCGGAAATCGAAAAGACCATCGAAATCCTGCGCAAGCAGCGCGTGCATTACCACACCAAGGGTGAAGCCGGCGAACACGGCGACGGCGGCGAGCCGGTCGCAGCCAATGGCGACCGCGTGACCGTCGACTTCGTCGGCGTGATCGATGGCGTTGAATTCCCAGGCGGCAAAGCTGAAGACTACGCATTCGTGCTCGGCGAAGGCCGCATGCTGCCGGAATTCGAAGCAGCCACCGTCGGCCTGAAGGTCGGCGAAGCAAAAACCTTCCCATTGGCTTTCCCGGCCGATTACCACGGTGCTGACGTGGCCGGCAAAACCGCCGACTTCACCATCACCCTGAAGCAGCTGGAATGGGCGCACCTGCCGGCAGTCGATGCCGAGTTCGCCAAGTCGCTGGGCATGGAAGATGGCGATCTGGACAAGATGCGCGCCGACATCAAGGTCAACCTGGAACGCGAAGTCGCGGGCCGCGTCAAGGCACGCAACAAGGAAGCCGTGATGGATGCCCTGGTCAAGGTCACCGAAATGGAAGTTCCTAAAGTCATGATCGCCCAGGACGCCGAGCGCCTGGCCGAAATGACCCGCCAGGACATGGCGCAGCGCGGCATGGATGTCAAGGACATGCCATTCCCGCAAGACCTGTTCGCCACCAAGGCCGAGCGCCGCGTGCGCCTGGGCCTGATCCTGTCGCAACTGGTTGGCGACAACAAGCTGCAGGCGACGCCTGAGCAGGTCAAGGCGCAGATCGAAGATTTCGCCCAAAGCTACGAAGATCCGCGTGAAGTACTCAAGTACTACTACAGCGATCGTCGCCGCCTGTCGGAAGTCGAAGCTCTTGTATTGGAAGAAAACGTCGTTAACTATGTACTCGGTATCGCGAAAGTCACAGCCAAGGCTGTTGCATTCGACGAGTTGATGGGAAGCAACGCACAAGCTTAAAGTCTGCTTTAGGCTGCTTACAAAGGAAGAGACAGGTATGAATCATAATCCGGCATTGGATACACAAGCACTCGGCCTCATTCCGATGGTCGTGGAGCAGAGCGGCCGCGGCGAGCGCTCGTACGATATTTACTCGCGCCTGCTCAAGGAACGTGTGATTTTCATGGTCGGGCCGGTGCATGACCAGATGGCCAACCTGATCGTCGCCCAGCTGCTGTTCCTCGAGAGCGAGAATCCGGACAAGGATATTTCGCTCTACATCAACTCGCCTGGCGGATCGGTCTCGGCCGGCCTGGCGATCTTCGATACGATGAACTTCATCAAGCCGGACGTGTCGACCCTGTGCACCGGGATGGCCGCGTCGATGGGCGCTTTCCTGCTGGCCGCCGGCGCCAAGGGCAAGCGTTTCTCGCTGCCGAACTCGCGCATCATGATTCACCAGCCGTCGGGTGGCTCGCAAGGGCAGGCTTCGGACATCGAAATCCAGGCCAAGGAAATCCTCTACCTGCGTGAGCGCCTGAACCACATCCTGGCCGAACGTACGGGCAAGACGATGGAACAGATCCACAAGGATACCGACCGCGATCGTTTCATGTCGGGCGATGAAGCCGCGGAATATGGTCTGATCGACAAAGTCCTTGCGAAGCGCGAATAAAGTCCTAGCGCGGGCCGCGCGACCACCTGCACGCGACGGCGCCAGGCGGACCTTGAGAAAGCGTAGCGAGCGGTGCACCTGTTGTTCGAGAAGCGCAGCCGTACGCAGGTACGGCGAGCATCGCAGAACGGCAGTTGCGCCGCGTAGTAGCTTTATCAAGGTTCGCCTCAGGTGTTGCTCAAAGAACGCCCGTGCGCTACAACGTTCGGGCGTTTCGTTTTTATTTCGGGTAGCATGCTGATAGCGCGCCCCCTTGTTGCGCGTCGGTTCGCGTTACATTTATAGCAATTCAATAGAAACCTGCCCCATGTCAGACAAAAAATCCTCCAGCGGCGAAAAACTCCTCTACTGCTCGTTCTGCGGCAAGAGCCAGCACGAGGTGAAGAAACTCATCGCAGGTCCATCCGTCTTCATTTGCGACGAATGCATCGACCTGTGTAACGACATCATCCGCGACGAGACCTCGAACGTGGAAACGGTGGCCGGCGCCAAGTCCGACCTGCCGACCCCGAACGAGATCAAGGAATTGCTGGACCAGTACGTGATCGGCCAGCAAACCGCCAAGCGCATCCTGTCCGTTGCGGTCTACAACCATTACAAGCGCCTCAAGCACCTGGGCAAGAAGGATGAAGTCGAACTGGCAAAGAGCAACATCTTGCTGGTCGGTCCTACCGGTTCGGGCAAGACCCTGCTGGCCCAGACCCTGGCGCGCATGCTCAACGTGCCGTTCGTGATCGCCGACGCCACCACCCTGACCGAAGCCGGTTATGTGGGCGAAGACGTCGAGAACATCATCCAGAAGCTGCTGCAAAGCTGCAATTACGAAGTCGACAAGGCCCAGCGCGGCATCGTCTACATCGATGAAATCGACAAGATTTCGCGTAAATCGGACAATCCGTCGATTACCCGCGACGTGTCCGGCGAAGGCGTGCAGCAAGCCTTGCTGAAACTGATCGAAGGCACGATGGCATCGGTACCGCCACAAGGCGGGCGCAAGCATCCGAACCAGGATTTCGTCCAGATCGACACGACCAACATCATGTTCATCTGCGGCGGCGCGTTCGACGGCCTGGTCAAGATCATCCAGAACCGTTCCGAAAAGAGCGGCATCGGCTTCTCGGCCAGCGTCAAGAGCGAATCGCAGCGCGCCAGCGCCGACGTGCTGCTCGAAGCCGAACCGGAAGACCTGATCAAGTTCGGCCTGATTCCGGAACTGGTGGGCCGCCTGCCGGTGGTTGCGGCCTTGTCGGAACTGACCGAAGAAGCCCTGATCCAGATTCTGATCGAGCCGAAGAATGCGTTGATTAAACAGTATTCCAAGCTGCTGGAAATGGAAGGCGCGGAACTGGAAATCCGTCCGGCCGCCCTGCATGCGATTGCCCGCAAGGCACTGGCACGCAAGACCGGTGCGCGCGGTTTGCGTTCCATTCTTGAACATGCACTGCTCGATGTGATGTACGAATTGCCAAATCAGCAGAATGTCATCAAGGTCGTTATCGATGAAAATTCGATCACGAACGGCGCCAAACCTTTACTGATTTACAGCGAAAGCGCAAAAGCATCGGGCGAAAACTGAAATTCTGCGCTCCGCACGCAACAAAAGCATTGATTCCTGAATTCTTGGCGGTACAATTTACCTCAATAAAAGAATCAGGCTTCACTCGAAAAGCCACTCGCAGCGGAACCGCTGCGCGGTGGCTTTTTTATTTGATGTTCCGATAAAATTTTTTTAGATTATTCCGGTTGTATTTGAATCAAGTTGATGAATTGTTCAAATAACTTGTAGAAATATTTTATCTGCCGGTCTTGTGTTTTGGCAGTCAGTGCCAACATCGTAAACACGCTTTCTATAAGGTATGCCATGACAACTTCCAAATTAACCGAGCAAACGACGCTGCCCTTACTGCCGTTGCGCGACGTGGTCGTCTTCCCGCATATGGTGATCCCACTGTTCGTCGGCCGTCCGAAATCCATCAAGGCGCTGGAAGCAGCCATGGAGCAGGGCAAGAGCATCATGCTGGCCGCCCAGAAGGCCGCCGCCAAGGACGAGCCATCCGCGTCCGACATCTACGAGATCGGTTGCGTGGCGAACATCCTGCAAATGCTCAAGCTGCCCGACGGCACCGTCAAGGTGCTGGTCGAAGGCGCCCAGCGTGCGCGCATCAACCACATCAGCGATGCGCCGACGCACTTCATCGCGGACCTGACCCCGCTCAATTCGGAAATCGGCGACGATTCCGAAGTCGAGGCGATGCGCCGCGCGATCGTCCAGCAGTTCGACCAGTACGTCAAACTGAACAAGAAAATTCCACCTGAAATCCTCGCTTCGCTGGCAGGGATCGACGACGCCGGCCGCCTGGCCGATACGGTCGCCGCCCATCTGCCGCTCAAGCTCGAGCAGAAGCAGGTGATCCTGGAAATCTTCAACGTCGCCAAGCGTCTTGAGCATCTGCTCGGCCAGCTCGAAGGCGAGCTCGACATCCTGCAAGTGGAAAAGCGCATCCGCGGCCGCGTCAAGCGCCAGATGGAAAAATCGCAGCGCGAGTACTATCTGAACGAGCAGGTCAAGGCGATCCAGAAAGAACTGGGCGAGGGCGAAGACGGCGCCGATATCGACGAACTCGAGAAAAAAGTCATCGCCGCCAAGATGCCCAAGGAAGCGCTGGACAAGGCTACCAACGAACTCAAGAAGCTCAAGCTGATGTCGCCGATGTCGGCCGAAGCCACTGTCGTGCGTAACTACATCGACACCCTGGTCAATCTGCCGTGGAAGAAAAAGTCCAAGGTCAATAACGATCTGTCGAATGCCGAGAAAGTGCTCGAAGGCGATCACTATGGCCTGGACAAGGTCAAAGAACGCATTCTGGAATACCTCGCGGTCCAGCAACGCGTCGACAAACTGAAAGCGCCGATCCTGTGCTTCGTCGGTCCTCCGGGCGTGGGCAAGACCTCGCTGGGCCAATCGATCGCCAAGGCCACCAACCGCAAGTTCGTGCGCATGGCCCTCGGTGGCGTGCGTGACGAAGCCGAGATCCGCGGCCACCGCCGCACGTATATCGGTTCGATGCCGGGCAAGGTGCTGCAATCGCTGGCGAAAGTCGGCGTGCGCAACCCGCTGTTCCTGCTCGACGAAATCGACAAGATGGGTGCGGACTTCCGCGGCGATCCGTCGTCGGCCCTGCTCGAAGTGCTGGACCCGGAACAGAATCACACGTTCTCGGACCACTACATCGAAGTCGACTTCGATCTGTCGGACGTGATGTTCGTGGCGACCTCGAATTCGTTCAACATTCCGCCGGCGCTGCTCGACCGCATGGAAGTCATTCGCCTGTCCGGTTACACGGAAGATGAAAAGACCAGCATCGCCCAGCGTTACCTGCTGCCGAAGCAGATCAAGGCCAATGGCCTGAAGGAAGAAGAAATCGCCGTCGCCGAAGGCGCGATCCGCGACATCATCCGTTACTACACCCGGGAAGCCGGCGTGCGATCGCTCGAGCGCGAAATCTCGAAGATCTGCCGCAAGGTGGTCAAGATGCTGCTGTTGAAAAAGGCCGATAAGAAGGTCACGGTCAACAACAAGAACATCGACAAGTTCCTGGGCGTGCGCCGTTACGACTTCGGCGTGGCCGAGAAAGAGAACCAGATCGGCCAGGTGGTCGGCCTTGCATGGACCGAAGTGGGCGGCGATCTGCTGACCATCGAGGCGGTGCAAATGCCGGGCAAGGGCGGTGTGATACGCACCGGTACTTTGGGCGACGTGATGAAGGAATCGATCGAAGCGGCGCGCACCGTGGTGCGTTCGCGCGCCAACCGCCTCGGCATCAAGAATGACGTGTTCGAAAAAGCCGACATTCACATTCACGTGCCGGAAGGCGCGACGCCAAAAGATGGTCCGTCGGCCGGTATCGCGATGACCACCGCGCTGGTGTCGGTATTTACCGGCATTCCGGTACGCGCCGACGTGGCGATGACGGGCGAGATCACCCTGCGCGGCGAAGTGCTGCCGATCGGCGGCCTCAAGGAAAAACTGCTGGCGGCGCATCGCGGCGGCATCAAGACGGTGCTCATTCCGGAGCAGAACGTCAAGGACCTGGCCGACATTCCGGACAACGTGAAGAACAAGCTCGAAATCGTTCCGGTACGCTGGATCGACAAGGTGCTCGAAATCGCGCTGGAACGCATGCCGACGGCAGTGGTGGAAGTGCCGGCCGTCGCCGCTGTGGCAGCGACCCCGCAGGTTGATGGCGCGGCTCCGCAAACGGACATCGTCAAGCACTAAACCGGCAGTAACGCAGTACCCAAGCAAGCGTCTTCGGACGCTTGTTTCTTTTTTGGCCGGGCGCTTGGGTTTGTATTTGGCTTGACAGGCCGATGGACGGCTTGTTTAATACGCGCTGCGGATTTCTTTTCGCCGCACATCTTATGTAACGGGGCACAAGTGAACAAAACAGAATTGATCGAAGAAATCGCGAAGTCGGCGGACATCACCAAGGCCTCGGCCACGCGCGCGCTCGACGCGATGATCGATGCCGTCACCGCCAGCCTGCAGAAGAACGACAGCGTGACCCTGGTCGGCTTCGGCACCTTCTCGGTGGGCGAGCGCGCCGCGCGTACCGGACGCAATCCACGCACCAAGGAAGCGATCAAGATCGCGGCGGCGAAAGTTCCTAAATTTAAAGCTGGTAAAGCGCTTAAAGATGCAGTAAACTAATGTCCTTCGGTGAGGTGACAATCACCGGAAAATGTCCAGAAGCACTTGGTGACACAAGTGTGCTTGCGGGGGTTTAGCTCAGTTGGTAGAGCAGCGCCCTTACAAGGCGCGGGTCGGGAGTTCGAGCCTCTCAGCCCCCACCAGAGCCTGGCATGCAGTACCAGTATTTTTTACGGAGTGGTAGTTCAGTTGGTTAGAATGCCGGCCTGTCACGTCGGAGGTCGCGGGTTCGAGTCCCGTCCGCTCCGCCAATAAAAAATACGAAGTTGATTTGAGGAGTGGTAGTTCAGTTGGTTAGAATGCCGGCCTGTCACGTCGGAGGTCGCGGGTTCGAGTCCCGTCCGCTCCGCCAATGAAAAAGAAGAAACGATTTAGGAGTGGTAGTTCAGTTGGTTAGAATACCGGCCTGTCACGTCGGGGGTCGCGGGTTCGAGTCCCGTCCGCTCCGCCAGCATATAGCAGTACGATGGTGCAGTCCCCGAGTGGGGAGTGCGCCGGGGTTCAGGAGTCGCCCGCACGGGATTCCATGGTTCGCACAAGGCGGCCGGGTCCTGGCAGTCCTGTCAACAAAAAGAAGAGGCGAACGAAAGTTCGCCTTTTTTTATATGTGCGTCTCAATCGCATTCAATCGCAATTTTATTTATCTCGAATTGGCAAACCATGTTTGAATTTATTCGTAATCACAAGCGCTGGATCCAGGTCATGCTCGTACTGCTGGCAGCCTCGTTCCTGGTCGTCGGTGGAATGGCCACCAACGAAAACACCGACAGTACCATTGAAGTGGCGAATGTGAACGGCAAGAAGATCACGCAGCCCGAATGGGAAGATGCCCAGCGCAAGCAGATCGACCGCTATCGCGCCATGATGGGTGCGCAGTTCGACCAGAAGCGCTTCGATACGCCTGAATTCAAGCGTGAAATCCTCAATAACCTGGTCGCGCAGCGCGCCGTGGAAACCGAAATCGAGCGCAGCCACCTGACGGTGGGCGACGATGTGCTGGTCAACACGATCCAGCAGGATGAGAACTTCCATACGAACGGCAAGTTCGACGTGGAAGTGTACAAGGCCGCGCTGAACAACGCGCGCATGACGGCGCCCCAGTACGAAGAGAGCCTGCGCCGCAGTTTCGCGGTGCAGCAGCTGACCGGCACCGTGCAGGAAACGGCTTTCGTTCCGCGCGCCGTCGCCTCGCGCCTGTCCGATATGTTCGACCAGGAACGCGAAGTGCAGGAACTGCTGTTCCCGGCCAAGGAGCAGCAAGCCCAGGTCAAGGTCACCGACGAGATGGTCAAGGCCTTCTACGACAAGAACGCCGCCTTGTTCCAGATTCCGGAAAAGGTCAAGATCGAATACATCATGTTCGACGCCGCCGCGGTCGAGGGCCTGGTCAGCGTGACCGATGCCGAAGTGAGCGAGTTCTACAAGAGCAACCTGAAGCGCTACACCACGCCGGAAGATCGCCAATACAGCCACATCATGTTTACCGTTGCCAAAGGCGCGAGCGCTGCCGACAAGGCTGCCGCCAAGGCCAAGGCCGAAGCCGTGCTGGCCGAGCTGCGCAAGGCGCCGGAGAGTTTTGCCGAGGTTGCCAAGGCCAAGTCGCAAGACGTGGCGACGGCCGAGCAGGGCGGCGATCTGGGCCAGGCGAAGAAGGGCGAGTTCCTCAGCGCCGCGCTGGAACCGGCCGTCTACAAGCTCAAGCAGGGTGAAATCAGCGACGTGGTGGAATCGGAATTCGGTTACCACATCCTGACCGTGACCAAGCTGGTTCCCGAAGTCGTCAAGCCGTTCGACGAAGTCAAGGATGCCATCGTCGCCGAAGTCAAGAAGCCGAAGATGTCGAAGAAGTATTCGGAACTGGCGCAGGTCTTCAGCGAGACCGTGTACGACCAGTCCGATAGCCTGAAACCGGCCGCGGACAAGCTCAAGCTGAAGATCGAAACCATCGACAACCTGTCGCGCACGCCGAATCCAGCCTTGGGAAATGCGCCGTTCAACAACGTCAAGTTCCTGAACGCGGTGTTCTCGGATAGCGTGCTCAAGAACAAGCACAATACCGATGCGATCCAGGCCACGCCAAGCACGCTGATCGCTGGCCGGGTACTGGACTACAAGCCGGCGACCAAGCGTCCGCTGGCGGAAGTCGACACCGTCATCCGTGCCCGCGTGGCTGAGCAGGAAGCGGCCAACCTGGCCAAGAAAGCCGGCGAAGCGAAGATCGCTGCCGCCAAGGCGAGTGGCGATGCCGCCGGTTTCGGTGAAGCCAAGGTAGTGAGCCGTGCCGCGCCGACGGGCATCAACCCGACCGCGCTGACTGCTGTTCTGAAGGCAGACACGAGCAAGCTGCCAGCCTATGTTGGCGTGGACCTGCCGGGCATCGGCTACGGCGTCTATCGCATCGGCAAGGTCGCGCAAGCAGCCAAGCCGGACGTGGCGCGCCGCGCAGCGGAGCAGCAGGACATTGCCCAGCGTATTGGCCAGGCTGAGATGCATAATTACATCGATGCGCTCAAGCAAAAAGCCAAGGCCAAGGTCACGGTCAAGACTGAAGTCGCCGCAGCCGATACGCCAGCTGCCCCTGCGGTGAAGTAATCGCCGTTCAGGCAGATAAAAACCCGGTCGCTCGCGCTGCCGGGTTTTTTTTCGCCTTCGGGAAAGATGGCGGGCTGATTGACTTGATACAAAAATTCTGAAGAACAAAACGAGAACGTCATGACGACACCGTACTCCTATGTCATCGGAGAGATTTTTTTTACCGGCAGCATGGATGCACTTAGCAGTTTGCTTACGGCATCCGGCCTGCCTAACTCGGTAGGCGAGTGGGCGATCAGGCTGGATGGGTATCCAACCTTCTTCGAGATCGCCTTTGTCGGCAATTTGTCGCCAGAAGAACCTTATCATGTCGACGGCGATGGCTACGGTATGCAGCTGGACGCCGTTGCGCTCTGGTGCGACAAGCTGTCTTCATGCCTGAGGAAGAATGCAATCAAGCATGATTTTGTTCACTGCACTCATGAGAACGAACTATGCGCTTACAGTGCTTAGGGTGGAGTAGTAAAGCGCTGTGGGATTTGTGATCGGTCGGGCGGTTCATCAAGCTATGCATACCGAGCCAAGCGGGAGCATCAACACAAATGCCTCAGCGCGTGTTTCCCTCGGTGGGACCGCGTCTTTTACCGTAGAGCCGGACTAGCGCACATTCTGCTATAGCCAGAGGCACTAAAAGCATAGCAAGCGGCAATAATTTGGCAAGTTGATCATAAGGTGTCGACCCCGGCTCGTCGAACTTGAAGTAGATAAACATGAAGCTGTCTGTAACTAGTGCACACAGCGACCAGAAGACCCCCACCGCAATGCCGAGCAAGACGATGCGCGATTTCGATGCCCGCGCACACTGAAGTGCAATTGCAAAACCGCTGATGGCCTTTATGACAATCGTCGGTAATGTACTGAAGATTGGCTCGAATATCTTGATCGACTTCGCAAACCACACCTCGTTCGTATAAAGAACCGAGCCCAGCATGATAATCATGCCCAGTAACGGGAGTGCCACGAAAATGGCAACGCCACGCAGGCGAATGGCGTACGGCGTCAGTTGTTCATCAAGGAACAATGCGGCAGTGGGGGGGCGATAAGGCGAATTCAAGGCGTTTCCGAGGGGACGTGTAATCAACATCCAGCATAACCGATTAATTTGGAGCGCATCACATGTTATTTGAAGGCGAACGATTCGAAACATCCTTGCGAAAACCGGCCGGGTGGAATGATCATATTTATCAGTATTGCGAATTTATCGGGATCGATACCGAGGGCGGGAATGTGGATTCCACTTTTATCGGCTGCACCATTGAGCGCTGCACGTGGTATTGGGGCCTGTTTAATTGCGCGCTGTTCGTCAACGTAAAATTCACGAACTGCACATTTCGCGGCACCAGCTTTGCAGGCTGCAAGTTCGTCGAGTGCGAGTTCGTCGATTGTCATTTTGTGGAAGACAATCTCAACAGCGCGTGCTCGTTCAACGATAACGCCTGGTACAAATGCACGCAGAGCCGTTGCCCAGGTCTTGAAGCCGAGTTTCACAGCAGGCCTCCGGCATCGAGGCGTCCTGTGGCAAAATACGCGAAAGGACGAGCCTAAGCAGCAGGCCGATGCGGTCCGATTCAAGGAAACAGATGCAGAAATTGATGTCGGAATTGACGAGGTTATACCTGCCCGAAGGTAGCTTGTCCTCAGAAACGCTGGCGCAGCGCCGGTTGGGCCAATCCTCCCTTGCGATCGATCTGGCGGACGATACCGGCCGCACGCGTGCCATCGTCATTGCCTTTCGAAAAATGTCCGGCGCCGACGAAGCGCTGCATTGGACCCGCCTGTGCACGCTGGCCAACGCCTTGCAGGCCGAGCTTGGCTTTCCTGCGCCGGCAGTCAGTATTTCGGGTGGCAATGGCTTCTACCTGTGGATGTCGCTGGACACGCCCACGCCAGTCGCCCGGGTTCAAACGTTTCTGGAATTGATACGCAAGGCCTACACGCCAGACATGGACGTGCTTCTGGACGCAGCCAGCGCCCCGGTGGAATTGCCCCCTTGCCTCGACCCGCACAGCGGCAAGTGGGCCGCATTCATCGATCCGGGCCTGGGCGCTTCCTTTGCCGACGAGTCCGGGCTGGAAATGCCGCCGCCGCTGGCAGGCCAGGCAGCGCTGCTCGAGCGCGTGGAGCGCATCAGCGCCAAACAGTTCCAGCATGCCCTCGACGTACTCGAACAGGCGCATGGTGCGCCCGTCACCGCGAGCGTCAGCGTGCCGCCACGCGAGCCTGCCCCCAGCGCAGATGGCTTGCTGCTGCGCGACGCCACGCTGGAAGACATCGTGCGCTTCCTGCATTCAAAAAACATCGAACCGACCTTCCGGCATCTCATTTCCTGAATAAAGAATAAGCCACGGCGATGCAAACGAAAATTCAGTGTGTGGACGATGTGTTGGGCTTCATGTTCGAGAAAGGCTTCGCGCGAAAATTCGATGAACTCGGATCGCCTCCCGACGATCTGGAATTCTGGTACATAAACGCACTGGTCTACGCCACGGTTGCCGCCACCCGCCCGCCTCTGGAGACGCGGCGGATTGCGCTACTTTCCCTCATCGAAGCGATTCATTTCCAGGCCAAGGCCTGGATTCCGATCTATGGGAACGCACCATGCGAGTTCGATGTCGGCGGCTACCAATTCCCGGAAGATATTTTGGTCTACGAGTCCGCAGTCATCGATGGCGTTGTGCGACAACGAGCAGGGGCTTCATCAGCGCGATGAGCAACGCCGGCGCTTAATTTACACCCTGATCGGGACGGCCAAGCTCAACGGTGTGGACGCCGAAGCCTGGTTGCGCCATGTGCTAGCCAACATCGCCGATCATCCCGTCAACCGTGTTGACGAGTTCCTGCCCTGGCATTGCGCCGGGCGGCTGGCTCCTGCCTACAAACACTCCGCTTCCCAGCGGTGTGACGCTATCATCGGGCAATTCGACGGCTCAAGACGGCGCTGAGACGACGCTACGCTTATCCAACCCACGTTCTTCTCTCAATTGAATGGCACACGCTCAGTCCCCCGCCCCAGGCTGCAGTCGCGCGCGATGGCTGCCAGTTGAAGATGTGCTCGGGTAAAATGGATATCCAAGCAGCCATTGGGAGCGATCGCCGGAGGCTCTCTTGTGACTGCAAGAGCCCATCAATCAGCATAGGGAGTAGAGCTTGATCCAGCTTGACAGCCAAATCGTTTCGGATATCGCGGCGCTTGAAGGGATTTACGGAACGCCTGCCGCAGCGTCGATAAAAAAAGAAGTGGCATACATTCATCCGCACTATCGAAAATTCATCGAGGCGGCGCCGTTTGCCCTCCTGGCAACAAGCGGATCGGACGGTCTCGATGTGTCTCCCCGAGGTGACCCCGCTGGTTTTGTCCGGGTCCACGACGAATTCACCTTGCTCCTTCCCGATCGTCGCGGGAACAATCGAATAGACAGTCTGCGGAATGTCCTGCATGATTCCCGGGTCTCTCTCATCTTTTTGATACCCGGGATTGGAGAAACGTTGCGGGTCAACGGTGCCGCATCGATTCAAGTCGATCCGGGTTTGCTGTCAACCTTCAGCATCGACGGCAAATCGCCGCTTTCCGTATTGGTCGTGAAAGTCAACGCGGTGTTTTTCCAGTGCTCACGCGCGATACTTCGTTCGCATCTCTGGGACCCGTCCAGGCATCGGGATCGGGGGGATTTGCCGAGCCTTGGGACAATCTTGGGGGATTTGAGTGGTGACGAAATTGATGGCCAAAAATATGATGCCGATTTGCCCCGGCGTTTATCAACAACGCTTTATTGATCTCGGCAGCGTCGCTGACTCGTACACTTAGTGCCGATTTGTCCCGGCATGTTGTGTGATGCCAGCATCGCTTGAATTGCCGGGCGGCTCAAGACGGTGTTAGGGCGACGCTTACCCAGAAGCCGACAAAGTCACCTGCAAAGAAAGAGCTCATGCGTCAGCTGTTCGCCCTATGGCCCTTGATGTTTGCTATGCCAGCTGCCATGGCTGCCGTTTCAGTGGACATTCACACTCCAGCCAATATTCAAGCCTGTGCTCGTGCGAAACCATGTCCAGTCGCAATCCTAAGCCCGGGATACGGATTTTCTGGTTCGGACTACTCATTCGTAACCAACCACCTTAACGGGATGGGTTACTTGGTTGTGGCCCTCCAGGATAGTGCCGGCGGCATGATTTTGGACCGGGACACCCCAGTGTCGCCCCAAGTACAAGCAATGGCCCGGGTAGCGTCGAGGTCAATCTCCACCATCATCGGCGAGGCTGCGGTACGTTATCCTCAATTCGATTGGCAACGGCTGCTCCTCGTCGGGCACTCGCTTGGTGGGGACAGTTCGGCCCAGTTTGCCGCTGACAACCCAAACGGCGTTTCCGCCCTGATTAGCCTCGACAGCCGGCGGGTCGCGTTGCCCCGCTCAGCTTATATCCACGTCCTGACAATTCGTGCTGGCGACACTACTGCGGATGCCGGTGTCCTGCCGAAAGGGGAAGAGCGGAGCCGCTACGCTACCTGCGTGGTCCACATCGGAGGTTCTCGCCATAACGATATGCAAGATGCTGGCAGTGAACAACTAAAATCCAGAATCAAATCGGCCATCAATACGTTCCTTGCCCCAGCGCTGCGGCCTAAATACGGTTGCGACCCGGACTCCAGGCTGGAATGACGAGCATCTGGGCAGAAGCGTGATACAGCATCAAGCTCAGTGCGCGGGCGTTATTCGCAGGTGTGCTTATGCCGCGGCGTGATCGCTGACTCGCATTTCGTATTGAATTAACGACAAATTTAATAAATAATCAATCATATCGAAAAGTACAGGTCAAACCCATGTACCATGATCGCTTTATTCACTAACATGAAGGAAGCATCATGATCCGCAAGCTAGCCGCATTGGCGGCCTTATTGTCGCCACTGTGCAGCGCGCACGCCGAGCAAAACAGTTGGTCATTCGTCTATACGGGCTTTGATGTCGCCACCATTAGCTGGGACGGCGACACCACGAAGTGGGATCCCGCCGCTACCATCAAGGGCACGTTCAGCGGTACCGACAGCAATGGCGATGGCGAGCTAGTGTTTTCCGAACTGAGCTTGCTCCAGGTCGGCGGCTTCGACTACGTCGGCTGCTCATGGGGAACGTGTAGTTCGGACTATACCTTCAGCTACACCCCGAACGGCCAGCTCGATTTCAAAGTAAGCCACTATAGCAACGATCCGGAGGGCTATGTTTTCTGGTCCACAGTGTACGAAACCGGCGCGAGTGCGGATTTCAAAACATACACCTTGGGCACGCCGAGCGGGGCGAGTTATGTTTGGACGCCGCAGACTACCCTGTCGATTGCCGCAGCTGTTCCAGAGCCATCGACTTACGCCATGCTTGTGGCAGGCTTGCTGCTGGTGGGCGGCGCAGCACGTGCTCGTCGCGCCAGGTAAGGTGGTGTATTCGCGACAAATTTGGCAAACGCTTACCACGTCGAAAAGGGTGCGTACCCAGCCTGTGCCATGATCGCGTTTTAGTTAAGCCAAATCAGGCATCATGATGCGCAAGCTGGCCGCACTGGCGGCATTGTTATCCACTGTGTATCGTCCAAGCCGCGGAAAACACCCTGTATCACGCCAGCCGGCCCGCCAGCCGGCTTTTTTAGACGGCCCGATGACCGTTGACGTGTACAGCATACTGCTGAAGTAGCAGGGCCTCGTTCTGATGAAACTTCCGCTCCATTTCAAGCCCCGCTCTTCGCACGCTGCATGATATCCATGTTTGCCGCAAAACTCGCAAATACCCTCGCCGAAGAGCCCGCAGTCATCAGCCATGTCCTTGTAAGGCTGATCCATTCGTAAAAAATCCGGTGTTCTTAGACCGGGGCATAGGTGACCGACATCACCAGTCAAGCGTCATGATTTCCGTGCGGGCCTCGCCTACAGAGCGCAAGGGCCGCGCCTAACTCCAGCCATCCTCGTCAAGTACCTCAAGCGACAACTGTTCGCACAGCAGCGCAAATTCATCCTTCGCATCGGCCCGCACCAGGAGCGCGTTCCAGTTGTCGTCATCGTCGTCGTTGAGGACGAACAACTGCTGGCCTTGCCCGGCCGCCCATGCCTGCAACGCCGACAGGATCTTGCTGATGCGGGCCGGGCCCTCCGGTGGTGGCGGCGGTGGCGTGAACGCGGGTAAGCCGCGCGCGGCGCACATGGCCACCACATGGTCGGCCAGCGAGGCATCGTCCTTCAGGTCCGCCTGCGCGCCGTAACCGAGCCCGGCCAGCACCTCCATCGCGCTGCACAGCGCCGGCATGCTCTTGCGCTTTTTCAGCCCCTTGTGCGCCTTTGTGATGATGTCGGCCTGCTCGTTGCAGGCCAGCTCCAGCCAGCGCACGTACGCCTCGGCAGGCTTGAGGGTGTAGACTTTTTTCGGCTGCAGATGCGGCGAAGGAGGAATTTCCGGACCCGCGCCCACACCCGTGGCGCGCCACGCATCGCGCTTGCCGCGCATGTGTTCACGGTAATAATCGACCAGCTCGCGCGGATAGTAGGGCAGGTCGCGGAAGGTGCTGTCGTCGATATCGTAGGCACACACCGCCAGCGCAATCTCGAACGGGAAATGCAGGAAGATATGTTTGCCTGCGGCCGGGGCTTCACGGTAGCCGGATGGCTTCATCAGTTTCGGCCACTGGCGCATGCATGCTTCCAGTGCCCGCGTGCGCGCTGGTTCGTCCAGCAGCAGCGCGTCGATGACCGCTTCGTCGTTCGGCTCCGAGAACGCTGGATCGTATTCCTTGGCGTACGACGTCGATGGAACAAATGCCTTGAGCATCATGTCGAACAACACCGGGCCGTCCTCGCGCGTGAACCAGGCGTCGGCGCGCGCCAGTTCCGTGCCCTTGTCGTCGAAGCAGACGAAGGCAAACAGCCACAGCAGGGACCAAGGTTCGCCCGAATCAATCAGCACGTCGTGCTCCGGGAACAGCCTCTTGCTCGCTTCCTGCGTGCTGCGCAAGGTAGGCAGCATGTCATCCAGGAACCAGGCACGGATGCTGTCGAGCGAGTCGCCGCGCCCGAAGCGGTGCAGCAGGCATTTTTGCTGATAGCGGGGAATGGTCAGCAGTTCGTACTGATTGAACGAACTGTCCGGCTCTTCCGCATAGCGGCGCAGGGGAAAAGCGACGCTGGTGTCGGCGTCGCTGACGTGGTATTCCATCTCGGCAGGCGTGCTGCTCAGGTTACGCGGTGTGCTCATGCGGTCCAGTTGTCAAAGGTTGTTCACGCGGCGTGCAAGCGGTGCGCCGCGGCCAGGAAATCCGCCTCGCCGATATCGTCCAGCTGCACCACCTCTGCCTTGCCGACCTGGATGAAGTTGCGGTCGATCGAGCGCAGGTAAGCCGGATCGTAATGCGCGGACAGCAATTCGTCCACCAGTACCGGCATCTGCCCTCCGCTGGCCAGCGCGTGCCAGCTGTCGATCTTGTCGCGTCCGTGCAGCAGCGTCAGGCAGTCGAGCTGCGTATTGAGCGTGTCCGGACTCTCGGTGAAATGCTCGTAGTCTTCCATCAGCAGGCGCACCCGGTTCGGCCGCGACAGCATCAACGACACGCAGGACGATTGCCGCATCTTGTTCATCAACGCGTCGGGTACGCGCAACTGGCCGACCTTTTTGCTTTCCGATTCCACGAACACGGGCCGTGCCGGATCGAAGCGGCGCAGTTTTTCCCAGATCAGGGTTTCGAACATCTTTTGCGACGGCTGCGGTTTGCTCGGCAGATTGCCCAGTACCGAGCCGCGGTGCGCGGCCAGCTGTTCCAGGTCCAGCACCTGCGCGCCAATCGAGTCGAGCACCTGCAGCAGGCGGCTCTTGCCGCTGCCCGTGGTGCCGCAAATAACTTTCAATTCCGGCACGGGCGTTTCCAGCAGCGCCGCGCTGACATGCGCGCGGTACGCCTTGTAGCCGCCATCGAGCTGCACCGCCGGCCAGCCGATTTTGGCCAGGATCAGCGCCATCGAGCCGCTGCGGTTGCCGCCACGCCAGCAATACACCAGCGGACGCCATTCCTTCGGTTTATCCAGCCACAGCGTTTCGATATGGCGCGCGATGTTCTTGGCCACCAGCGCCGCGCCGACCTTCTTGGCCTCGAAGGCGTTGATCTGCTTGTACATGGTGCCCACCCGCACGCGCTCCGGGTCGCTCAGCACCGGGCAGTTGATGGCGCCGGGAAGATGGTCGAGGGCGAATTCGGACTCGCTGCGCGCGTCGATGATGCAGTCGAACTGGTCGAGCTGCGGCAGCAGCGACGCAAAATTCTCAATGGCGGGATATTTCATCGGGCTTTCACCAGTGCGAGGAAGTGAGGCCAGATGTTCGCCAGGATGACCGGATGGGCCTGGGCGTTCGGATGCAGGCGGTCGGCCTGGAACAGCGCCGGCTTGTCGGCCACCCCGTCGAGCATGAACGGCACCAGCGGCGCCTTGTACTGGGTCGAGAGCGACTTGTACATACCGAAGAAACGTTCGGTGTAATCGCGTCCGTAATTGGGCGGGATGCGCATGCCGACCAGCAGCACGCGCGCCTTGTTCTTTTGCGCCAGCTCGATCATGGTGCGCATATTGGTTTCGGCGGCGGCCACCGGCAGGCCGCGCAGGCCGTCGTTGGCGCCCAGTTCGATGACCACGATGTCGGGCTTGTGCTGGGTGAGCAGGGCCGGCAGGCGCGCGCGCCCGCCGCTGGTGGTTTCGCCGCTGATGCTGGCGTTGACGATGGCGGCGTCGATTTTTTCGGCCTTGAGCTTCTGCTCCAGCAGCGCGACCCAGCCGGCGCCGCGGCTCAGTCCATACTCGGCGGACAGGCTATCGCCCAGCACAAGCACGGTTTTTGGTGCAGAATAGGCGCTCGCCGAGGCGGCCATCATCAGCAGCCCGCAAACAGACCATTTTTTGAGATAAACAAGCATGCGTGACATTCCTGACTCTTCCAATCGTTACGTAAGTGACCATGCAAAGGCGCCGGCGGCGATCGAGGTGATCGGCCTGTCGAAACGGGTGGCCGACGCCAGCGGCGAGCTCACCATTTTGCACAGTGTGGATTTTACAGTGCAACCGGCCGAGACGCTCGCGATCGTGGGCGCGTCCGGTTCGGGCAAGTCGACCTTGCTCGGGCTGCTCGCCGGCCTGGACACGCCATCGTCCGGCAAGGTGATCCTCGCCGGCGACGATATCTTCGCGCTCGATGAAGATGGCCGCGCCAGCCTGCGCAAGGCCAAGCTGGGCTTCGTATTCCAGTCGTTCCAGTTGCTGGCGCACTTGAATGCGCTGGAAAACGTGATGCTGCCGATGGAATTGCGCGGCGAAAGCGACGCCAAGGAAAAGGCGGCGGCAATGCTGGGACGGGTAGGGCTGTCGAGCCGCCTGAAGCATTATCCGAAGTTTCTGTCCGGCGGCGAGCAGCAGCGCGTGGCCCTGGCGCGCGCGTTCGTTACCGAGCCGCCGCTGCTGTTCGCCGACGAGCCGACCGGCAGCCTCGATGCCGCCACCGGCGAAGCGGTGATTCAGCTGATGTTTGAATTGAACCGCGAACGCGGTTCGACCCTGGTGCTGGTGACGCACGATCCGTCGATTGCGGCGCGTTGTGGACGGACGATTACGATTGCGGGTGGACGGTTGGTCTAGGTCTAGCGGTTTCCGTTAGCTACCGAACCATAATCCGTCGTTTCTGCCAATGGCAGGAACGACGGAGCAAGGTGTAGCGAATTGACGAAGCGGCGCCTCAGCGCGCCAGTGCATTGAGCACCGCGCGCGCCGCCACCGGCAATTCCCCCGCGGTCAATCCAATCGGCCCGCTCCCTTGCGCCACCAGCCGGTCGGCCGCCGCGCCATGCACCCACACCGCGCCCAGCGCCGCCTCCCACGCCTGCCACCCTTGCGCCAGCAAACTGCCGCAGATCCCCGCCAGCACGTCACCGCTGCCCGCCGTGGCCAATCCCGCGTTCCCGGTCGGATTGATCACCGCCGCGCCGCTGGCATTCGCAATCACGCTGCCCGATCCCTTGAGCACCACCACCGCATTCAAACGCGATGCCAGTTCGCGCGCCGCGGCCAGCCGGTCGCCCTGAACGACGCCGCTGGTCACGCCCAGCAGGCGGGCCGCCTCCAGCGGATGCGGCGTCAGGATCGCCGGCGCCTCGCGCTGCGCCAGCCGTCCCTGCAAGTCCGGACTGGACGCGAGCAAATTGAGCGCATCGGCGTCGAGCACCAGCGGCGCCTTGCCTTCGAGTGCCTTGAACAGCACCCGCATGGCGGTCACCGAATCGCCCATGCCCGGCCCGATCACGAGCGTGGCGTCGCCGCTGTCGAACTCCTGGGCGTCGCGCATCATGATTTCGGGCTGGGCGAAATCGACTGCCGTCACCGGGTCGATGGCGGCCACAAACACCCGCCCGGCCCCGCAAAACAGGGCGCCGCGTGCTGCCAGCAAGGGCGCGCCAGCCATGCCTTTCGCGCCGCCCATCACCGCCACGTCGCCAAAGCTGCCTTTATGGCTGCTATGCCGGCGCGGCGCGAGATGGCGCGCAAACAGCGCCGGCTCGTTCAGGCGCGCCCCGGCTGGCGGCCGCTGGCCCGGATCGATGCCGAGCGGCGCCACCTGCACCTGGCCGGCGTAGTCGCGCCCTTCATACGTATGCAGCCCGGGCTTGTCGGCGATGAAGGTAATCGTGCGCGTGGCGTGGATCGCGACGCCGTCCGGGCCGATCACGGCGCCGGTATCGGCATCGAGTCCGCTCGGTACATCGAGCGCCAGTACCGGCCGTCCGAGTGCATTGATGGTCTCGACCAGCGAACGCATTTCGCCAGCCAGCGGGCGCGCCAGTCCGATGCCGAACAGGCCATCGACGATCAGGCCCCAGTCGCGCCCGAGCGGCAGGGTATCGACAAACTGCGCCTTGCTGGCGCGCGCGCGGGCCAGCGCCTGCGCCGTTTCGGGCGAGGGTGCCGCCGCGCCGGGAAGATGCAGCACCGTGACATCGGCCTCAAGATCGGTGTTGGCACCGGCCAGGTTGGCCGCCACTTCGAGCGCGTCGCCGCCGTTGTTGCCCGGGCCGGCCAGCACCAGCACCTTGCGCCCGGCCAGCATGTCGCGCGCGGCGCTGGTGGCCGCTTCGCCGGCGCGCTGCATGAGCGTACCGGCCGGCAGGGCCGCCGCCATGGTGTGTTCGATACTGCGGATTTCGGCCACGTTGTACAGTGATTTCATCATAACTCCGTTGCAAAGGCACCAATATTGTGCCAATTTCAATACGCTGCGACTAAAATTTCGGGTTGGGCACTACAATATGCGCCATTCCAAACACATTTAAGGACGGCACATGGATTGGCAATTCTGGATCGATCGCGGCGGCACATTTACCGACATCGTGGCGCGTCAGCCCGACGGCAGCCTGGTGACCCATAAATTGTTGTCCGAAAATCCGGAGCAATACAGCGACGCAGCCGTCGCCGGTATTCGCCACCTGCTTGGCCTGCGGCCCGGCGATCCGATTCCGGTCGAGGCCATCGAGGCCGTGAAGATGGGCACCACCGTCGCCACCAACGCACTGCTCGAACGCAAGGGCGAACGCACGGCGCTGGCCATCACGCGCGGCTTTCGCGACGCGCTGCGCATAGCGTATCAGAACCGGCCGAAATTGTTCGATCGTCATATCGTGCTGCCGGAACTGCTGTACAGCCACGTGGTGGAAATCGACGAGCGCATGGGCGCCCACGGCGACGTGCTCACGCCACTCGACGACACCGCCACCCGCGCCGCCCTGCAAACAGCCTATGACGACGGCGCCCGCTCGTTGGCGATCGTCTTCATGCACGGCTACCGCTACACCGCGCACGAAGCGGCTTGCGCGCGCATCGCCCGCGCCATCGGCTACACCCAGGTCTCGGTCTCGCACGAGGTGAGCCCGATGATGAAACTGGTCGCGCGCGGCGACACCACCGTCGTCGACGCCTACCTCTCGCCGATCCTGCGCCGCTATGTCGACCAGGTGGCCGCCGAAATGCCCACCGTGAACCTGCAGTTCATGCAGTCGAACGGCGGCCTGACCGACGCGCGCGCCTTCCAGGGCAAGGACAGCATCTTGTCCGGACCGGCCGGCGGCATCGTCGGCATGGCGCGCGCCAGCCAGCTGGCCGGCTTCGACAAGGTCATCGGATTCGACATGGGCGGCACCTCGACCGACGTGTCGCACTTTTCGGGCGAATTCGAGCGCGTGTTCGAGACCCAGGTTGCGGGCGTGCGCATGCGCGCGCCGATGATGAGCATTCACACCGTGGCCGCCGGCGGCGGCTCGCTGCTGCATTTCGACGGCAGCCGCTATCGCGTCGGCCCGGACAGCGCCGGGGCCAATCCGGGGCCGGCCAGCTACCGGCGCGGCGGGCCGCTCGCGGTCACCGACTGCAACGTCATGCTGGGCAAAATCCAGCCCGCGCATTTCCCGCGCCTGTTCGGCCCCGATGCCAACCAGCCGCTCGACCCGGAACGCGTGCGCGCGCAATTCCTCGCGCTGGCGCAAAAGATTGGCGCTGCCACCGGCGTCACGCCAACACCGGAGCAGGTGGCCGAAGGCTTCATCCAGATCGCGGTCGGGAACATGGCCAACGCGATCAAGCAGATCTCGGTGCAGCGCGGCCACGACGTGACCGACTATGCGCTCACCAGTTTCGGCGGCGCCGGCGGCCAGCACGCCTGCCTGGTGGCCGACGCCCTCGGCATGAAGACCGTGTTCGTGCACTCGCTGGCTGGCGTGCTGTCGGCCTACGGCATGGGCCTGGCCGACCAGCGCGCCATGCGCGAGCGCGCGGTCGAACTGCGCCTGCTTGATACCACGCCCGATATGCTGGCCGGCTATCTGCACGGCCTCGGTGAAGGCCTGACCCGCGAACTCACGCACCAGGGCGTGGCCGCCTCGCGCATCCGCCTGGTGCGCCGCGTTCACCTGCGCTACGAAGGCACCGATTCGGCCATCATCGTCCTGTTCGACAATCCCGAGCGCATGAAGAACCAGTTCGAGGCGGCCTACAAGAAGCGCTTCTCGTTCCTGATGCCGTCGAAGGCGATGGTGGTCGAGGCGGTGTCGGTCGAAGCCATCGGCGCATCGGACGCGCCGGCCGAGAACCTGGCGCTGCTGCCCACGCGCGCGGCGCCGCTCAAGGCGCGCGAGACGGTGCGCATGTTCGGCGCCGATTCGTGGCATAACACGGGCCTGTACAAGCGCGCCGACATGCGTCCGGGCGACGTGATCAAGGGCCCGGCCATCGTCGCCGAGGACAATGCCACCACCGTGGTGGAACTGGGCTGGCAGGCGAAAGTCACGCCGCACAACCATCTGGTGCTGACCCGGATCGAAGCGCTGCCCGCGCGGCGCGCCATCGGCACCACGGCCGACCCGGTGATGCTGGAGATCTTCAATAACCTGTTCATGTCGATCGCCGAGCAAATGGGGCTGCGCCTGCAGAACACCGCGTACTCGGTCAACATCAAGGAACGGCTGGACTTCAGCTGCGCGATTTTTGATGCCGCCGGCAACCTGATCGCCAATGCGCCGCACATGCCGGTGCATCTGGGCTCCATGGGCGAATCGATCAAGACCGTCATGACCGAGAACGCCGGCAAGATGCGTCCGGGCGACGTCTTCATGCTCAACGACCCGTATCACGGCGGCACCCACCTGCCCGATGTGACGGTGATTACGCCGGTGTTCGACGAGGCGGGCGCCGCGATCCTGTTTTACGTCGGCTCACGCGGCCACCACGCCGACATCGGCGGCACCACGCCAGGGTCGATGCCGCCGGACTCGGTGTTCATCGAACAGGAAGGCGTGTTGATCGATAACTTCAAGCTGGTCGACGGCGCCGATGGCTTGCTGCGCGACGCGGAAGCGCGCGCTCTCTTGAGCGGCGTGCGCTACCCGGCACGCAATCCCGACCAGAACATGGCCGACCTGCGCGCGCAGGTGGCGGCCAACCAGAAGGGGGTGGACGAACTGCGCAAGATGGTCGCGCACTTCGGCCTGGCCGTCGTGCAGGCCTACATGGGCCACGTGCAGGATAACGCCGAAGAAGCGGTGCGGCGCGTGATCACGGCGCTCAAAGACGGCGACTTCACCACCGACCTCGATAACGGCGCCCGTATCCAGGTTGCCATTCGGGTCGACCAGGCCACGCGCAGCGCGACCATCGACTTCAGCGGCACCTCGCCGCAGCTGGCCAACAACTTCAACGCGCCTTCGGCGGTGTGCATGGCGGCGGTGCTGTACGTGTTCCGCACGCTGGTGGACGACGAGATTCCGCTCAACGCGGGCTGCCTGAAACCGCTGAAGGTGATCATTCCGCCGGGCTCGATGCTCAATCCGCATTATCCGGCGTCGGTCGTATCGGGGAACGTGGAAACGTCGACCTGCATCACCAACACGCTGTACGGCGCGCTCGGTGTCATGGCCGCCTCGCAGGGCACGATGAACAACTTCACCTTCGGGAATGCCAAATACCAGTATTACGAAACCATTTCGGGCGGTTCCGGCGCCGGCGAGGGCTACAACGGCACCGACGTGGTCCAGACCAACATGACCAATTCGCGCCTGACCGACCCGGAAATCCTGGAATTCCGTTTCCCGGTGCGGTTGGAAAGCTACGAAATCCGTCCCGGCTCGGGCGGGGCAGGGCGCTGGCACGGCGGTAACGGCGGGGTGCGCAAGGTGCGCTTCCTGGAGCCGATGACCGCGGCCATCCTGTCGAATAACCGCATCCATGCGCCGTTCGGCATGGCTGGCGGCAGTCCCGGTGCATGCGGCGTGAACAGCGTGGTGCGGGCCGACGGCAGCGTCGAGATGCTTGCGCATATCGGCAAAACCGAGATGGCGGCGGGCGATCTGTTCGTGATCGAAACGCCGGGTGGAGGCGGATTTGGAGATTCGTGCTCCAAAAATTTGTGAAATTGGCTACACTTATGGTTTGGTACACAATTTAGTGTCAGATCAATAAGGGTTGTATTTTGGAATCACATGAGCAAGACGGACCTCGGCGGGTAGAGCCGAGCCTGGTGCCGGAAAACGAGCCGGCACCAGCTGCGCCGCCAGTACCTCCCGAGACGGTTCAGCCTGCCTCTGCGCCTGCGGACCCGGATGGTCCGCCGGTGTTGTTGGGTATCGCGCCGCAGGAGAGACCGGCTGCGGGCGACTGGATCGGCGCGGCGGTGGCCTGGGGCGGCAGTGTGGCTGCGCTGGCGGCGCTCGTCGGCGCCGGGTTCTGGTTGTATTCGGAACGCAAGGTCGACAATGCCATGCATGCCGTGGCGATGAGTGCGAAGGCCGACGCCACGGCGTCGGCCAAGCCTGTGGTCAAGGCGCCGCCGGCCGCTGCGGTTCCTCCGCCAGTGCCCGAACCAGTGCCGGACAACACGTCGCCGCCGCCGGGCCGCATCACGCCCGCGCCGGATCCGGTGCCACCGCTGGTGATCTTGCCGCCGGAGCCCGAAAAGCCAGCCGCGCCGGTTGTCAAACAGCCTGTCGAGCCTGTACCCGCGCCGAAACCTGCGCATTCGCCTGCCGCCGCGGTGGTGAAAAAGGCGACGCCGGCCAAGCCCGACGTCAAGGCCAAGCCGCCTGCGGCCGTTCCGAAAAAGCCGGTGGTCAAGCCGAAAGCACCTGTTGCACCGGTCAAGCCAGTCGCGAAGCAGAACCAGCCGCCGGTGGCGGCGAAAGCGGCCGCGAAGAAGAAGCCGGTTGCCGTGGCGCCTGCCAAACCTGGCGTCAAGGCCAAGGTGGCGCCAAAGCCGGTAACAAAGCCTGTAACCAAGCCGGCAACAAAGCCGGGAACCAAGCCGGCGGCGAAAACCAAACCGGCGCCGGCCAAGACAAACGCAAGGCAGGAGCCGGCTTTCAAACTGCACACGCCCGCCAATGCGAAGCCATGCAAGAGCGGGGCGCTGGCGCGCGAGTGCTGAAGCGCTGTTGAACAAGGTGCATGATGCATGGCGTTGCATGGCGTTGCCTGGCGCCAGGCATAGCTGCGAGAAACCACCATGCCGCCCAGGGATGTTGCCGCCTTGCCGGGAGATTGCGTTGACCGGATACGGCGTAAGATGGGCGCTGACGTGACCGTCGTGCCGCACCTGATCGCCGCCATCCGCATTTTCTAATCGCCCGTCAGGATGCCGGAGTCGCAAGCAGTTGCTCGAACAGCCAGGGCTTATTGCCCGGCTGCGCGAACGAACCATCGCGGCCGCGCATGACCGGCATGCGTGGCGCCGGTACGACGGCCGCTGGCGCCAGGGCAGGCGCCGGAACTGGCCAGCGGTCGCCGATATCTTCTCAGCCGCCGCCCGGTGCCGGCTTGGGTGGCCAGCCCTCGCGCTGCTGGTCGCGGATGCCGTCGGAGGACTCTGTCTGGTCGTGGAACAGGACCTGGTGGGTAGGGTAGGGCAGGTCGATCCCCTGACGGGTCAATTCCGCTTTCACGGCGCACAGGACCTGGTCCCTGATGTCGAGCGCGTCCGCGCGGCGGGGCGGCTTGATCCACCAGCGCAAGCGCACCTTGACGCCAAAGTCGGCGTAATCGATGACCAGCGCGTCCGGGGCAGGCTCAGGTTCGATACCGGGCAGGCGGGCCAGCACGCCGAGCATGACTTTCTTGGCGGCTGCGGGGTCGTCGCCGTTGCCGATCGTGACGTCGTATTCGAGGCGCCGGGTCGGGCAGGCCGTATTGACGATGAATGTGCCCTTGAATAGTTCCGCGTTTGGAATCACCACCAGGCGCCCGTCGTAGGTGCGCATCATGGTGGCGCGGGTTTCGATTTTCTCGATGGTGCCCTCGAAGGCACCGAAAATGATCTGGTCGTCGATCCTGAAAGGTTCGGTCAGCAGGATCAACAGCCCGGCGAGGAAGTTTTCGAAGATATCCTTGAAGGCGAAGCCGATGGCGATGCCGGTAATCCCAAGCGCGCCGACCAGGTCGGCCGGGGTGAAGGATGGAAAAGCGATGGTGATGGCAAGCAACAAGCCCAGCAGGATCATGCCCCACTGGGAAACGCGGCCCAGCACCAGCACGAGGTTGTGATGGAAACGCCTGGCGTTGACGCGCTGTACCAGCAGCCTGGTCCCGTGGGCGATGCCGAGGAACAGGACGAACACGACGAGCGCGATGCCGAGTCCCGGCAGCAGCAGCATGGCGTCGGCCGCGAGTTGCTGGAAGCGGTCGTAGGCGACGGAAAGATGTGCTTGCATGGCGTGCCTCTGGCGCTCATCGTTAGTCATTGCGGGTGCTGCCGGTAGCGTCATGATCGTTCAACATCGACTCTGGCGTCGCCCGTTTCGAGCGGCGAAAACAACGCGTCCGCCAGCGCGCCGGTGGCGGCGCATGCTAAGGGATGGCTAAGTGTCGTCCGCTACACTTGTGCCATATGGTGGACGGTCCTCCTCGGGCTCGTTCTTGTGCCTCCCGGCCGGGAGGTATTTTTTTGCGTGGCGCGGTTCTGGCGCTAGCCTGCGCGGCGGCGACGCGCGCCGGAGCGGTACAATTTACGCAGCCTGCGCCTTGCGGACGGCACCGTCGCGTACGCCGATGCCTGGCCGCCAAAGGAGAGACCATGTACTTTGATAGCTGGGAGAGCATCGCCCGCATGGCCATCGCCGGCAGCGCGGCGTATGTGTGCGCGATCTTCATGCTCAGGATCAGCGGCAGCAGGACGCTGTCGAAGATGAGTGCGTTCGACCTCGTGATCACCATTGCGTTCGGCTCGACGCTCTCGGCCATCCTGGTCAACAGCAGTGTCAGCCTGGCCACCGGCGTTGCCGCGCTGGCCCTGCTGGTCGCCCTGCAATATGTTATCGCCGCGCTCGCTTCCAGGTCGCGCCGCTTCAGCGCCCTGATCACGTCGCGTCCGGTCCTGCTGGCGTGGGACGGCCGCACCCTCGACGTGGCAATGCGCCGAGAGCGCGTGACCGGCGACGATATGCTGGCGGCATTGCGCCAGCACGGCGTCGCCGGGTTCGAGCAGGTGCAGGCGATCGTGCTCGAAGCCGACGGCAGCTTGTCGGTGGTCAAGAAGCCGGCTTTCGGCAGCGCGCCGGCCTTGCGCGAGATAGCGCCGCCCGGATGAGCGTCGCGCTGCGGCCCTGTGAAAACGTCAAGACGCCGGCAGGCAGCGGGCATGCGACGGGCGCCTGGCCCGTGCGGGTCGTCGCCCGGTGGCGCGAAATCAGGTCGAAATACCGTACTTGCGCTGGGCGCTGTGGTAATCCTCGGTCAGGCCCGGCAGCAGCGGATTGGCCGGGTCGATCTTGCGGATGGCGTCGATCTGGGTGTTGCATGTCTCGGCCAGCGGATGGTCCCAGCCCAGGTCTTCGAGCTGGCGCAGGATCGCCTTGGCCAGCGCCACCATGACCTGCACGTTCTTCGGCGCCATATGCTGCGCTTCGAGCAGGGTCTGCACCGCGCCTTTCACATCGCCCATATTGCCTTTCTCGGCCGCCAGGTCGAGCAGTTCCTGCACCTGGGTCATCAGGCGCGAGTTCATGCCTTCGGCCAGATCGGGCCGGCCCGCCTTGACGAACACGCTCATCGCATCCTGCATCGAGACGTCGCTGTCGATGTCGTTCATGACCGTCAGCATGACTTCCGCCGCCGCATTGTCGAGCCTGTTCGACAGGCAGGTGCGCGCCAGGTCGATCTTGAGCTCGCTCGACAAGCCCTTGGACAGCCGTACCGCCGCCACCGCCGCATTGAGTTCCGTCACCGCGGCCGAGGTATTGCCGGCCGACTCATGCAGCAGCGCCACCGAAATGGACTTGCAGGCATCGATGGCGGCATTGCCGCGCAGGGATTTTTCCATGTCGCGGATGACGCTGCCGGCCTGGTTGGTGTCGCCTTTCTTGAGCAGGGTCTTGACCAGCTTGACATGGTCTTCCGGGTCGCGAAATTCGGAGTATTTGGAGCGCGATACCACCTGCTTGAACGATTTTTCCGCCACCACCACGTCGCCCGCTTCCAGCGCCACTTCGCCCAGGCGGCGCAGGCGGCGCACCATGTGCGGCGAAATCGCCACCGCTTCTTCCAGGATCTTCTGGGCCCGATAGGCGGCGCCGTTCATTTCGTGGCACTTGGCCAGCAGATCGTAGGCGGCCATGAACTTGGGGTTGTCCTCGATGAGCTTTGTGACAACGTTCTCAGCTTCTTCAATCTTGTCCTGCGCGAACAGCACGCGCGCCAGGCCCAGGCTGGCCCAGCCGATCGACTTGCTGGCCAGGATGCCGCTGTAGATATCCTCGGCCTGCGGCAGTTCGTCGAGCGTCACATGCATGTCGGCGCGCAGCCTTGCAAAATCGGCCACATGGCGCGGGTGAGTCGCTTCGCCGGTCGCGGCCGACCTGATCGCCTCGCGCAGATTGCCCTGGGCGATCAGGTTGTAAGTCGGCAGGAACACCGCGCGGCGCTCGATGGCGCGGTTGATGCGGCCGCTGAGCATGTCCACCGTGAACGGCTTGAGGATGTAGTCGGTCGGGGTCAGTTCGGCGGCGCTGACCACCTTGCTGTAGACGCCCTCCGAGGTGATCATGATGAAAATGGTCGACAGGCCGATCAGCTTGTGATGGCGCATGTCTTCCAGCAGCTGCTGGCCATCCTGGCCGTTGTCGCTGCCGCCACCGCCGCCGCCGTCGAGGTCGTATTCGCACAGGATCAGGTCATAGCTGCGCTTGCCGACCTGCTTGATCGCCGTGCTGGCGTTGACGGCAAATTCGATTTTCGTGATGCTGGACTGCACCAGCATGTTCTGCAGGCTGCCGCGCATGCCCGGGTTCGGGTCGATTACCAATACGGACAAGTTGCTGTTATCTTGCATCTTTTCACTCTCGTGCCCCCATGACCGGGGTTTCAGCACTATTAACGGTTCGTGCGGGAAACTCTTGAAACCCTACGATACGCTAATGTTCCTGCTGGCGGCAACAGGCACGCGAGGCGGTGAGGCGAATACGCCGCGCTGTCGGGGTAGCAACACGGTATAATGTCGGCCTAAAGGATTTCAGCCTTGCCCAGATTAGTGCCTTCATTACCTTTAACCCCGCAGCCTCGCTGCATCAACCACCTTCCAACCATGTTGATACTACCGGGTTCCAATGCCCTGTCCGTATTTCGCAGCCAACGCCTCCTGAGCCAATTGCAAGCTGTCGCCCCGGCGATTACGGCGGTCCAGGCGCGTTTTTATCACTTTATCGATACCAGCGCGGCGCTGTCGGCGGACGACACGTCGCGCCTGTCCGCGATGCTGACCTACGGCGAACCTGCCGCAGCGAGCCCGCACGAAGGCGTGACGGAAGAATTTTTCGTCATCCCGCGTCTGGGTACCATCTCGCCATGGGCATCGAAAGCGACCGACATCGCGCACAACTGCGGCATGGCGCATGTGCACCGGATCGAGCGGGGGATTGCATTTTCGGTCAGCCTGAAAACGGGCATCCTGGGCAGCAGCATCGGCGCGGCCAAGAAGCTCTCCGACGCGGAAACCGAAGCGGTAGCAGCCCTGCTGCACGACCGCATGACCGAAAGCGTGCTGCGCAACGCCGACCAGGCCTCAAGCCTGTTCCGCGAACTCGAAGCGCGCCCGCTGGAATCGGTGGATGTCATCGGCGCCGGCAAGCACGCGCTCGAGAAAGCGAACACCGAACTTGGCCTGGCCCTGTCGGACGATGAAATCGACTACCTGTTCGACGCGTTCACGAAAGCCGGGCGCAACCCGACCGACGTCGAACTGATGATGTTCGCGCAGGCGAACAGCGAGCATTGCCGCCACAAGATTTTCAACGCCGACTGGATCGTCGACGGCGTGGCGCAGGACAAGTCGTTGTTCCAGATGATCAAGAACACGCACCAGCTGCAGCCGAAAGGCACGATCGTCGCCTACAGCGACAACTCGTCGATCATGGAAGGGGCGACCGTCATGCGTTTCTATCCGCGCGGCGCAGGGCACGAATACGCCCCGTCGACGGAACTGACGCACACCCTGATGAAGGTCGAAACGCACAATCACCCGACCGCGATTTCGCCGTTTCCCGGCGCCTCCACCGGCGCGGGCGGCGAGATCCGCGACGAAGGCGCGACCGGCCGCGGCGCCAAGCCGAAGGCTGGCCTGACCGGCTTCACGGTCTCGAACCTGATGATCCCGGACGCCGTGCGTCCATGGGAAAACGCGGCCAACGTCAACCAGCCGTTCGGTGAGCGCGCGCCAGCGGCGGCCTATGGCAAGCCTGACCGCATCGCCTCGCCGCTGCAGATCATGATCGAAGGCCCGCTCGGCGGCGCCGCGTTCAGCAACGAGTTTGGCCGTCCGGTCCTGGGCGGCTACTTCCGCACCTACGAACAGAATGTCGGCGCGCTGAGCGCGGGCATGCCCGACGCGGTGTTCGGCTACCACAAGCCGATCATGATCGCCGGCGGCATCGGCAATATCTCCGGCCAGCACACGCACAAGAACGACATCCCGGTCGGCAGCCTGCTGATCCAGCTCGGTGGCCCCGGCATGCGCATCGGGATGGGCGGCAGCGCCGCGTCGTCGATGGCGACCGGCACCAACACGGCCGACCTGGATTTCGACTCGGTCCAGCGCGGCAATCCCGAAATGGAACGGCGCGCGCAGGAAGTCATCAACGCCTGCTGGCAGATGGGCGCGGACAATCCGATCATCTCGATCCACGACGTGGGCGCGGGCGGGCTGTCGAACGCTTTCCCGGAAATCACCAACGACGCCAGGCGCGGCGCGATTTTCAACCTGCGCAAGGTGCCGCTCGAAGAAAGCGGCATGGCGCCGAAAGAAATCTGGTCCAACGAATCGCAGGAACGCTACGTGCTGGCGATTGCTCCCGAGAGCCTGGCGCTGTTCGCCGCCATGTGCGAGCGTGAGCGCTGCCTGTTCGCGGCCGTCGGCGTGGCCACCGAAGAGCGCCAGCTCAAGCTGATCGATCCGGAACTGGGCAACTCGCCGGTCGACATGCCGATGGACGTCTTGCTCGGCAAGCCGCCCAAGATGCAGCGCGACGTCACTCACGTGCACAATGAATTCCCCGCAATCGACCTGACCGGCCTCGATCTGGCCGATGTGGCCAAGCGCGTGCTGCTGCTGCCCGCGGTGGCCGACAAATCGTTCCTGATCACGATTGGCGACCGTACGGTTGGCGGCACCACGGTGCGCGACCAGATGGTCGGCCCGTGGCAGGTTCCGGTGGCCGATTGCGCCGTTACCGCCATGAGCTTCGAGGGCTACCTTGGCGAAGCGATGGCAATGGGCGAACGCACCCCGCTGGCGGTGATCGACGCCGCCGCGTCGGGCCGCATGGCGGTCGGCGAAGCGGTGACCAACATCGCCGCCGCGCCGATCCGCGATATCTCCGATATCAAGCTGTCGGCCAACTGGATGGCCGCGTGCGGCCAGCCGGGGCAGGATGCCGCGCTGTTCGATACCGTCAAGGCGGTCGGCATGGAACTGTGCCCGGCGCTGGGTATCAGTATCCCGGTCGGCAAGGATTCGCTGTCGATGCGCACCACCTGGCGCGATGACGACGCGGCCAAGGCGGTCACGTCGCCCGTCTCGCTGATCGTCTCCTCGTTCGCTCCTGTATATGACGTACGCCGTTCGCTCACGCCGCAGATCAAGCAGGATGCCGGCGAGACTGCGCTGATCCTGATCGATCTGGGACGCGGCAAGAACCGCCTCGGCGCCTCGGCGCTGTCGCTGGTGACCCAGCAGCTCGGCAACGAGACACCGGACGTCGACAGCGCGGACGACCTGAAGGGCTTCTTCGCGGCGATCCAGCAGCTCAACGCCGACGACAAGCTGCTCGCTTACCACGACCGTTCCGATGGCGGCCTGTTCGCCACCTTGTGCGAAATGGCGTTCGCGGGCCGCAGCGGCCTGTCGGTCAACCTTGACATCCTTACCCTCGAAGCCGGCCATGGCGCCGACTGGGGCGACGCCAAGAATTGGGCGGGCCAGGTGGCCGAGCGCCGCAACGAGCAAACCCTGCGTGCCTTGTTCAGCGAAGAACTGGGCGCCGTGATCCAGGTACGTGCGGACGAAAAGTCGGCCGTCATGAATGTGCTGCGCGAGCACAATCTGGGCGCGTGCAGCCATATCATCGGCAAGCCGAACGAGCGTGGCGTGATCGAATTCACGCGCGACGCCAAGGTGATCTACACCGAAGCGCGCAGCGCGCTGCACCGCGTGTGGAGCGAAACGAGCTGGCGCATTGCGCGCCTGCGCGACAATCCTGCCTGTGCCGACGCCGAGTACGAGCGCCTGCTGGACGAAACCGACCCTGGCATTACGCCGAAGCTGACGTTCGACCCGAGCGAGAACATCGCCGCGCCGTTCGTGGCGACGGGCGTGCGCCCGCGCGTGGCGATCCTGCGCGAGCAGGGCGTGAACTCGCACATCGAGACCGCGTGGGTGATGCACCAGGCCGGATTTGCGGCGGTCGACGTGCACATGAGCGACCTGATTGCCGGCCGCGCCAAGCTGGACGACTTCCATGGCATCATTGCCGTCGGTGGCTTCTCGTACGGCGACGTGCTCGGTGCCGGCGAGGGCTGGGCCAAGACGATTCTGTTCAACGCCCAGTTGGCGGACCAGTTCGCGCGCTTCTTCAACCGTGCCGACACGTTCGGACTGGGCGTGTGCAACGGTTGCCAGATGATGAGCAACCTGAAATCGATCATTCCGGGTGCGCATGCGTGGCCGAAGTTCACGCGCAACAAATCGGAGCAGTTCGAGGCGCGCTTTGCGATGGTCGAGGTGCTCGATTCGCCGTCGATTTTCTTCAGCGGCATGGCGGGCACGCAAGCGGCGATTGCGATCGCGCACGGCGAAGGGTTTGCCGACTTCTCGCAGACGGGCGATATTGGCGCGGTGGTCAAGGCGATGCGCTTTGTCGACAACCGCGGTGCGGCCACCGAGGCGTATCCGTTCAACCCGAACGGTTCGCCTGAGGGGCTGACGTCGGTGACGACGGCGGACGGACGCTTCAGCGTGCTGATGCCGCACGCCGAGCGCGTGTTCCGTTCGGTGCAGCAGTCGTGGCATCCGGAAGCATGGGGCGAGGATTCGCCGTGGATGCGCATGTTCCGGAATGCGCGCAAGTGGGTCGGTTAAGTTAAGCCAAACCCAAAACGAGCCACAGCACTCAAAACCGCCATTCCCGCCCGTGCGGGAATGGCGGTTTTGCAGTTAACGTGATTCGGTCGAGAACACGGCCTTGTGGCCGAAAACCTGTCAGCTGGAGCATCCACGATGAACATAACAATTGAAGAAATCGACAGCGCATCGATGCGCCTGATCGGCTACACCCCGCAACCGAGTTTCGTCGTCCACTTCCGCAGTGCCGCCTTCAGCGGCATCGCCCGGCTGGTACCGGCGCTCGAACGCGCCGACGACTGCCTGGGCATGGAATTCCACGTCGAAATCACCCAGGGTTCGGTCACGCAATTTGGCGTGCTCGATCAAGCGGCAATGAACGCCGTGGAAGCGCTGGACACACCGGGATCATTCAAGGTCACCGGCATGCTCGAAAGCCAATCGGTGCCCAGCGACCCGAGCGCACAACGCCATGCGTTCATCATGGCCGGCGAAGCCTGTTTCTGTTTGTCGGAAGAAGAGATGGGCGGCTTGTGGCCCGAACCGGGCAGCAGGGTCGCCTTCGTGGCGCACGATGTGTCGCTCTGGGACGACGCACTTTAACAGGACGCGCTTCACAGCCGCGCGATGGTTCGCTCCACGTCGAACCATTTGTCAGCCGCATTCCCTTATAGTCAGGTCTTCAGTTCACCGAGGACCATCATGACTATCGCCTGCTTTATCCGCTACGAAATCGATCCCTTCCAGCGCGATGCGTTTCGCGATTATGCCGACAACTGGGGCCGCATCATCCCGCGCTGCGGCGGCAAGCTGATTGGGTACTTCCTGCCGCTCGAAGGCACCAACTACGAAGCCTGGGGCCTGGTCGGCTTCGATAGCCTGGCCGCCTACGAGGCCTACCGCGCGCGCCTGCGCCTCGATCCGGAAAGCCGTGCCAACTTCGCCATGGCGCAGGAAAAGCGCTTCATCCTGCGCGAAGAGCGCACCTTTACCGAGGTGGTCGAGAGCGCGTTCCAGCGGGCCGCGCAATGATCGCCGTGATCTTCGAGGTAATCCCGCACGAGGCGCATCGCCAGGCCTACCTGGACGCCGCCGCGAAGCTGCGGCCTGAACTCGAACGGATGGATGGCTTCCTGTCGATCGAACGCTTCCAGAGCCTGTCGGACCCCGGCAAGATCCTGTCGCTGTCGTTCTGGCGCGATGAGGAGGCGGTGCGCGCGTGGCGCAACCACGGCTTGCACCGTGAAACGCAGGAGCAGGGGCGCGCGTTCATCTTCGCCGATTACCGCTTGCGCGTGGCGGCCGTCATGCGCGACTATGGCATGCATGAGCGGGCGGAAGCGCCGGCCGATTCGCGCGCCCGGCATGAGGCGCCGCCGCCGGCTTGAGGTCGCGCATATGGGATGAGATCGCCTCGCGCGGCATCCAGCGCAGTTCCCGGTTTGAGCACGCGCAGCGATTGTTCCAGCGTGGCCGCATCCTGGCTGTTGAGCACAACATCGTCGTCGCGCACGACTGGTTCCGCGACCTTCGGCGCTGCGCAGCGCGCCTTTTTTTGAATACGCTTCCAGGATGAATGCTTTCATGATCAGGCTGCTTCCAGGCGCAGGTCTTTGCGGATGCCGGCATCGACCAGGCTGGCAGGAGCGAATCTGCGCAGCAAACGCATGCGGCCGGCAAGGGTACCGGCAGCGTAGCGCAGCTTCGGGTGCGCCGCTGTTGCCGCCTGCAAGACGGTCTCCGCCACGACGTCCGGCCCCTGCGCTGTGAGCAGCACCTCTTTCACGCGCGCGTTCAAGGCGGCACGCAGCGTGCCATACATGGCAAGCGGCAGGTCGGGCGCGAGCGAGTTGGCGTCGAACGGCGTCTTGATATAGCCCGGCTCGATCACCGACACACGGATGCCGAGGGTGCGCAGCTCATGGTCGAGCGATTCCGAATAGCCGGCAACGGCGTGCTTGGTGGCCGAATACAGGGCCATGTAGGGCATCGGCAGGAAACCGAGCACCGAGCCGATATTCAGAATGCGGCCGCTGCCTAGCTTGCGCATGTGAGGTACCACGGCGCGCGTCATGCGCACCATGCCGAAGAAGTTGGTGTCGAAGATGGCGCGCGCCTGCTCGATCGAGCTTTCCTCGGCGGCGGCCGGCGCCACGCCGAAGCCGGCATTGTTGACCAGCAGGTCGATGCGGCCATGGCGGCGCAGCACTTCCGCAATCGCAGTCTCGACCGAGTCGTCGCTGGTGACGTCCAGCGTCAGCATGTCCACCGCGCCTTGCGCGCGCGGCGAGGCGGCGCGGGTGGTGCCGTGGACGGTGTAGCCGGCCTGCGCGAGACGCTGCGCGGTGGACTCGCCGATGCCGGAGGATGCTCCGGTGACCAATGCAATTTTGTTGTTCATAATGTTATTCCGATCTCATGGCAATCTGATTCAGTGGCAGGGGTGGGTGTTATATATGACGATCATCATATTTCGTAGTCAAAAAATTGGCGCGGCGAGGCGCCGCGTTCAGTTGCCGGCAGGGTCCAGGGTATGTTTTGCGTTGTGCAGAAAGCTGTCGGCCAGTTTGGGATCGTCGACGGCGCGCGCCAGCATCAGGCTGCCGATCAGGGTGGCTAGCGTGGTGACGGCCTGCTCGTGCACGCCGGGCTGGCCCCAATCCGGCGACTGGCGCGCGATGAGATCGATCATGGCCTTGATATGCTGGGTGGCGGCGCGCCGCACTTCCGGCGCCTGGCGCGCCATCTCCGAGCACAGGGCCGCCACGGGGCAGCCGGCTTCGATGGCGGCCAGGTGCTGCGGCGACAGGTAAGCGTGGATCAGCGCCTGCAAGCCTTGACCCGGGGCGGCGCAGGCGGCGATGCGCGCCGATGCGGCCACTGCGTCGGCGCCGGCCCGGTCGGCCGCCTCGGCCAGCAAGGCGTCGCGCGAGGCAAAGTGGGCGTAAAAGCCACCATGGGTCAGGCCCGCTTCTTTCATGATGTCGGCCACGCCCGTGCCGGCGTATCCGCTACGCCGGATCGCCCGCGAGGCGACCTCGACGATGCGTTCGTGGGTGGCTTCCTTGCGGCTTGACGCACTGCGCCTTGTTTTTGAGCTCTGCATGATGGTCATCATATACCATTTTTTTGCCAACGTGCCGAAGAGATCTCGTCAAGCACGCTACCAGGACCATGGAACGGCACCGAAATGCGTAGGGGGCAAGTCGCAGTTGCTTAGGATGACCCGCGTAGACGGCCGGCGTCGCGTGCCGGAATCGAATAGACGAAAAAAAAGCGCATCCGAGGATGCGCCCTTGTAGCGGACTGGCCAGATTTACTTGATCGTCGCCTTTTTCATCAGATCTTCGCGGAACTGCTGCAGCTTGCGCTGTTGCAGCGATTCGGCGACTTGCTGCTTGATTTCTTCCAGTGGCAAAATCTTGGTCGCACGGGAATCTTCCAGCTTGATGACGTGGTAGCCGTACTGCGTCTTGACCGGGGTGTCGGTGATCGCACCTTTTTGCAGGGCGACCATGGCCTTCGAGAACTCAGGCACGTAGTCGTTCGGGCCCGCCCAGTTGAGATCGCCGCCGTTGGCCGCCGAGCCGTCTTTCGAGGAGGCCTTGGCCAGCTCTTCAAACTTGCTGCCGGTTTTCAGCTTGGCGATGAGCGCCTTGGCTTCTTCTTCGGTTGGCACCAGGATGTGCTTGGCGTGGTATTCCTTGTCGCCGACCGTGGATTTGTACTTGTCGTACTCGGCCTTGATCTCGGCATCCTTGACCGGGTTCTTCTTGACGTAGTCGGCCAGCATCGCGTTGATGATGATGCTCTGGCGCGCGTTCTCGAGCGCGGACTTGACTTCAGGACGCATGCCGAAGCCTTGCTTGTCAGCCTCCTGGATCATGACTTCACGGCCGATCAGGTCTTTCTTGATCGCTTCGCGCAGTTGCGGGGAATCGGTCTGCTTGCCTTGAGCAACGACCTGCTTGACGATCTGATCGACCCTGGCGGCTGGAATGGCTTTGCCGTTGACGGTAGCAATAGGAGCACTACTCGGAGCACTAGTTTTCTGCGCGAACGCAGGCGCAGCGGCCAGCGCGAGGATGGCTAACAACAGGCGGGCAGGCTTCAACATCATTATTTTAGATCCTATAAATTACAAAAGTATGCGGCTGGACGGATCATACCGCCAATCTCGCCCAGCGAGCGCCGGCGCACGTGTGCGCCGGCCGTACGATCTTACTTGATCGACGCTTTCTTGATCATTTCTTCCTGATAGGCTTGCAGTTTCTTTTGCTGCAGCATATCGACAATCTGTTGTTTCAGTTCGTCGAGCGTTTGCACCTTGGCAGGGCGCGTGTCGTCGAGCTTGACAACGTGGAAGCCGGCCGGCGTTTGCACGGGGTTCTCGCCGACCTGGCCTTTTTGCAGGCTGACGAAGGCGTCGCTGAACGGTTTCGGGAACGACGATGGCAGTGCCCAGTCCAGATCGCCACCGCTGTTGGCGGTCCCGGTATCCTTGGAGGTCTTGGCCAGGTCTTCAAACTTGGCGCCGCCCTTCAGCTTGGCGATGATGGCCTTGGCGTCGGCTTCGTTCTCGGCAAGGATATGGCGCACATGGTATTCCTTGTCGCCGGTCGCCAGCTTATAGCGCTCGTATTCGGCCTTGATGTCGGCGTCGCTGACGGCGTTCTTGGTCACATAGTCACGCACCAGTGCGTTGATGACGATGGTCTGGCGCGCGCTGTCGAGCTGCTGCTTGACGGTGGCGTCTTTCTCGAAACCCTTTTTCAGGGCTTCCTGCATCATGACTTCGCGGGCGATCAGGTCTTTCTTGACCATTTCGCGCAGTTCCGGCGAATCCGGCTGCTGGCCTTGGGCAACAACTTGCTTGACGACTGCATCGACACGCGCCAAAGGAATGGGCTTGCCGTTGACAACGGCGGCATTCTGCGCAAAGGCAGGCATGGCGGCAACGGCGATCAGTGCTAACAGCAAGCGGGCTGGCTTAAAGGTCATTATTCAATCCTGTTTGAAAAAGTTACTCGGACAAAGGTTAGATTAGTTTTTTTACTTTACGTTCAATTGTCGGACATATTTCTTAACGCGTTCTGAAGGCGCAATGATCACAGCTCGGACGGTGCCAGCGCAGTGATGGCAAGCGCATGGATTTCATTGTGCATCATATCGTGCACGGAATCATACACGAGTCGATGTCGCATGACGAGTCTGAGCCCCTCGAAACGCGCCGAGACGATCTTGAGGCGGAAGTGGCTGCCTCCTGAAGCGGCCCCGGCGTGGCCTGCATGCAGGGCCGATTCGTCGGTCAGTTCGAGTACGCTCGGTTCGAGCGCGGTCGTGAGAAGCGCGCGGATGCGCTCGGGACGGGTAGCCATGTTCATGCCTGTTCCTCCGCTTCGATATGCTTCGACAGCATCAGCGTCTGCACGATGATGAAGGCGAACAGCAAGCCGTTGATGCCGAACAGCTTGAAGCTGACCCAGGCGCTCGTGTTGCCCTTGAAAATGACAAACGCGGCCAGCAGGTTGACCAGGCCGAGCGCGAAGAAGAACACCATCCACGACAGGCCCACGTTCTTCCACACCGGCTCTGGCAGCTTGATCTGCGCTTCCATCGCCTGGCGCATCAGGTTCTTGCCGAAGCCAAACTGCGCCACGCCCATGGCGAACGCGAAGACCCAGTAGATGATGGTCGGTTTCCACTTGATGAAGGTGTCGTCGTGGAAGTAGATCGTCATGCCGCCGAAGAAGGTGATGATGAGAAAGGACACCCACAGCATGGCGTCGATCTTGCGGCCGCGCAGCTTGAGGTAGACCAGCTGAAAGGTGGTGGCGACGATCGCGACCACCGTGGCGATCATGATCGGCGCCTGGTCCGGCTTGATGCTCCCTCCGGCAACGAGTCCGCCCAGATAGGTGGTGGCGATGGCGAACGATGCCTGCTGATATATCTCGGCGAGCTTGAAGACGCCGAAGAACAGCAAAATGGGGAAAAAGTCGAACAGAAGTTTCATGTTGTTATTGGTGGTTCAAGTTGGGTCGAAACGCAGTGAAGCGGAATTAATGCAATAGCGCAATCCGGTCGGCGGTGGGCCGTCCGGAAACACGTGGCCGAGATGCGCGTCGCAGACCGCGCAAATGATCTCGGTGCGCAGCATACCATGCGTACGGTCGCTTTTTTCGATCACATTGGCCGGGTCGAGCGCCTTGAAGTAGCTCGGCCAGCCGCAGCCGGAATCGAATTTGGTGTCGGAGGCGAACAGCGGCGTGTTGCAGCACACGCAGGTGTAGATGCCGTGCTCGTGGTGGTCCCAGAACTTGCCGGTGAAGGCGCGTTCGGTGGCCGCGTGGCGCGTGACCTCGTATTCCATCGGGTCGAGCATGGCACGCCATTCGGCGTCGGTTTTGGTGACTTTATCGGACATGGCAGCTTCTTTCAGGATGAACAGCTGACTTCGAGGTGGCTCGCCCAGTCGGGCGGCAACGCTGCGTAGTGCTCGTTGTGGGGTTGTTCGTCGAATGGATGCTCCAGCACGGCAAGCAGCCGCGCCACTTCGGAGAAATCCTTGTCTTGCGCTTTTTCGATGGCAACCTGGGCCAGGTAATTGCGCAATACATACTTTGGGTTGACACGGTCCATTGCAAGCTTGCGCTGCGCGTCGACGCTCGCTTCGGCCTGCAGGCGGGCGCGGTAACGGGCCGCCCAGGCGTCGAAATCCTCCCGTGCATAAAACATGTCGCGCAAGGGGCTGTCCTGCGCGGGATCGCCGGCCTGCAGCGTGCCGAGCTTGCGGAAAAACTGGGTGAAGTCGACATGGCTGTCGTTCATCAGCGTAAACATGGCGTCGAACAGCTGCGCGTCGTCCTCTTGCGCCGTGGTCAGGCCCAGCTTGGCGCGCAGCAATTCGTCGATCTTGCTGGCGAAGGCCGGCTGGTAGAGCGCCAGCGCATCCTGCGCTTCCTCGACGCTGCCGATCAGCGGCAGCAGGGCCTGGGCCAGGGCGTAGCAGTTCCAGTGGCCCACCTCGGGCTGGTTGGCGTAGGAATAGCGCCCCTGCTGGTCGGTGTGATTGCAGATATGCTGGGAATCGAAGGCTTCCATGAAGCCGAACGGGCCGTAGTCGAGCGTCAGGCCGAGGATCGACATATTGTCGGTGTTCATGACGCCATGCATGAAGCCGACCGCTTGCCAGTGCGCAATCATGTGCGCGGTGCGGCGGGTGACTTCCTGCAGCAGGGCCTGGTAGGGATTCGGCGCGCCGCTCAGTTCCGGGTAGAAGGTGGCGATGACATGGTCGGCCAGGATGCGCAGTTCTTCCGGCTTGTCGCGCGAGGACCAGTGCTCGAACGAGCCGAAACGCACAAAACTTGGCGCCATGCGCGTGACCACGGCCGCGCTTTCGACCGTTTCGCGAAAGATACCCTGGCCGGACCCGGTGACGACGAGGGCGCGCGTGGTCGGGATGCCGAGCGCGGCCATTGCTTCGGAGCACAGGAATTCGCGGATCGACGAGCGCAATACGGCGCGCCCGTCGCCCATGCGCGAGTAAGGAGTCTTGCCGGCGCCCTTGAGCTGCAGCTCCATCGGGCCCTGGGGACCGGCGAGCTGGCCGAGCAGGATGGCGCGGCCGTCACCGAGCTGGCCGGCCCAGACCCCGAACTGGTGCCCGGAATAGACGGCCGCGAGCGGCTTGGCGCGTGGCGGCACGTGGTTGCCGGTGAAGGTGGCGACGAAGTCATCCTGCGCCAGCACGGCCGGGTCGAGCCCGACCAGCGTGGCCGCGCGCGCGCTGGCGGCCACAAAATAAGGCGCTGGCAGCGGTGTGGGCATGAGCCGGGTGTAGAAAGCGGGAGGCAATTCGGCAAAGGAATTGTCCAGTGGCAAGTCATCGACGTTAATAGCTGATCCAGTCGCGGTAGTAGGTGAAAACAATAGCGGAATTCTACCGTACCGTCCATTTTTTGGCCGGGCCCGCACGCGCTGGCGGGCGCCCGGCGCAAGCGTGGGGCAGTGGACCGGTTGGTCTGGATGCGCTGCACCATCGAAATTGATTGACTGTTTTAGCACGGTCGTACGAAACTAAGTCAACGGTTGCCGCAGTGCGGCCGCAACGTAATGACAGGAGTATTGATGACGTCTTACCCGATGAGCCCACTGATGGGGCAAATGATGGACCAGCCTTTGCTCATCTCCAGCATTATCGAATTCGCGGCAAGGCATTACGGCAGCACCGAAATCGTTTCACGGCGGGTCGAAGGCGACTTGCACCGCTACACCTACCGCGACTGCCACCAGCGCGCGCGCCAGATGGCCAATGCGCTTACCGGCCTGGGCGTCAAGCTCGGCGACCGGGTCGCCACCCTGGCCTGGAACGGCTACCGCCACATGGAACTGTATTACGCGGTGTCCGGTTCGGGCGCCGTGCTGCATACGATCAACCCGCGCCTGCACCCCGAACAGATCGCCTACATCACCAACCACGCCGAAGACCAGTACCTGTACTTCGACCTGACCTTCCTGCCGCTGATCGAAGCCGTGGCCGCCCACTGCACCACCGTCAAGGCCTTCATCCTGATGGCCGGGCGCGAGCACATGCCGGCCGAGACCAGGATCCCGCAACTGCTGTGCTACGAAGATCTCATTTCGAGCAGCTCGGACGATTACCAGTGGCCGCTGTTCGACGAAAACTCGGCCGCTTCGCTGTGCTATACGTCGGGTACCACGGGCAACCCCAAGGGCGCGCTGTACTCGCACCGGTCGACCGTGCTGCACGCGTATGGTTCCGCCATGCCGAACGCGCTCAATGTGTCCTCGGCCGACACCGTGCTGCCGGTCGTGCCGATGTTCCACGTCAATGCCTGGGGCTTGCCGTACTCGGTGCTGCTGTCGGGCGCCAAGATGGTGTATCCGGGCGCGGCGCTGGACGGCAAGTCGCTGTACGAGCTGTTCGAGGCGGAAAAAGTCACTTTCTCGGCCGGCGTGCCGACTGTCTGGCTGGGCCTGATCAATCATGCGCTCCAGAACCAGCTGCAGTTCAGCACCTTCCGGCGCACGGTAATCGGCGGCTCGGCTTGCCCGCCCGCGATGATGGACACCCTGATCGACAAGTTCAATGTCGAGGTCATCCATGCCTGGGGCATGACGGAAATGTCGCCGCTGGGCACCGCGGGTGGCTTGCAGACCAAGCACCTGGCCTTGCCGAAGGATGCGCAGCGCAAGATTTTGCAGAAGCAGGGCCACGCGGTGTACGGCGTCGACATGAAGATCGTCGACGACGCAGGCACCGAATTGCCGTGGGATGGCAGCACCTACGGTCACTTGCTGGTCAAGGGGCCATGGATTATCAGGAGCTATTTCAAGAATGAAGGCGGCGACGTGCTGCAGGATGGCTGGTTCCCGACCGGCGACGTGGCCACCATCGATGCCGACGGCTATATGCAGATTACCGACCGCAGCAAGGACGTGATCAAGTCCGGCGGGGAATGGATCGGCACCATCGACCTGGAGAACATTGCCATGTCGCATCCGTCGGTGCTGCAGGCGGCGTGTATCGGCATCGCGCATCCAAAATGGGATGAACGTCCGCTGTTATTGGTGGTCAAACGACCAGGCATGGACGTGACGCGCGAAGAGATGCTGGCCTTTTTTGAAGGCAAGATCGCCAAATTCTGGATGCCGGATGACGTGGTGTTCATCGATGCACTGCCGATGGGGGCGACGGGCAAGATTCAAAAGAACAAGCTGCGCGATCAGTTCAAGGCGCATCAGTTGCCGGTGGTTTGAGCATACCGTCGCCCCCGCCGAGGGCCGCCTTGGCGCGGGGGCGACGGCCGCTGATTCGACGGAATATATCCAGCAAGCACAGCCGTACGACGAACATTCAAGAAGAGGTTTCAAGCACCAGATGGGCAGCACTCGCTGCAAGGGCATCAGACCCGCATAGACAATAGAGAAGGATGGAGACGCATGATCAAGACTATTCGCCCGTTGACACTGGCTGTTTCGTTTGCATTGCTGTCGGCTTCGGCCCAGGCTGAAACCGTGAAGATTGCCTACATCGACCCTCTATCGGGGCCCTTCGCGCCGGTCGGGCAGAACCAGCTCAAGAGCTTCCAGCTGATCGCCGACATGGCCACCCAGCAAAAGTGGGCCGGCGAGCACAAGGTCGAGGTGGTCGGCTTCGACAACAAGGCCAGTCCACAGGAATCCCTCACCCTGCTCAAGACCGTCATCGACCAGGGCTACCGCTACATCACCCAGGGCAGCGGCTCCGGCGTCGGCCTGGCCCTGCTCGATGCGATCAACAAGCACAACGAGCGCAATCCGGGCAAGGAAGTCGTGTTCCTGAACTATGCGGCCATCGATCCCGACATGACCAACAGCAAGTGCAGCTTCTGGCACTTCCGCTTCGACGCCAATTCCGACATGAAAATGGAGGCGCTGACCTCCTACATGGCGCCCAACAAGGATATCAGGAGCGTCTACATCATCGGCCAGAACTATGCCTTCGGCCAGGCCGTCAGCCGCGCCGCCAAGGAATACCTGAAACGCAAGCGCCCGGACATCAAGATCGCCGGCGACGACCTGCACCCGATCGCCCAGGTCAAGGATTTCTCGCCCTACATCGCCAAGATCAAGGCTTCCGGCGCCGATACCGTCATCACCGGCAACTGGGGCGCCGACCTGGCGCTCCTGATCCGCGCCGCCAAGGACGCCGACCTCAAGGCCAACTTCTACACCTACTACGGCGTCACCACGGGCGTGCCGACGGCCATGGGCGCGGCCGGCGCCGACCGCGTCAAGATCGTCGGCAACTGGATGGTCAACAACGACAAGTTCCTCGGCAAGGACATCGTCGAAGCGTTCAAGAAGAAATACAACGACGATTACTACGCGGCCCAGACCCACAGCGCCATCGGCATGCTGTCCCAGGCCATCAAGACCGCCAGGACCACCGACCCCGTGAAAGTGGCGTTCGCCCTGGAAGGCGCCAAGTTCAACAGCATCAACGGCGAAGTCATCATGAACAAGGCCGACCACCAGCTGCAGCAGCCGCTGTACATCGGCACCTGGACCAAGACCAACGGCAAGGACATCAAGTACGACCAGGAAAATACCGGCTACGGCTGGAGAATGGACAAGAAGATCGACGCCTACCTGGCGAACCAGCCGACTTCCTGCCAGATGAAGCGGCCCGGGGCGTAACGCCACGGCCGCGGGGCGCGCCGCCCGGCCACAAGCCGGCCGGCCCAGCCCCGGCACGACTGCAGGGTGGACGGGCCCGGTTCCGGTAACGACGGCGCGCGTGTCCACCACCTTCGCGTTTCCGACCATGGTGGGGCCCGTACGCCCACCCAACCTGATCACACCTATGGAATTCACACTGTTCACCCTGCTGAACGGGATCAGTTACGGACTGCTGCTGTTCATGCTCTCGTCCGGCCTGACCCTGATCTTCAGCATGATGGGCGTGCTCAACTTTGCGCACGCCAGTTTCTACATGCTCGGCGCCTACATCGCCTACACCATCAGCAGCGTGCTCGGATTCTGGCCGGCACTGGTGCTCGCGCCCGTCGCGGTCGGCCTGATCGGCGCGCTGGTCGAGCGCTACGGCCTGCGTCCCCTGCATAAATACGGCCACATTCCCGAACTGCTCTTTACCTTCGGCCTGTCCTTCCTGGTCGTCGAGCTGGTCCAGCTGATATGGGGCAGGGCGGCGGTGCCGTATCCGATTCCGAAGGAGCTCGACGGACCGCTGTTCACCCTGTTCTCGACCAGTTTTCCGATCTACCGCGGCTTCATGATGCTGGTGGCGCTGTCGATGCTGGCCGGTATTTACCTGGTGCTCACGCGCACCCGGGTCGGGCTGGTGATCCAGGCGGCGCTCAGCCATCCGGACGCGGTCGAGGCGCTCGGCCACAACGTGCCGCGCATCTTCATGTGGGTGTTCGGCGGCGGTTGCGCACTGGCCGGGCTGGCGGGCGTCATCGGCGGCAATGCCTTCGTGACCGAGCCGGGCATGGCCGCCACGGTCGGCAGCATCATCTTCGTGGTGGTCGTGGTCGGCGGCATGGGGTCGCTGGCCGGGGCCTTTTATGCCTCGATCCTGATCGGCGTGCTGCAAACGTTCGCCGTGGCGCTCGATTACTCGCTGATGACCTTACTCAACGGCATCGGCGCCAACATCACCATGGACACGCCCGGCTACGAGGTACTGAAACTGACCATTTCGCAAAGCGCGGCCATCCTGCCGTTCCTGCTGCTGGTCCTGATCCTGATTTTCCGGCCCAAGGGCTTGATGGGAACACGCGAATGAGGCTCACCTACACTCCCCTGAACCTCGGGCGCTACCTCGTGTGGGGCGGCTTTGCGCTGATCCTGGTGCTGGCCCCGCTGATCTTTACCAAGGGCGCGGCGCTGTCGATCCTGTCCCAGATCGGCACCGTGATGATTTTCGGCCTGTCCTACAACATGCTGCTGGGGCAAGGCGGCATGCTGTCGTTCGGCCACGCCGTCTATTCCGGGCTGGGCGCCTTCTTTGCCATCCACGCGATGAACCATGCCGGCTTCGGCGCGCTGGTGCCGACCTCGCTCATTCCGCTGGTGGGCGGCGTGGCCGGCATGGGCTTCGGCGTGCTGTTCGGTTACGTGACCACCAAGAAATCCGGCACCACTTTCGCCATGATCACCCTGGGCCTGGTGGAACTGGTGTTTGCCAGCTCGCTGATGTTTCCCGGCTTTTTTGGCGGCGAGGGCGGCATCACCACCAACCGGGTGCGCGGCGAAGCCTTCCTGGGCATCACCTACGGGCCGCAGGTGCAGGTGTATTACCTGATCGCCGCGTGGCTGTTCGTGAGCACGGTGGCCATGTTCGCCTTCACGCAAACGCCGCTCGGGCGCATGGCCAATGCCGTGCGCGACAATCCCGAACGCGTCGAATTCATCGGCTACGACACGCAATGGGTGCGCTACCTGACACTGATCCTGTCGGCCTTCTTCGCCGGCATTTCGGGCGGACTGTCGGCGATCAACTTCGAGATCGTCAGCGCCGAGAATGTCAGCGCCATCCGGTCGGGCAGCATCTTGCTGTTCGTGTTCATCGGCGGGATTGGCTTTTTCTTCGGTCCCTTGCTCGGCACCATTGTCGGCATTTTCTTTTCCGTGATGCTGTCGGACTTCACGCCAGCGTGGCAACTGTATCTGGGCCTGTTCTTCGTTCTGCTGGTGCGCTACGCCCCGGCCGGACTGGCCAGCCTGATCCTGATGCTGCTGCGGGTCGCCAGCGCGCGCAAGTTCGCGCGCATCTGGAAGCCGCTGCTGGCAGTGGGCGCATGCGTGCTGGCCGCTCTGGCGGGCATGGTGATGGGCACCGAAATGCTCTACCACCTGACCCTGGACGCCGCCAACGGCAGCGTCATGACCCGTTTCGGACAGGAGATCGATACCAAAACGGCCGGACCGTGGCTGGTGGCCGGCGCGCTGCTGGCCGCTGGCTTTGTGGGCTACCGGCGCTTCCAGCCGGGATATTACGCAGTCTGGAGTGACGTTAATGCGGAAATCGTGGCACAACAGCGTGGAGGTGTCGCATGACGACGGCCGCACTTGAACTGAAAGACGTGCGCAAGAGTTTCGGGCGTTCCGAGATCATCCGTGGCGCCAGCCTGACCGTGCAAAAAGGCGAACGCTGCGCGGTGATCGGCCCGAACGGCGCCGGTAAATCGACCTTGTTCAATCTGGTATCGGGCCGGTTCGATATTTCGTCGGGCGATATTTGCCTCAACGGGAACAGCATCAGCGGCTTGCGCCCGTTCGAGATCAACCGGCTCGGGCTATCGCGCAGCTTCCAGATCAGTAATCTGTTCGAGCGGCTGTCGGTGTATGAAAACCTGCGCTGCGCGGTATTGTGGTCGCTCGGGTATAAATACTCGTTCTGGCAGCGTTTGAATGGCTTGCGCGACGCCCATGAACGCGCGGAAGAGGTATTGGAGCAGATCGGCATGCAGCGCCAGCGCAAGGTATTGGCCGGCGTGCTGACCTATGCCGAACAGCGCGCGCTGGAAATCGGCATCACCATTGCCGGCGGTGCCGATGTGATTCTGCTCGACGAGCCGACCGCCGGCATGAGCCGTTCGGAATCGGATGCGGCGGTCGAATTGATCCGCAAGGTCACCGTGGGCAAGTCGCTGGTGATGGTGGAGCACGATATGAGCGTGGTGTTCGGGCTGGCCGACAAAATCGCGGTGCTGGTCTATGGCGAGGTGATTGCCTGCGATACGCCGGCCAATATCCGCTCGAATGCCGCCGTGCAGGCAGCCTATCTGGGCCACGAAGGCAGCGAGGACGCCGCATGAGCGCCATTCTGGAGATTAAGAACCTGCATGCGTTTTACGGCAAGGGCCATATTCTGCACGGCGTCGATCTGCAGATCGGCAAAGGCGAGATTGTCAGCCTGCTGGGCCGTAATGGCGTGGGGCGCTCGACCCTGGTCAAGGCGGTGATGGGGCAGGTCAATGCCACCGGGTCGGTGCTGTTCAAGGGGGAGGAAGTGCTGGGACTGAAGGCGTTCCAGATTGCGCACAAGGGGTTGGCGTATGTGCCGGAGAACCGCGATATTTTTCCAACCCTGACGGTGGAACAGAATCTGATTCTGGGGCAAAAGAAGACTGGCGTGGTCGGACGCTGGTCGCTCGACGATATGTACAACATGTTCCCGCGCCTGCTGGAACGGCGCACGGTGGCGGCCGGGTTTCTGTCGGGCGGGGAGCAGCAGATGCTCACCTTGTGCCGCAGTTTGATGGGCGATCCGGATTTGATCATGATCGACGAGCCGACCGAAGGACTGGCGCCGAAGATTGTGGCGCTGGTGGCGGAGTATTTATTGGCGTTGAAGGAGAAGGGGATTTCGGTGCTGCTGGTGGAGCAGAAACTGGCCATCGCGCTGGAGATTTCGCAGCGGGTGTATGTGATGGGGCATGGGGCGATCGTGTTCGAGGGGACGCCGCAGGAGTTGAGGGCGGATGCGGGGGTACGGAAGGAGTGGTTGGAGGTGTAGCTGCGGCCTGGCGGGAACCCAGGGTCCTCCATTCTCCCCTCACAAAAAATAATACGACCGTTCTATTATGATGTATAGTCGAAGACTGCTGAACCCACTAACAAAGGAAGAGACATGAGCGCCGAATACCTGGTCAATGGCAGCGTTGCCGTCATCACACTGAACAATCCACCGGTCAACGGACTGGGTCTTGAGACGCGTACCGCCGCGGTCGCCGGCATTCGCCGCGCGCTGGCGGACGACGCCGTCAAGGCGATCGTCATCACCGGCGCCGGCAAGGCGTTTTCCGGTGGCGCCGACATCAAGGAATTCAATTCGCCCAAGGCCCTCACCGAACCGTCACTGCACTCGCTGATCCAGGTCGCCGAAAGCTCGACCAAACCGGTCGTCGCCGCCATTCACACGGTCTGCATGGGCGGCGGCCTCGAACTGGCGCTGGGCTGCAATTACCGCGTCGCCATGCCCGGCGCGCAAATCGCGCTGCCCGAAGTCAAGCTCGGCCTGCTGCCGGGCGCCGGCGGCACCCAGCGCCTGCCGCGCGTGGTCGGCCTTGAAATGGCCCTGAACATGATCGTCTCCGGCACCCCGGTGCCATCGGAAAAATTCGCCGGCACCGCGCTGTTCGACGAAGTCTTTGCCTCCGACGCCAACCTGATCGATTCGGCCGTGGCCTTCGCCAACAAGGTCGCCGATGTGCGTCCGCTGCCGCGTGTGCGCGACCGCAAGGTCAACTACCCGAACCACGAAGCTTTCCTGCAATTTTCGCGCAACACCGTCAAGGCCATGTCCGGCGCTTTCCCGGCACCGCTCGAATGCGTCGAAACCGTGGCCGCGTCGGTCACCAGGAAGTTTGAAGACGGCATCAAGTTCGAGCGCGAACGCTTCCTGCACCTGATCCAGACGCCGGAATCGAAGTCGCTGCGCCACGCCTTCTTCGCCGAGCGCCTCGCCAGCAAGATTCCGGACGTGCCAGCCGACACGCCAACGCGCGAGATCAAGCAGGCCGCCATCATCGGCGCCGGCACCATGGGCGGCGGCATCGCGATGAACTTCGTCAACGCCGGCATTCCCGTCATCCTGCTCGAAACCAAGCAGGAAGCGCTCGACAAAGGCATCGCGACGATCCGCAAGAACTACGAAAACACAATGAAAAAGGGCAAGCTCACGCCCGAGAAATTTGAACAGCGCGTCGGCCTCATCAGCGGCACGCTCAATTACGCCGACATCGCCCAGGCCGACATCGTCGTCGAAGCCGTGTTCGAAGACATGGGCGTGAAGGAATCGGTCTTCAAGCAGCTCGACGCGGTGATGAAGCCGGGCGCGATCCTGGCGTCGAACACCTCGACCCTGGATGTGAACAAGATCGCCGGCTTCACCAGCCGCCCGCAGGACGTGGTCGGTACCCACTTCTTCAGCCCGGCCAATGTGATGAAGCTGCTGGAAATCGTGCGCGGCGCCAAGACGGGCAAGGACGTGCTGGCCACCACCCTGGCGCTGTCGAAAAAACTGCGCAAGACCGGCGTGGTGTCGGGCGTGTGCGACGGCTTCATCGGCAACCGCATGATCGAGCAGTACAGCCGCCAGGCCGGTTTCCTGCTGGAAGAAGGCTGCCTGCCGGAACAGGTTGATAAAGCCGTCGAGAAATTCGGCTTTGCGATGGGTCCGTTCCGCATGGGCGACCTGGCCGGCAACGATATCGGCTGGTACATCCGCAAGCGCCGCTATGTCGAGTCGCCTGAAATCACGTACTCGAAAACCGCCGACCTGCTGTGCGAAATGGGCCGCTATGGCCAGAAAACCAGCTCGGGCTGGTACGACTACAAGGCCGGCGACCGCAAGGCCTACGCCTCGAAAGACGTCAACGACATGATCGTCAAGCACTCGGCCGACATCGGCGTCGAGCGCCGCAAGATCAGCGATGAAGAAATCGTCGAGCGTCTGGTGTATTCGCTGGTCAACGAAGGCGCACGCATCCTGGAAGAGGGCATTGCAATGCGCGCTTCCGATATCGATATGGTGTACCTGACCGGCTACGGCTTCCCTGTGTTCCGCGGCGGTCCGATGTTCTATGCCGATACGGTCGGTCTGGCCAATGTGCTGATGGCGATGGAGAAGTACGCCAAGGGCCGTCATGGCGACGCCTGGACGCCAGCCCCGCTGATGGTGCGCCTCGCCGCCGAAGGCAAGGGCTTCAACAGCTGATACAAGCGGTAACGCAACTGCGAAAGGCAGCCCCGGCAACTCCGGCGCTGCCTTTTTTATTGCCTCCAGGGGCTTGTGCTCGGCGATTCTGTCCATTATATTGGACGAATGGATGCATTAAAAGACGACACAAGCGCTGCCATTGCCCGCCGGCTGCGTCTGGAGCGCGATGCGCGTGGCTGGTCGCTGGCGGATCTGGCGGCCCGTTCCGGCGTTGCCAAGGCCACCATCAGCAAGATCGAACGCGAAGAGACCAGCCCCACGGCGGTCATCCTGGTGCGGCTGGCCGGCGCCTTCGACCTGACGCTTGCCGGCCTGCTGCTGCGCGCGGAAGGCCATGACGACGCCAGCCGCGTCATGCGCGCGGCGCAGCAGCCTTTGTGGCGCGATCCGGACAGCGGCTACGTGCGCCGGCAAATCTACGCGCGCCCCGATCACCCCGTGGAAATCGTGCAGGTCGACATGCCGCCCGGCCAACGGGTGGTGCTGCCGGCGTCGTCGTACGCGCACATCCGTCAGGCGATCTGGGTGCAGGCGGGGCCGCTGACGGTGGTGGAGGGCGGCGAACAGCACCGCCTGGAGGCCGGCGACTGCCTCGGCTTCGGGCCGCCGTCCGAGGTGACGATTGCCAATGATGGGGCAGATACCTGCCGTTACCTGGTTGTTCTTTCAAGGAGCTGATCGCATGCCCACCATTCAAATTCGTCCGCTGGCGGCCACGCCGGCACTGATCGACACCCTCGCGGGACTGCTGGCGGAGGTGGTCGCCCGAGGCGGCTCGGTCGGCTTCATGGATCCGCTAGCACCCTCGGAAGCGCGGGCCTTCTGGGAACGCGCGTTGCAAGCGGCGGCGGATGGCCAGCGCATCGTGTTCGGCGCTTTTGAGAACGATCAACTGGTGGCGACAGTCAGCCTGCTGCTCGACTGCCCGCCCAACCAGCCGCACCGCGCGGAAATCGCCAAGATGATGACCTTGCCGCGCTGCCGGGGACGCGGCATCGCGGCGGCCCTGCTGCAAGCTGCCGAGGCTGCTGCCGTGGCAAGCGGCAAAACCCTGCTGGTGCTTGATACCGCTAGCGAGGGCGGCGCTGCCGGGCTCTACTCGAAACATGGCTTCACCCTGGCCGGCGAGATTCCCGACTATGCGCTCAAGCCCCAAGGCAGCCTGACGGGCACGCTGTTGTACTGGAAGCGGATCGGGGCTTAAGAGCCCCTAACAAAACATCTCGACGTACCTCCAACAGGCGACGCAGGACTGCCTCGTCGACGCTCTGCCAAACACCCGCTTGCATCCATTCGTGAAGGAGACGCCAGGACGTCATGCCGCTGCCGCACCCAAGCTCACGCGGCAGGTACTCCCAAGGTATTCCGGTTCTGAGGACAAACAAGATTACCGTTAGGGCTGCACCATCGTTGATTCGCGGTCGCCCACCTTTCGGCAATCTATGGTGAGTTGGAAGATGAGCTTCTATAAGCGACCAAAGGTCTTCGGGAAAAAGTTCTTGGGCCATGGCATCAGTCCGGCTGCGAACACGGCCGTCATCTTAGCGCCCGGACTGCGGCCGCGTACGTCGGCTTCCGCCCCAAAGCTGCCGTTCGCTTACTCGACCTTTGCGGCAAGCACAGGATCTCGTCGGCTGCTTCCCAATGCGCATTTCCCGCCTTAACTCAACATCTCGTAGTAGTATTTCTAATCTTAAAATAGGAGATATTCCATGACGGCTCGATCTATTGAAGTTGATTCTGTCGTGAGCTTCATAGAGAAAGTCACCATTCTCTCGCGTGGGTCAAAAAACTCAGAATCGTGGTTTCGTGGTGCCGGCAGTTCACGATTTGCACTTGTCCCTGGACTGATATGGCGAGGCCAGCGCGATTGGGAATCGAACTTTGTTCATAGTTTTTTGGTCAATTATCAATCCTATACGTTGAGACCAACCAATCCATGGGAAACCTTCGCGTTAATGCAACACCATGGCCTGCCCACGCGATTGCTTGACTGGACAAAATCTCCTTTGGTCGCGCTTTACTTTGCCGCGACTCAGACCGCCGACCCAAACGAGAAATTCTCCGTTTGGAGCTTGCAACCGCATGATCTCAATTCACACACCATGTCCCTTGGAGAGGTGCATTGTCCCGGTGGACTGGACGATCGCATCATCAAAACGACTGTAGGCGAGTTCAACCTTGATGCTTATCTCCCCGAAGCACTTCAGCGTGGGGAAGTGCTACCGCTTCCTGAAATGCCAATCGCATTGGAGTCGCCATACTCGAATTCGCGAATTAAGAGTCAGCAAGGCTGCTTTACCGTCCATGGTTCGTCGTCCAGTCCGCTTACCCACTATTTTGGAGAACAAAAGCCTTGCAAATATCTAGCTAGAATTGACTTTCCAGCCAATCTGCGTAAGGAGGTTTTGCAAGACCTATATAGCTTAGGTATCAATGAGGAATCGATATTCCAAACGCTTGATAGCTTATGCGCGCGCATCTGCCGCGAGGAAATCCAATGAGGTTAGCTGTTCAACAGAGGTAAGCAGTGTCGTATTGCGCGAACGGCAGCTCCTGGCTGCTGTGCCAACACGCGATAGGAAACGGCATCTTTGTGCATGTGGGACTTGTTGCCGCCCTGCTTGGCGCAGGGCGATGGGGGATTACCCCGCATCCTCGTTGACAGCAACTGATACTCAACAGATACTCTGAAAATGTTTTCTTCGCAACTCCGCGCCCCGCCCATGAGCATCCTGATGAAACAAATAAAGATCGACAAATTAAAGGCCGCCCTTGCCGTCGGCAACGTCGTCACCGTTGTTGGCACCGGCGTTTCCGTCGCTGCCTGCCCTGGCCTGAAAATAGCGGATCACGCAGTGGCGACATGGCAAGGTCTACTGGCGTACGGTGTCGAGTATTGCCGAAGTAATAATCTCATGACCGGAGACGAAGCTGATGCGCATCGCGGATTGATAAAGATCGGTACCATCAGCTTACTGCTTCTGGTGGCCGAAGACATTACGCAAAGGATGAGAAAAAGCTCGCTTGGCGTTTTCAGGGGTTGGCTGGAAGACACGATCGGCCAAATCAAGGCGCCTGATCCACTACCTCCTATCCTTATGGCACTCAGGACCATGCCGGGCTGGCTTGCCACCTTAAACTATGACAATCTGATTGAGGACGCCACGGGCCGGTCCGCCGTCACATGGCGCGAGTCAAACAAGGTTGAGAAGGTATTGGCGAGTACGGCGAACAATGCCGTATTGCACCTGCATGGCCACTATACGGAACCGGAATCCGTCGTACTCGGCTCGCGCAGTTATGACACGGTCAAAGATGATGGACACGCAGCTGCCGTGCTCAAATCGCTTGCCATCAATCGCACGCTGCTATTCGTCGGTTGCGGCGACACGGTGCTCGATCCGAATTTCGCCCGGCTCATCGAATGGGCTCGTGACGCGCTTCACGACGTGGTGCCGCGTCACTACTTGCTGTGTCGCGACGCAGATGTCAAAGGCTTTCAGGAGAAGCTCGCTGACGCACCGTGGTTGCAGCCGCTCGCCTATGGCGACAATTACGCCGACCTTGCCCCATTTCTGATGAGCCTGCACGACGATGGTGCGTCGGCAGTGGCGCCCGTCACTCCCCCGCCGGCCGGCCCCGCCACGCCTGCCGAGGCGGTACCGGACGGCGCGGCGGCGCGCGGACACTACGGGCTCGACGACATCCTGGAAAACTGTTCCCTGCAATTGCAAAGAACCCCTCTGCTGGCCCTGTGCGGCCTAACCGGCGCGGGCAAAACCGTCATCGCTAGGGAGTTGCGCCAGCTCCCTGCATGGCGCCACTTACGCATGCACACCCACGTCGCACAGGAGCACGGTGGAGCCGCCGACCTATTCGGCGCACTGGCGAACTTACTGTGTATTTACGACGAGCGGCCCCGTCTGCCCGTCGCCGCCAATGCACAGGAAATGGCGGCCAAACTGCTGGCCATGAGCGCGCGCACGCCAGCCTTCTTTTTGCATATAGAACGGGGGCATCTGTGGTTCAACGGCGGCCGTTGGCGCCCTGAGTGCGTTGGCATCGCCGACCTGCTGTCCGCGCTGGTGAAGGCTTATTCCGGCAGCGTGATCGTGCTCGAAACGCGGGAAGCACCCGAGGAGCTGACGACCATTGAGGCGAGCGGCCTGCCGAGGGCGGCGATGAAGCAGTACCTTGCCTCCCCGCCCGTGTCTGACTGCGGCGGTTGGACGCTAAATAAGACGCAGATTGACTATATTTTCCAGCGCATGGGCGGCGGCCATGGGCGAGGCGCCCATGCTTTCGGACTGGCGTTGCTGGCACAACTGGCGGCGGAAAAAAAGACAACGCCGGAGCAGGTTTTGCGCCAGTACGCCGACGACTATGCGCTCGAACTGTATGCCAAGCTGTTTCGCGACATCTACGAAAACGTGCTGGCCCCGCCCGAACGCGCACTGCTATACGCCTGTTCGCTGTACCGTAGCGGCCTGCATTACAGCCACCTGGCACGGCTTGAGACCGTGATGACTAGCTCGGCGGCCGGCGAGTCGCTGATCCGCCGCCGCCTGTTGGCCGAAGACGCGGAGTGGTTCTATCTACACGACTTGGCGGCCGAGCAGGCACACAAACTGGCGCCGGATGCGGCGCGTACGCTCGACCTGCAACGTCATATCGCCAGTTTCTGGATGAGCGACCTGCAGGGCCAGAACAATCTGCTTGAAGCGAACATCCGACGCGCGCTGGAAGCCTTGTACCATCTGGAGCAAGCCGGCGAAACGTGGCGCATTACCGAAATCGCTGCGGAATTGCTGGGCCGGCGGCCGGGCGAAGCGGCCTCGATCCTGTGGCGCATGGAGAAATCGCTCGTGGCGCAAGGCCCGCGACAGGCCGAGCGGGTCTGTATCGTCCTCGACTATCTGCTCAAAGTTGCCCCCGACGATGGCAAGGCCATGCGCTTTCTTGGCGAATACCGCCGCAAGCTGTACGGCAAGGACGATGCACGCGCGCTGGAGTTGTTTCGCACGGCCGCGCAGATTTACCCGAGCTTCCCCCCCTCCTGGGCCAACTTCGGCCATGCCGCCATTAGTTGCGGCGAGCGAGCTTTGCAAGAGTTTTTAGCCGCCATCGCGAACGCGCCGGCAGTTGCCATCAACGAACAGGTGGCGGTGATCCTGGCGGGCGCCCTGCAGGCGGCGGGCCGGCCTGAAGAGGCCTCGGCATTGCGCCGCAAGCACATCGCGGACGGCAGCGGCGATGCCGCTTTCTACAGCGACGAAGCCAAGTGGCTGCTCGATCAAGACGACATCGCCGGCGCCGTCGCGCTGTTGGAGCAGGCACGCCGCAAGGGCTGCGCGGACGACTACACCGAGTCGATGCTGGCGAGCGCCCTGCAGGCCGCCGGCCGGCCCGAAGAGGCCTTGGCATTGCGCCGCAAGCACATCGCGGACGGCAGCGGCAATTCCGCTTTCTACAGCGACGAAGCCAGGTGGCTGCTCGATCAGCACGACACTGCCGGCGCCATCGCGCTGTTGGAGCAGGCACGCATCAGGGGCTGCGCGAACGACTACACCGAGTCGACCCTGGCGGGCGCCCTGCAGGCGGCGGGCCGGCCCGAAGAGGCCTCGGCATTGCGCCGCAAGCACATCGCGGACGGCAGCGGCAATGCCGCTTTCTACAGCGACGAAGCCAAGTGGCTGCTCGATCAGCACGACACTGCCGGCGCCATCGCGCTGTTGGAGCAGGCACGCATCAGGGGCTGCGCTAACGACTACACCGAATCGACCCTGGCTGGCGCCCTGCAGGCGGCGGGCCGGCCCGAAGATGCCTCGGCATTGCGCCGTAAGCTCATCGCGGACGGCAGCGGCAATGCCATTTTCTACAGCGACGAAGCCAAGTGGCTGCTCGATCAGCACGACACTGCCGGCGCCATGGCGCTGTTGGAGCAGGCACGCATCAGGGGCTGCGCGAACGACTACACCGTATCGATCCTGGCGAGCGCCCTGCAGGCGGCCGGCCGACCCGAAGATGCCTCGGCATTGCGCCGCAAGCACATCGCGGACGGCAGCGGCAATGTCGTTTTCTACAACGGCGAAGCCAAGTGGCTGCTCGATCAGCACGACGCCGACGGCGCCATCGCGCTGCTGGAGCAAGCACGCAGCAAGGGCTACACGGACGACTACACCGATTCGATCTTGGCAAGCGCCCTGCAGGCCGCCGGCCGGCCCGAAGAGGCCTCGGCATTGCGCCGCAAGCGCATCGCGGACGGCAGCGGCGATGCCGCTTTCTACACTGCCGAGGCCAAGTGGCTGCTTGATCAGCAGGATACCGCCGGCGGCATCGCGCTGTTGGAGCAGGCACACAACGAAGGCTGGGCGAACGACTACACCGAATTGATCGTGGCCAGAGAGCGCCGGGAGGGCGATGCGGGGAGCTGACGGTGCTTGCATGCTCCATCAGTTGATCCGCGTTGAGCCCCGAGAATGGGATGGAGGTGTTACGTTCAGGCTAGCTTCTGGCAAACAAACTGATCGATGAGAATCAAGCGTCAACCACGTCATCGAGGAATGCGCACACCAGCATTAATGACATGCCGTGCTCAATGAACGAGGTCGATGCCTGATTTCGCCTCCGCGAAATTGGAGACGGACGACTGATCTATTGCGACTGGCGGCCGCAGTCCGTCCATCGGCTTACCCGAAATGGATGGTAATACGCTTGCCCGGTTCTTACGGGCACAGCCGGAAACGGCCGGCGCCTTGCTAATTGCAGTGACAGGCTATGGCCAAGAACATGATCGCGAAGGGACGCGGATAGCTGGCTTTGATCATCATTTGATGAAGCCGCTCGATACGGATACTTGCTCACATTATTGGCTGGCGTGGAAGACGCGGAAGGCTGATACGTGATACCAGCGCAGCTGATGGCAATGGTAACAAGCAATCCGATGGTGACCACCGCAATATTGTTTCAACAGCTGCAACGTCCGGATCTGGCCGGTCCCTGCCGATTGTACTCGACGGCGGTGACAGGGCGGCTACTCCGGGATCGCTTTGTGCAACGGTGGCACTCATTTGCCGTAATAGCGCTTCATTGTTCTGCTGAATATTGTTTCAAAATTAGGCCTGCATTTGCGCCCGCCCAGTAGAAATAGCCGGAGGTTTAAAGTGATGGGAATTGTTGAACTTCAAAAGGAAATTGCTTTAGAGCTGGCCTACCTCATGACCACCGCGTGGGACAGGATCGAATTGCTCTATGAGAACAGCATCGTCGATGGGGACAGGCGGGTAGTTTACAAAGCGTTCTACTTTGAAACGGACGCCAAACATCAATTTGGTTTGTCGGGTGAATGCCACACGTTGTTGTATGAGCTGAGCGAAGGTCAGCCCGACAATGGCGTTGAGAAGTGGACTTGGTTAAAGTTTATGATGGATGCCGGCGGCACTTACGCTTTCGAGTTCAAATATGGCACGCCGCCTCTCTTGGAACGAGAACTGGAGCTGGCAAAAAAAATTCCCCCACAACGACTGATCGAGTGTAAGCGGTCTATTTACCCCACCTTCCATTGCTAATTTTCGGCATCCAGAATCGGGGCTCCATCAACTCAGGAGTCACGAACATGCAAGAGCCAACGAAGCACGAACTCTGGCCAA